>DASYRR010000166.1:0-21054 GCA_036004125.1 Pyrinomonadaceae bacterium | reverse complement strand
GTTAGCCATGTAGCTTGATTGTCCACCAACTCATAAGGAGGCGCCGGCATTGTGCCGTCAGCGTTCATCTTCACACGCCTCGGACCAATCGCGCCCATGTGCAACCAGACCGAGGCGGAACCTGGGCCGCCGTTGAATGAGAAAGTTAGCGGGCGTCGGGGTCCGTCCACGACATAACTGGTAAAGAACATTCGCGCTTCTACTTCACCTTCGCGATTCTTGATGGGCATCATGCCCGCCGTTGCTGTGTAGTTGAATGTCTGGCCGCCAACTTGAATCGAATGCTTCGTTACAACTGGAGGTTCTTCCGGTGTTGGGGTGGCTTGTGGCTGTGGTCTGCCGCCTTGCTGACCCCCAGTCTGCGGGGTTGTTTGAGGCGAAGGACTTGGTTGTTGACCGGGGAATTGACCTTGACGTTGACCCCCACCCTGAAAGAGCACGGCGAGTAGAAGGATAGAAGCAAGCATGTTGAATTAAGCTCCGTATGGGGAATTTCTGGAAAGGCGTTCAGGCGAGCGAATAGTAAGCGAAGGGAATTGGGTGGGACAAGGGTTTTTAAGGAGTGGTGAGCAGTTTCACTCCGCTAGGAGTGACATGTTTATAGCCCGATCGAAAATCGTGTACTTCGCCGAAGGCGCCGGAGGTGTGGTCTTAGGCTCGCGATAACCATGTCGCTCCTCCGGAGCGAAGAGCTATTCTTGCTGTTGCGCGCTATAAACATCTCACTCCTAACGGAGTGAAAACGGATGTTAAGCACTTACACACGTCCCGCGCTTCAAGAATCTCCCGTTGCCCGCTTTACCTTTGAACTCGCCGCCGTCGACAACAACCTTGCCTCGAGAAAGCACAGTCTCGACGACACCTTTAATTCTCTTGCCTTCATAGGCGCTGTAGTCGCAGTTCATGTGACTTGTCTTGAGGCCGAGCGTTTGTTCCTTTTCTCCGTCGAAGATCACAATGTCGGCATCGGAGCCGACAGCGATCGTTCCTTTCCTGGGAAACAAACCGAACATCTTCGCCGCTGCAGTTGAAGTCAGCTCGACGAAGCGATTCAGACTGATGCGGTTTTCAACAACGCCGCCGTTATAGATCAGCGGTACGCGATTCTCTACACCCGGCGCCCCATTGGGAATCTTTGTGAAGTCATCGCGTCCGAGTTCTTTTTGTTCTTTCATGCAGAATGGGCAGTGGTCGGTGGAGATAACCTGCAGGTCATCCATCTTCAAACCCTTCCAGAGTTCAGTTTGATTAGACTTCTCGCGAAGTGGCGGCGTCATCACATACTTCGCGCCGTTAAAGTCGTCTCCATAGTCTTCGATGGAAAGGAAGAGGTACTGCGGACATGTTTCGGCAAACGCCGGAATCCCACGATCGCGCGCCTGGCGCACCTGGTTGAGCGCATCTGCACACGACAGGTGAACAATGTAGACGGGCGACTCAGCCATCTCGGCGATGGCGATCGCGCGATGAACGCCTTCAGCTTCCGCTACGGTCGGTCGCGTCAAGGCATGATACTTCGGCGCCGTATGACCCTTTTCCAAAGCACGCTTAATGATCTCGTTGATGACGATACCGTTTTCCGCGTGCATGCAAATCAAGCCACCTCGTGAGCCGGTTGCTGACATGGCCCGAAAGATTGTTGCGTCGTCAACCAGGAACACTCCTGGATACGCCATGAACATTTTGAAGCTGGTCACTCCTTCGTCCATGGCTGTGTAGAGTTCCTCAATCTGTTTGTCTTCGAGCTCTGTGGTGATGAGGTGAAACCCGTAGTCAATCGCGGTTTTGCCTTCGGCCTTTTTGTGCCAGTTGTCGATGCCTTCGATTAATGACTGGCCTTTGTACTGAACGGCGAAATCGATGATGCTCGTCGTACCACCATGAGCCGCTGCGATAGTTCCGGTGCGAAAGTCATCGGAGGACTCAGTGCCTCCAAACGGAAGCTCCATGTGTGTATGTGGATCGATGCCACCTGGAATGACGAACTTGCCCGCGGCATCAATTGTTTGATCCACTTCCATAGAGAGGCTGGCGCCGATAACAGAGACGCGTTCATCTTCAATCAGAATATCAGCTTTGTAATCGTCGACTGCAGTGATAACGCGACCGTTTTTGATTAAGGTTTTCATAATGTGGTTCCGAGTTTGGGTCTCGCTCCGGAGGAGCGACATGTTTATAGCAGGGCCACACGGAAGACGTCTTCGCTCCAGAGGAGCGAGATGTCTATATCGCCAGTCCCGCTAGCCTCCGGCGCCTTTGGCGAATTTTATCGGGGGGAGTGCCCTCGACTATAAACATTTCACTCCTAACGGAGTGAAGATTTTTCGGAATTCCGACAACAGTGAATCCGTCAAACTGCGGTTCAAACCGTCGCCAACCCTGCATCCAGCGCTTGAATCAACTCGTTAGCGTGATCCTTCGTCGAATTCAACATCATCCCCGTCCTGATCACGTTTCCGTAAAGTCCACCCTTTCCAATCAATATACCGCGACGCTTTGTCTCTTCAAAGACCGTTGCCACGGCCTGTGGTGCAGGTTCTTTAGTTTCCCGATCTTTGACTAATTCGAGCCCCTGCATCAGACCCAAGCCACGCACGTCGCCGATGACTGGGTGCTTGTCTTTCAGGCGTTCGAGCTCATGACGCAGATAGCCTCCCACCTCAGCGGCATTCTTTTTCAGATCTTCGTCCTCGATAAACTTGAGCACCGCGAGCGCAGCAGCCATCGAAACCGGATTGCCCCCGAATGTCGAGAATGTAAGACCGGGATATTTGTCAGCAACATCCTGCGTCGCGACTGTAATGCCAATCGGAACTCCATTACCGAGTCCTTTAGCGGACGTGATGATGTCAGGTTGAACGTCCCAGTGTTCAATGCCAAACCATTTATCGCCTGTGCGACCCCACGCCGTCTGAACTTCGTCAGCGATAAACAGGCCGCCATGTTTGCGCGTGATCTCTTCGACTCGCTCGAAATAGCCGGGAGGTGGAACAACAAAACCGCCGACACCAAGAATCGGCTCAGCCATGAAAGCGGCGATCTCGCCCGTCGTCGTTGTCATAATCAACTCTTCGATATCATCGGCGCAGGCAAGACCACACTCCGGATAAGTGAGTTTGAAGGGACAGCGATAGCAGTACGGCGCAGCTGCATGCACGAAACCAGCTACTTGTGCCGGCAATGGTCTCCAGGGGGCATGACCCATCGCTGAAAGGGACGAAGCAGAGCGCCCACTATAGCTATGTCGTAGAACGACGATTTCGTGTCGGCCCGTTGCCAGCTTTGCGGCGTGCACTGCAGTGTCATCCGCTTCGGTGCCACTGTTTGTGAAAAACGATTTCTTAAGATTGCCGGGCGTTATCTGGTAAAGCTTCTCAGCCAAATCAGATTGTGGCTTGTTTGCGTAAAGCGTCGAAGTGTGTTGGATCGATTTTACCTGGTTGATGATTGCTTCGGTGACTTTCGGGTTGTTATGGCCCACACATACCGTGAGTACACCACCGAAACAGTCGAGATACTTGTTGTCTTGATCATCCCAAACGTGAAAACCCTCGCCGCGAACCAGAGCGAGTGGTTCCTGGTAGTACATCGCGACGGCCGGAAAAAGAAACTCTTTGTGTTTGCGAACGGTTTCGGATTGCGTTGTTTTGGTTTCTACTGTACTCACGATTCTTTCAGCTCCATTTTTACAGTCAAATCATGTGATGGAATTACGCTTGTAAGCCTTACGGTCGTTCTTGATTCGAAAAAAAATGACATAAATGCTCCACGCGATAGCCAACAGCATCATTAGAAATGCCAGCGGTCCGCCCAGTCGTCGATTTAAGAAGCTGCTATTCCAAGCTCCGACGACGAAAGGTAGCAAGCCAATGACTACGAGTCCGTATGTTCGAAGTATGCGAGCCATGGAGAGCGAACTCTTACCAATAAGATTGAATCTGGAAGTCTCGCTACCATGACTGTATTCCTGACTCTGCGGCTCGATGACGTAGGCGCTCAGCGGGATTATAGGTAATCCAAAAACAGTGACCCATCTGACCGCTTGATAGGTCCCGTCGCTTAGCGCTCGGTAATCGAGAAGCATCGTGCCGCAACCATTAAATGAATAGAAGGTCTTTTTCGGCGCAGTAAGGTCCTGCAGCTTCGCAGCAACGTTTTTAAGTTGTTGGACGCTCTGTTCAAATTTCGCATCCCCCAGCGATACTCCGCACGCCACACAATTCGATAATTCAATTTTGTTTACTACTCCACAGTCGATACAAGTGACGGTTTCCATTGTATTAGTGAGCGCGGTTTAGACTAGTGACTATTTCCTTTGCATCAACTTCTTCTGCATTTCTTTGACAGCCTTCAAGAACCTCTCGTTATTCTTGAACCGCGCGAAGGCAGGATCCGTGAGAGGATGTAACAGGCTCAAAGACTGTTCAATGCTATTCGAAGGTTTTGTGTGATTTTCAAAAGCTTTTCCGAGAGCAATTAAAGTGTTATCCAAATCCCCTTGAGATCCAAAATAGCGGGCCACTCCCAAGTGAAACAGATAGTACGAGGGCTCTCTCACGAGTCCATACTCCAAGACACGCTTATAATCCGCCGCCCTGCCCTGACTTCCATATGCATCAGCCAGTTCGCGTATCAGCTGACGAAAATGTATAGCGTCAAGCGAGGGGGCTTGTTGTTCGAGAGCAAACGCTGTGGCAAAAGGATCGATGGCCTCTTTCAGCTTACCCTGAGCATAAAGTGGTTTGCCCTTGTGGTAGTAATCGAAGCTGTTAACAGCTTTGGAAGTGTCGACAAACCGAATCGAATTGATGAGTGAATAGAAGAAATCTTCATCCTTCTTATCAATATCGGGACATGTCAGGCGTGCTGAGATCCACGTTTCATCATTGACGAAATATGCCTCAAGCGTTCGAAAAGATTGCCCGTCAGCCGGGTAACCTAGAGGACCACCCGGCAACTGACCCAAAAATCCATCGTTGCGAAACTGAGCTAACAAGTCCGCTGAGTAACGAAGCACGGGAATGGAGTTGTGCTCCAAAAGTTTGATAGAGACGACGCCGTTCCCCAAATGTTTTGATAACCGTTTCCTTACGGCTTCACGAAACGCGAAAGCATCGCCAGGGCTTTTCGCCATCTTGAGATCAATAGACAGCAAAAGCACGTGGCGAGGCCGTTTCTTATCGTGCAGTCCGGTGAAAAATGTGACATAGCCGTTCTCGCCGATTGATTCGTCAAAATCTTCTAAGTCTTCAATAGCAAAATCCACTGACCAATTCCTCGCTGGTAACGAGAGACGATAGGTGCCTTGTCGAGTTTGTTGCTGGGCCGCCAGCACTACCCAAAAGGTCAGAACAAGGATCGACGCTATCAATGATCGAGCTGTTTGTTTCATGCGATTGATTCAGGTTTTGATTAAGGAGCCTTTAAGCAGGGCTTGGTGGCTGCTTCGTCGCCAAGTCGCCGCGCCTCCTCATTTGCGTTGGCCCCGGGCGGAATCTTATCGGTGACGCAAATTTCTTTGGGCGTGATCTTCGTTACGACCAGATACGAAGTCGTCTTCTCTGGCTTTTCAGGATTCTCACTCGCGTTGTAACGAACAATCAGCGCCACTGGCTTCGATTTGGCTACTCGCCATTCAGCTTTCGGCCCCAGACTTGAAAACGCAGGACTCACCACCGACCACAGCTCGAGCGAATGTTTTGCTCCTTGCGGCGTGATGACTTCAATATTCTGACGAAGGTCGCCTTCCGAGAGCAGCAACTTGTAACCACCGATACCTGGACAACGGCCCAGGTAATCGCCTGCCTCAGAGTTGCTCGATTTGAGCGTGCGGCATTGCTTTACCTGAAGGCCTGTGTAGACGCTCTTTTTTGGTTGCGCCTGCGTCGGACCAACGACAAACAAGATCAGCACACCAATTAAGGAAAAAGGTAATCTGTGGATCAACGGTGAACCTCTTAGTAAAGATTTCCTTCGCGCTTGCGGCCCGTGTAATCGACATAAACGACTTTCAGCTCGGTGTAAAAATCCAAAGCCGTTGAGCCTTGTTCCCGGTCGCCGATACCTGTGCCCTTCGTTCCGCCAAAGGGAATGTGAGCTTCCCCACCCGTAGTCGGTGAGTTGATATGTGTCATGCCGGTCTCGATATCGTCGACGAAACGGAAAATGCGCGCAGCGTCGTTGCTAAAGATCGACGACGATAATCCGTACTCGCAATCATTCGCTACCTGCATCGCCTGATCAAAGTCTTTCACTCGCAAGACAGATAAGACGGGGCCAAAGATTTCTTCGCGCGCGATACGCATGTCCGGAGTTACATGGTCGAACACAGTCGGATGAACGAAGTAGCCTTTGTCGAGTCCATCGCCGGTTGCTGGTGAACCGCCACACACCAGAGTTGCACCATCCTCTCGTCCGATATCGATGTAACGCAACACTGTCTTGAACTGACTTTCATCAACACTCGGACCCATTTCAGTCTGCGGATCAGAGCCGAGACCAATCCGCATCGAGTTAGCGCGTTTCGCTACCCGGTCTACAAACTCATCAGCGATATCATTAACCACAACTGCGCGGCTCGTCGCCGTGCATCTTTGTCCCGAAGATCCAAAGGCACCCTGTGCGGTGGACTCGACGGCTAATTCCATGTCAGCATCTTCCAGAACAATCACTGGATTTTTGCCACCCATTTCACACTGAACTTTTGCACCCCGTCGCGACGCTAGTTCGTAAAGACGAATCCCGACGCCGTTAGAACCAGTGAATGAAATAGCCTTGACCGCAGGGTGATTAATGATTTCGTCTCCCGCTTCAGAGCCGGAACCGATGATCAAATTCAGCACGCCTGCGGGAGTGCCTGCTGCTTCAAAGATCTCGGTGATTCGCACAGCGGTTCCTGGTGTAATGGTCGCTGGTTTAAAGACTACGGTATTTCCCGCGACGAGGGCTGGTGCGATCTTCCAAACCGGAATGGCGACCGGGAAATTCCAGGGTGTCACGCACGCGACAACGCCGAGAGGTTGTTTGATGGTGTAGGCAAAATTCAGGGGCAGTTCGGAAGGAATCGTCTCGCCGGTTAAGCGTCGTGATTCTCCGGCACAAAACTCTGCGACATTGATTGATCGCTGTAGTTCTCCGCGTGACTCCGCAATGGTTTTACCTTCTTCACGCGTCAAGATTTGAGCAAGCTCTTCTTTGTTGTCTTCGAGAAGCCGCGCCGCTTTGGCAACAATCCGACCACGCGTGGGAGCGGGTGTGGAGCGCCAGCTTCGAAACGCTTCTGCCGCTGCCTCTACCGCCTGACGAGCCTCTTCACGGGTTGCCAATGGAGTATCACCAATGACGTCGTCGGTATTGCCCGGATTAATGTTTGCGACTGATTTGCCAGAGTTTGATTTGACCCACTTGCCATTAATGAAGTTTTGATAGGTCGTCATAGCTAATGCACCGAATGATTGGGACATGATCCTACGGTTGGAACGAGATGCACTCTATATTGAGCGAGCGAGGCAAATATACCACGAAGGTCGATTGTCACCGCATTGCAGGTATTTCGACTGGTCTCGTTTGTTTAAGGGAATCTAGAGGTGCATTACGATCTTGCGCCGTCTTGGATGGAGTCAGTACCGTAACGCAGTAGCGTCGGGTCCCCGAAAACATCCAGAGCTCTAAATTACAACGGTGACCCGACGCTACCGCGTTACGGTACTGACTCTATCCAAGTTGCGAGTCACTAAGATACCGAAGAGAACGGAAGAAGTTACGCACTGGAACGAGACTTTGAATGTTTAAGAGAGCTGTTGTAGCTTTCAAATCATGGAGAAGCTGTTGAGCGCCAACCGTCGATTTCAAAACATTCCCGAATTACTCCGCACCAGGATTGACGAAGCTCCTGACAAAGTCTTCCTTTTCTCACAAGCCGATGGTCGTGAGTTCACCTATTCACAATTCGGAGACGCTGTTAATAGAACTGCGGCTCTATTGTCGGCGCACGGAATCTGCAAGGGCGACGTTGTCAGTTTACTGATGCCGAATAGTGTCGAGTATGTTATTGCCTACTTCGCTTGTTGGCAGCTTGGCGCCTTGGCGGGCCCAGTTAACTCACTATTAAAAGCTCAGGAAATGGCTTACGTGATTTCGAACTCAGACTCGAGGGCACTACTCACGAGTTCTGAGTTTCTTTCCGTGGTAGATCCTCTGCGCGCTCAGTTACCTAAACTGTCAGCGGTTATCCTATTCGACGACGAGGCAGATGCTACAAAAGAAGTCGGTGAGATTGACCTGGATACAGAAGACATCGGTACAAACGATGAAGCCATCATCATCTACACCTCCGGCACGACCGGAAAACCAAAAGGTTGCTTGCTGACACATGGCAACGTGATCGCGAATTCAAGACAGATTAGTCAATGGTTGAGATTCACAGAAACAGATCGGCTTTTAACTATGATGCCGTTGTTTCACATGAACGCGGTATCTGTGACGACAATGTCAGCTCTTTATGCTGGAGGGTCGTCGGTCGTCACTCCTAAATTTTCTGCGTCTCGTTTCTGGCAGATCATTTCGGATTATCAGATTACTTCGTTTGGATCGGTCGCAACTATGTTGTCGATGTTGTTGACAACTTATCCGGAGGGAGTCCCGGTTGGACTGAACACCGCGCAACTTCGCTTCGCCATGTGTGGGTCGGCACCGGTGCCAGCGGAAACAATTAAACGCTTTGAAGAAACGTTTGCTTGTCTGGTGATTGAAGGTTATGGGTTATCCGAGTCGACCTGTCGTTCGACCTTCAATCCTCCAGACAAACGCCGGCGCGCAGGTTCCTGTGGCCTACCGATTGGAAATGAGATGGGAATCGTTGACGATAACGACAATGAAGTACCACAGGGAGAACTTGGCGAAATCGTGTTAAGAGGGGAAAACATCCTGAAGGGTTACTACAAGAATCCTGACGCGACCGCGGTTGCTTTTCGCAATGGTTGGTTCCACACCGGTGACATTGGCTATCGCGACCGCGACGGGTTTTATTTTATCGTCGACCGTAAATCAGACATGATTATTCGCGGCGGCGAAAACATTTACCCGCGCGAAATCGACGAAGTGCTTTACCAACATCCAGCTGTCTCAGCTGCCGCGGTGGTGGGTGTGCCGGATGATCTGTACGGGGAAGAAGTTGCCGGGTTTGTCGTGTTGAAAGAGGGAAGTGAAACTTCCGAACAGGAAGTAATAGAGTTTTGCAAAGCGCGGTTAGCTGATTACAAATGTCCCAAGACGATTCGTTTCGTCAAAGATATTCCGAAAGGGCCGACCGGGAAGCTTCTGAAACGGGAATTGGCGAGGATGCTCTAAAGATCTCAGATCTCAGATCTCAAAAAGCGCTAGACGGTTAGTTTTGGAAGATTGCTTGAGTGCATCTGTTCGGTAGTTCCTTTCGCCCGATCGATGAGCCAGGCAACAAGCAGCCAGAGCCCACAGCCACTCACCATGAGCGGTGAAAACCATTTGCCGTAGAGTCCATCCGGTGAAAACTTCTCTGTTGCAGCGTGAAGCACTTCGCTGTTAGGAAGCAGTCCAGCTTCAGCGAACTCGTGGAAAGAATAAATAGCCACCTGAATCATAAAGAGCAATAGAAAGATGCCCGTGACCTGGAAGAAGCGCCTCACATTAATGAGATGACCAAAGCGGGCCCATCCCCAGGCAAACACTGCAGCTGCCAACACACCCAACAACGCGCCATTGATTAATTGGGGATCCCGAACCTGTATTAACAGTAGGGCAGTCTCCATTCCTTCCCGAGTAATCATCAGAAAGGTAAAAAGAAAGACGCCAGCAATTGCTGCGAGCCGTGAGCTCTTTGACGAAAAGGTCGATAACCGTTCGTGCATTTTCTGCCGAATCTTGGGACCGGTGCGCCACATATGAATGACAAGCGTGCCGACCATCACGATGGCGACAACGCCTAACACGGCCTCACGCAACGCCTCATTGGCAAAAAATTGGCTGACATATCCTCCAAGGGTCGCCCCAAAGGTCCCCTCAAGGACGGCGTCGTCCACCCCGGTTTTGAGTAGAAAGGCGAGACCGATGCTGACCGCGAGGGCCGACACGATTGCGGTGTACACCGCTGGGCTGAGCCACTTCTGCCCGGCTTTCCGCAGGTAAGACAGGATAACGGCCACGAGCAGAAAGGATTCAAAGCCTTCGCGTAGAACGATGATAAATGAGTTAAGCATGATTGTTAGAAGTCCAATACGATCTGCCTAGCCAGCGGCAAAAACAGAAGAGCACCCCAACCGCGAACCGGAGTATAGCCTAGTTGAAATTAGATTTCAATTTCAAGGAAAGTGGGCAGGGGGTAAGAGTGAGAATTCCTTCACTGCGGTGCGGCAGGAACTATCGCCAGGTCGGCTCTCACCGTACCAATCTCTGTCTGGCAGGTTATTCGTAAGGGCAGTCGTCTTCGATCGTTACTAATCCACATACGAAATTGATACTTGTCGCTTTGCGGATCATCAGTAGTTAATGTCAGAGCAATCGCCGGAATCTTTTGTTGACCCAACTCGATCGTCTCACGTTTGATCGAACTTACGAACAGAGTCTTGGGTTTGCCCTCTACCAGTATTGAGATCGCGTTCCTTTTCGGGGGAGCAATATTGAAAGTGCGAATGGCGTAGAAGAGCGATAGATAGTCGTAAGTGCCTACTGGAATTTCAATCCTTTGGCCATTGTCGCTGGTTGCTAATCCACGGTCCTGGTTCACGGTCAGTGTTTGATTCAATCTCCGGTTACCTTCGGCCAGGTTCAAAACCGTTCGATAAGGAAGTAACGACTTCGGATCAACGTAAGATTCAATCTTGTCATTTGCAACGAAGACCTTCGCTACCGTACCACTGGTTTGTGCGTCGACTGTCAAATAAAGCCCATCCCGATCAAAGTATCGAGAACGCCCTCGCACCTGGAATGTCGAGAGACCAACGGGCGTATTGCTGCTGCCTATGAAAACCTGGTAGTTCAATTGCTCACCAATCGTAAATGGCCAGTCTGGGTTTGCGACGATTGTTTCAGGACTTGGCTTAGCTCGCGGCGTTGGGGTAGGAGTTGCGACTACGGTTACTGGCGGCGTCGGTGAAGCCGCGGCTACAGCGGCAGGCTTTACGAACTCCGATCCGGCGAGCTCGACTTGCAGGTCACCCGTGCTGACTCGGGCCGTTATTAAGACAGGCACGTGCCGTTCGTCATCACTAAAATAAACTTTCGCGCTTTTCAAAGTTGCGCTCCCCGCGACGCGAACCTGAGTCACGATGGCCGTAAAGGAACCAACATTCGTCTTGACGACCTCACTACCGACTACTTTGAACTCCACTTGATAGTCTTGAGACTCACCGCGAACGGTCAGGTTATAGACCGCCCCAACCGATAGCGGGAGTGCACGCACTCGATAGAATGCGGATAGAAAATCATATGTGCCCGGAAATGACCTCTGTTTAGACGGAAGGGCGTCGGTGCCCGCGGCTTGATTGAGATCGATACTCACGTCATTGGAGCGTGTAGCGTCGCGAATGATTTCCTGGCTGTGAAACGGAAGACCGTTATTCGGATCCACGTACGTGGTGTAATCGTTATTGATTGAAAAGAGCGCAACATTGACTACACCGCTTGTTTGAGCGTGCGCTCGCAGTTGAATCGAATCCCGTCCGGAAAAAACTGACCGAGACACCACCTGCAAATCGACGTGTGCTACTGAAGGGAAGCTTGAGAAAGATACGTTGTAGGTCAGATGTTCGCCTACTTTGTAAGGTGACTGTGAAAAGGGAATTGAGGCGGCGCTGTCGTTTTCCTGAGCAAAAACCGGGAATGCGAACGCGAGAAAAAGAGTGGTTAAACTGAAAATGAGCCGAAGATTCAAACTGAGATTCACCGTCGCATCATAGTTTCAAATCAAAAGCAGGGCAATACGGCTTGCCCACAGCAGTTTACACGTTCTGGATTAGGACTTGTTCCTTATCGTTCGCACGTTGAATGCATCTCAGCCAGAATTCTGTGCGCAGCCGCAACTGGATCTGGCGCCGACGTGATCGGTCTGCCAACAACGAGATAATCAGCACCCGCGTTCAAGGCGAGCGCGGCTGTTGCGACGCGTTTCTGATCTTCAGTTTTGTTCACTTCCGCACCTGATGCTGTCCGAATTCCCGGAGTAACGATTACAAAGCCTGGTGTGGTCAGCGTCCGGATTTGCGCAGCTTCGTTAGCTGAGGAAACGACACCGTCGACCCCGGACGCTTCGGCGAGCTTCACCAGACGCATGACCGAATCAGCTGGGCTATCGTTAACTCCAATCTGCGCCAAAGTTGAGGCGTCCATACTGGTTAGTACACTGACAGCTACAATTCTCGACCGAGTCATTTGTCGTTGTGCTGCCACTTCGGAAACCGCATCGACTGCTCTCCGCATCATTTCAGCACCACCACTTGCATGAACGGTGAAAAGTGAGACGCCGAATTCGGCAGCGACTCGGGCGGCCCCGGCAACCTGGTGCGGAATGTCGTGAAACTTTAGATCGAGAAAAACTTTTTGACCTGATTCGATGGTGCTCTTCACGAACTCTGGCCCGGCCATGGCGAAGAGTTGGGAACCTATCTTGAACATGCCGACGACGTCCTTCAGCTGTGCGACTAGCTTATTGGCTTCGGCGATCGTTTGGACGTCGAGGGCTACAATGAGTTTGTCCTTTACTAACAATCTGTCTCCTTTCTGTTTTCTCGTTCTCCTCGTGGCGTTAGCCCGGCGCCGTGTCCTACGGCCTCTCCCAGTCGTTCGAAACCTTCACGCTTCATGATTTCCAAAAGCCCGGCGTTGATCCGCTTGGCCACCGCAGGTCCCTCGTAAATGAATCCTGTGTATAACTGCACGAGGCTCGCGCCCGCAACGATCTTCTCCCAGGCATCGGCAGCGGTAAAGATTCCTCCGACTCCGACGAGTGGCACTTGTCCACGTGTTAGTTGGTAAAGTTGGGAGATCATCTGCGTCGAGCGAGTTCTCAGGGGTTTGCCACTAAGACCACCTTCACCGCACGCCTTTACTTCCTGGATCGTCGAGTTGAGTCCGGCTCGACTTATCGTCGTGTTAGTAACAATGATGCCGTCAATCTCGAGGCTTTTCACTACTTCCACAACCATTTCGAGTTCGTCAGTATTTAAGTCGGGCGAGAGCTTCACGAGCAACGGTACCGGCGCGGTTCTATTGACGCGTGTTTGCAGTTCACGGTTACGAGACTTAAGAGCACTCAATAGTGAACGCAACTGTTCTGCTTGTTGCAACTGTCGAAGTTGTGGAGTGTTGGGTGAACTAACGTTGACGGCGACGTAGTCAGCAATGTCGTAAATCGACTCAAAGCTCGCCAGATAATCGTCAATAGCATTTTCTAGCGGCGTGATCTTGCTCTTGCCGATGCTGACACCTAAAACGCAGCTGGGGCGATTGGCGCGAACCCGTTCCGCAAAGGTCGCCGCACCTTCATTATTGAAGCCCGCGCGATTTATGAGTGCCTGGTCTTTTGGAAGACGAAACAAGCGAGGTCGCGGATTGCCCGGTTGAGCATGATGAGTAACAGTTCCCGCTTCGATGTGACCAAATCCGAGCGCCGCCAACTGCGTCAGCGCGACACCGTCTTTGTCGAAACCTGCGGCGAGACCTACCGGATTTGGGAACGTCAATCCAAAAACATTTACGGTCAACGCCGGGGACGACGGAAATTCTCGTCCAACGATTGACTTGATTGTCCGGGGTTCCAGTAACGAAAGAGATTTCAGGGCTAAATGGTGGGCTGTCTCCGGTGGGAGACGAAACAGTATCGGTCGCAAGAGTGAACGATAGACCATGAACGGCCGTATTCCGCAAAGCAGACTAGCAGAGCGGATTGGGTGGTGACAAGTGACAGATCTCAGATTTCAGATCTCAGATATCTCAGATCTCAGATCTCAAAAAATAAGATCTCAGAAGATTGGAATTGTAGATTGTAGACCGACCTTCCTACGTTCAAAATCCGCAATCCGGTATAACAAATCTGCAATCTGCATTCTTCTGAGATCTGAGATCTGAAATTATCTGAAATCTGAGATCCACAATCCCTCAACTTGTCACTTCAATAATCTTCTTGCTAGTATCGCGCAATCATGGATTTCGTCGAGAGAGCGCGCATCATGGATGGCCCGCGGATCAATCGCGCGTTGGCTCGCCTTTCGTCAGAAATCGTAGAAGAAAACCACGGCGCCGGTGATCTGTTTCTGGTTGGGATCAGACGCCGAGGTGTTCCACTGGCCGAACGTATGGCTGACAAGATTGCGGACCTGGAAGGCTCTCGACCTCCCGTTGGGGTTCTCGACATCACGTTATATCGAGACGATCTGTCGACAGTAGGTGCCAAACCAATAGTGAACAGAACGGAACTTCCTGGCGACATTGAGAATCGAAACATAGTTTTGATCGACGACGTGCTTTACACCGGTAGGACGATTAGGGCTGCGCTTGACCAGTTGATCGATTTTGGCCGACCTCGTCGAGTTCAATTAGCCGTGCTGATCGATCGCGGCAAGGAACATCGTGAACTGCCAATCCAGGCAGACTATATCGGAAAACTGGTGCCCACAAAAAAGAGTGAAATCATAAAAGTGATGTTGCAAGACTTTGATGAAGAAGAGGGAGTGGTAATTGTAGAGCGACCGTTCGAGACGGCGTGATCGAAGCGGCCTGTTGGCCGCTTTTTTTTGTGCCCGTTATTGTCGGCTGTGACAATAGAACCTATATGACCTATATGACCTATTCCTGACGACACTGACTATTAACATTAGAAAATGGAAACAACCTTCAACCGCCGCCATCTACTCGGTATTCGCGAACTCGCTGCCGGTGAGATCAATCATTTGCTCGATACGGCAGAGACGTTTCGCGACGTTTCAAAGCGGGAAATCAAAAAAGTTCCTGCTCTGCGTGGCCGAACGGTTATCAATCTCTTCTTTGAACCATCTACCCGCACCAGAACGTCATTTGAAATTGCTGCCAAGCGCTTATCGGCGGACGCGATCAATGTCAGTATCGCAACGTCCAGCGTCAGCAAAGGAGAGACCCTGCTGGACACTGCTCGAAACCTTGAGGCAATGTCGCCAGACTGTATTGTGATCCGACACTCGATGGCCGGGGCGCCTCAACATCTGGCGCGTATGTGTAATGCGCCAATAGTGAATGCCGGTGATGGATCGCACGAGCATCCAACTCAAGCCTTACTCGATGCGCTGACGATTCGCGAGTTCAAAGGGAAGATCGAAGGTCTCAAGGTAGCCATTCTTGGCGACATCCTTCACTCACGAGTCGCGCGCTCGAATGTTTACTTGTTAACAAAACTTGGTGCGACGGTCAGCGTGAGTGGACCGGGGACGCTAGTGCCGAGGGAATTTGTCGAACTCGTAGATGCGGGATTGAAGATAGAGAAACGACTTGAAGACGCCATCGATGGCGCCGACGTTGTGATGATTCTGCGAATCCAACGCGAACGACAAGACGCAGCCTTCTTTCCTTCAATGCGGGAGTATGCAGTTCATTATGGTCTGAATTCTCAACATCTCGAACGAGCGGCGAACGATGCGATAGTTATGCATCCCGGGCCAATGAATCGTGGGGTAGAGATTGCATCTGAAATCGCGGACGGCAGTCGGTCATTGATTCTCGATCAAGTAACCAACGGCGTTGCTGTGCGCATGGCCGTGCTTTACCTTCTCGCTGGTGGTAGTCATTCAGAACCTGACGGGGCACAGCCAGTGAAGTAAGAAAACGGGAACTCAAGGTGAGCCAAGAATGAAGTTGCTAATTGTAAATGGGTACGTAATTGATCCGGAGCAGCAGGTAAATGCCGGTAAAAACCTCCTCCTCGAAGACAGTCGAGTTGTCGGTTTGCTGGATAGATCTGAACCGCTTCCTGAGGATGCTCAGATGTTTGATGCAACGGGGCTGATTGTGGCTCCTGGCTTCATTGACCTCCATACTCATTTGCGCGAGCCGGGACAGGAATACAAAGAAACAATTGCGACCGGTGCCGCCGCTGCGGTGGCCGGAGGATGGGCAAGTGTCTGTGCGATGCCCAACACCGATCCCGTCAACGACAATCCTGCAGTTACGCGCTTCATGATCGAGCAGGGACAGACCGCGCAACTCGCCAACGTGTTTCCAATCGGCGCCATCACCAAGGGAAGCGGCGGTAAAGAGTTAGCAGAAATGGGCGAGATGAAGAATGCCGGGATTGTCGCAGTATCGGATGACGGGCGACCGGTGCCCACGGCTGCGATGATGCGCCGAGCAATGGAGTACGCTCGCGGATTTGACCTGACCGTTGTCGATCATTGCCAGGATGCGTCATTGAGTGCTGGTGGAGTGATGCATGAAGGAAGGTGGTCCCTAATTCTAGGTCTGCGTGGAATGCCGGCGGCAGCCGAGGATGTTGACATCGTTCGCGACTGTGTCTTGGCACAATTAACTGGCGCAAAAGTTCACCTGGCTCACGTCTCAACTCGAGGCGCCATAGCAGCCATACGCGCGGCCAAGCGAGAAGGCGTAAATGTAACCTGCGAAGTGACGCCGCATCATTGGACGCTCACTGATCAGGCGGTTTCAGACTACGACACTAATACCAAAATGAGTCCACCGCTGCGCAGTCAGGATCACGTTGACGCGATTCTGGAGGCGATCACAGACGGCACTATTGACGCGATCGCGACGGATCACGCTCCCCACCATATCGACGAGAAAGCCCTTGAGTTTGATCAGGCGCCATTCGGCATTGTTGGACTGGAAACCGCAATTGGTCTCGCTTTTGATCTTGTTCACCGCGGTTTGATTGACTTGGAGCGAGTAGTGGAAATGTGTTCAACCAATCCAGCTCGAATCTTCGGTCTAACGGACCGCGGCTCGCTCAAGTCAAACGCCCACGCCGATATAACTATCCTTGATCCGCAATTTGAATGGACCTTCGATGCCATCCGGTCGAAATCAAAGAGCCGCAACACACCGTTCCACGGTCGTTCGATGCATGGAGCGGCTGTGGCGACGATCGTCGGTGGTCGCCTCGTTTACCTTCATCCTGACTTCGGCCGGATCACTGAGATGAAGCAGCGGGGTGCTGCAGCAAAATAAATTCGTTTCGAGATAGCACTGCCACGCGTCGGTCTGAATATCTTCTCTGGCAAACCGTAAAACTATTGCGTATCGAGGAGCATGACCCTAAAATGCTCCGGTTCCTTTTCCCGGTTGTCTAAATCATCGCAGCAGAAATCTGGTCTTTATTCTACCCCCGCCCCACGGCCTGTTACGTCGATTTTGAGTTTGCCGCTCAAGAACCGCCGGACCGGTTCAGAGCAAACTGATATCTCGGAATAAACGGAGGTCCTGATGAAGCGCAAGCTAGCCAGTCTCACCAGTCTCATCGTCGCGACTTTTCTGCTGACTCCTATTTGCGTGGCGGATTCGAATTCCGCCAGGATGTTAAAGCAGCAAGAGCGTTACACATTGTCACTCGAGCTCGAGTTCACGAAGAAAAACCAGAACCCTCTCGAACATGCCATAGCTGTTTTATTCGATGTCGGACCGAACGGCTATGCCACCGGTTTCCTGGTGGGTAATGGCCTGGTAATGACTGCCTACCACGTGATCTCGGGCAACCTCAGTAACACCAAAAAGATCATGTTGGGATTTCGGCCGGAAGACCAACTGAGTGTCAAAGTGTATGTCGACGGGTGTCGCGCGAAAGTAATCAAAGTGGACAAGGAAGCGGATTTGGCCCTGCTTGAGATGTGCCGCAATTCCAAGGAAGCCAAGGCGCCTACATTTGAAACTTCACCCACCAAAGATGACAAATTGGTTTTAATCGCGCGGCCCCACGGCGACAAGGTCGTCAGTCACGGTAGCTTTTACGGCAACTACATGCTGGGAAATCAGGAGTATTGGTCGGTGAAGATCGACAGTCGCGATGGATTTTCAGGCAGTCCGGTTTACAACTCCCAAGCGGAAATTGTCGGCGTGTTTAGTGGTTACGATTGGTCACAGAAACTTGCCCTGATCAGCCCAAGTATTCGCGCGCAGAAGTTATTGGAGGAATACAACTCAATTCCCAAACCTTAGCGCTGCTTTTCGGCGGATATTCCGCGGTGGGCTCGATCAGACTCTGTAACCGACCCATCGCGGTTTTCATTTTTCCAGGAGCGTTTGAGGTTCTGCGTATGGATTTGCTTCAGTAGAAGAAGTTCGGGATCAGTAAGGCCGCGCTCCGGAACCGTGACGTTACGCATTCGCCGCGCGCCGATCTGTGCTGAGACAACCAGGTAGTTGGCCAGCTGATTAGCAAACAAACTCCATCTTGACAGGGCCATCTGCTCGAATTGGAATTCAGATTCCAACTGGATTCGTATCTTTTCCTCTTTCGACCAACGTTTAGTCGAGCTCTGGCCACTCTGGTGAACTACTTCGACTGTAGGCTCGAAAACCAAACGCCAGCCCGCTCTGTTAATTCGCCAACACCATTCGTTGTCTTCCCCGTACATGTGGAATCGCTCGTCGAAACCGCCTACGTGTTCAATCATCTCGCGACGGACAAGTAGTGCGGCTCCCGTCAGCATAGGTACGTCGCGCCGACGATCGTGACTCCAGTGTCTTCCAAGAAGCATCTCGCCCCGAAGGCGTGGAGGTAGCAGCAAGTACAGCTTTAACTGCCAAAGAAATGTGTACCACGCCCTTGGTGGATTGAAGTAGACGCTCGCCTGAATGGAGCCGTCAGTATTGAGGATCTTCGGTCCGCATCCCCCGATTTTGGTATCGGAGCGAATCGTATGGAGCAGTTTATCAATTGTTCCCGGTCTGACTTCTGCGTCGGGGTTCAACAAGAAAAGAAATGGCGAGTCTGTGAGGGCGAATGCTTGATTGTTGGCGCAACCGAATCCTACGTTCTCCGAGCTTCGAATAATTCTGAGTTGTTCATTCGATAGTAGAGACAAGGCAGCGGTGCTTGACTCCAGTAGGGCAACACTATCGTCCTCAGATGCATTATCAATAACCACAACCTCGAACGTTGTTTTACTGCCCGAACTGACTATCGATTCGACGCAGCGTCGAAGGAGGCTACCTCCGTTCCAGTTCACAATGACTATAGAAAGTTCAGGATGCGGCACTGCTTGTCGATCTGTCATCAGTTGGGCGACACGTTAGCCAGATCTTGCTCGTTATGGCATCTATGAAATAGCGTAATTTTCAGCCTCCGAGCATGTTACCGTCTGGCAATCGGATTCTCCAACTGCGGAAACTCAATACACCTTTCGCTGCCACGTTGCTTGTTTGGTGTCCAGCCCGAATCTCGGCTCCCTTGTCCCGCTATTCGAAATCATTGAAACCACATACTCACCGACGGCGGGACCGTGTTTGAATCCGTGACCAGAGCCGCCTCCGACGAGCCAAACATTTTCGCACTCGGGATGCCGATCAATCAGAAAGTCACCGTTCGAAGTGTTTTCATACTGACAGACTCGACTTTCCGTGACTGGCGCATCTGCCAGGGCCGGAATTCGTTTTTGGAGATACGAGCGCGCCGCCTGCAAAGCTGATGGGGTTACCACCCGATCATCCTCGTCAGGGTCAAATTCAGGTCCATGTGCGTCAATCGCCAGTTTGAGTCCGCGATTTTCAAGATTTGGCATTACATAAGCGAGATCATTAAAGTCCACCCAAATCGGCATTCGCCCAGGAACAAAGCGATCGTCACCTGCAGGTGTCCCAAAGAAAAAGACCTCCTGCCGGGTAACGTGAATGATTTCTCTTAGCAATTCCGGAAACAGTTTTGGCAGCCACGGTCCACACGCAAAAACAAAATTATCAGCGGCGACGTTGGTGCCCTTTGACGTCAAGAGTGACTTTACCGGACCTGGACTAGTTGGTCCCGCAACCGTCTCGACAAGAATTGGAATTCCTGCTGCTTTAAGTTGTGCCGCAACTGCCTGCACCGCACGACGTGCCATCAGTGCGCCGCTTCCCGGTTCGAGAATGCCCCACGCGACCTCAGTAAAATCAAACTGCGGATAACGAGTTTTCAAATCCTCCGAGTCTAGCCGTTCGATTCGACTGCCCAGGAGTTGAAGTGTTTGAAGAGTTGCCTCGCAATAAGGATCCGCGGCGCGTGCCAACCAAAGCACTCCGGTCTTTTGAAACAAGCGATGGTTGGGCAAACTCTTCGACGTTTCAATTTCCTCGAAGAATTGTCGCCACAAAACAAACGATCTCATTGCTGACTTTGTGTAAATCTCATCTGGTCCGTAACCCATGCGAATAATTCGTGATTCGCCACCCGAACTGGCCCTACTATTACCCGGTCCATACGCATCGAGTAGAATGACATTCGCACCAGCGCGCCGGAGTTGATATGCGGTCCAAACGCCAAAGACGCCGGCTCCAACTACTGCTACATCGAAACTGATTTGCATCAGGGGAGGATTATAATTTAAGAGGCCTCCAGGAACACAGAAGCTCGCAAAGCAGAGGGGAGAATTGAATCATGCGTTTACGATTGATTACAGGGGTACTTGCCAGCACACTTATGATTGCAGCTTGCGCAGATCCGGCCGCTGACAAGTCTAAGGCGGTCACAGGTGAAGCAACATCGGCTACACCGCAGTCTTCGACGCAGGGAGTTAAGTATTCGATAACACCGCAAAACTCCAAGATTGAATTTGTTGCTTCAAAAGTGACAGGCAGTCACAACGGATCATTCAAAGATTTTTCAGGGGCAATTGATTACGTTGGCCAGCCGGAAAAGAGTCGAGTAAACGTTACTATCAAGATGTCTTCCGTTTCCACTGATACTGATGATTTGACTAAGCATCTTCAAACTCCGGACTTCTTTGACGTCGCGAAATTCCCGCAGGCCACTTTTGAGTCAACGGAGATCAAGCCCGGTGGTGAGAACGGAGCATCGCACACGGTCATTGGGAATTTTCAGTTACACGGCGTGACGAAGTCGATAACCTTTCC
>DASYRR010000165.1:0-17549 GCA_036004125.1 Pyrinomonadaceae bacterium | reverse complement strand
GGTAAGTTGTTGAAATACCCGGACATAAAAATGGTAGGCGCGTGGGGATTTGAACCCCAGACCCCTACCGTGTCAAATAACGCGTATACGTTCCTAAGGCAACAAAAATCAACAAAAGCGGCTAGAGAAGTCACTTCCAAGCTGCATAAGTTGATTAAATTCTTAGCGGAGTCTGCCAAAATCCTGCCAAAACTTGTTCCGGAGATCCGTAATCGGGCCCTGCCGAGGCAATCCCGGCTTTTCTGACTTTTACTCATACTGGAATATACCCGCCTCTCACAAGCCCCGGTATATTCCCGGCTCGCAACTTCTTCTTAACCATGAATCGGAAGAATCCACGCGGGCTCTATAGCTACCAATGGAATACGCAAGTTGACTTCAGTCTCACTAAAGATACAGTGCTGTCGGTTAGTTACGTCGGCGTGCATTGAACGGGCACATTGCCTATACGCTTAATGTAGCTCCGGCGGCGTTCAAGTTGCCGAACGGCAAGAATGACTATGCCATTGCTCCAGGTGTACCCGTTCCACCCGTGCTGAAAGAAAGAGTCTCTCCGCTCGCGCTCTTTTTTAATAATGACGGACAGTCAATTTATCACGCGGGCACTGTTAGTCTTATCAAGAGATTCAGCCATTCCTACTCGTTCACTGCCAACTACACGTGGTCAAAGGTAATTGATAACGTCGGTAACGGAACCTTCAGTGATTCGCCAGAAGACCCATACCGTCGAGATCTCGAGCGTTCGCGCTCTAAGCAGGACGTGCCGCACCGATTGGTGGCGAGTTTCACAGTGGAAGGGCCAGAGAATACCTGGTTGCGCGACTTCAGATTCTCTTGTATTGGAAATGTCAGTAGTGCCCAATACTACACGGTCTACGTCGGATTTGATGTTAACCACGATGGTAATGCGCTCACTGACCGAGTGGGCACGCTCGGACGAAACACATATCGGGGTGATAGCTTGCTGAGTTTTGATGCCCGAGTGTCGCGAGTGTTCCGGCTCTCCGACCGTGTGCGGTTGGAAGGAATCGTTGAAGCCTTTAACTTATTCAACACTTTGAATGTGACTGACATCAACACCGTCTATGGAGCTCCAGACTTCGTCGGATCGGTGCCGCGTAGATTCAATGACAAGGTGTCCGCTCCGGCGGCGGATTTCGGAGCAATCCGCGCCATCGCGCCGCCGAGGCAATTCAGTTCGCCTTACGACTAAACTTCTAGCGCACCCCACTTGGTTATGCGTACATCTTTTCGTTTTTAGATAGTGTTCAGCACCTACACCTCAGCAGTACGCTTTCAGAACCTCCGTTTTTGACGGTTAGGGTCTATACGCCAGGACCCAAAGAACCTTCGTCCTCGGGAGGTCATCGTTATAGTTACTATATTTCGATGTCGATCCGAACTACTAATCAAACACCGCTGCGCCAATTGTCGGCTGCCACCTCGCCCCTATTTGGACAAGGATTCAAACAGACATTTAGGATTGATCTCCCATCCGCCTCGGTTAAGGTCTAGGAAGCCTAATCGACGGAAGCGCGCGCGTCGTGAGAGTGAAACTCATATTAACAGTTTCGCCTGGACGCACTTGGATCGTGCGCTGCTCGGATGAATATCCGCTTTTGCCAACACCGATTTGATAGTTGCCCGGCGTTAGATTACCAATGAGGAATTTTCCAGCTGCATCAGTGGTTGCGCCTTGCCGACCCGGAATTGAGATTGCTGCACCAGCAATCGGCCGGCGAGTTCGGCCATCAATGACTTGCCCTGTAACTCCTGCAGCGGAAATCTTCGAGCGTTCTGAGATACGAATACCCGGTCGATTTGCATCTTCCGTGATTTGGGGGGTTAGACGTCTTTCAGTCTTAAGAGCAAAATCTTCGCGCGATAAATTGCCCTCTCGAACCTTGATAGACTTCGTCTCTGCAGAATAGCCGGCGACGCTGACGCGGATCTTGTAATTGCCGGCCGCCAGATTCTTTAACTCATAGTTTCCTTGACGATCCGTTCTAGATTGTTGCTGTCCTTCAATCGCTATTATCGCGCTCTGTACTGGCTTGCCACTTTCGGCGTCGGTCACACGGCCTGATATATGTCCGCTACGAGAATCGGTTATTCGTGTGGTCGAATTCTTAACTTCACCGCGACTTGTTGGCTGAACATTGTTACGAATCGTGCGGCGGCGTTCCATTTCGTTTTTCAACACACCAGAAACCAGAGACGAACTCTGCTTTCGAAGCTGCAGGTTCCGATCCTCAGTTCCGTTTGCGGGCAGGACAATGCCCTGGTTAGTACTTTCAAAACCCACTCGTGAAACTGCCATCCGGTATGGCCCAGGCTTGAGATTCTTAATTTCAAAGGATCCCTTGGGTCCCGTCAAAACGTGGGCGGACCAAATCTGCTGAACCACCGAAACCTTCGCGCCCGCGATCGGGTGGTTATCATTGTCGAGGATCGTCCCGCGAAGTGTGCTACCACCTTGGCGGAGAATCAACGAACCCTTTGCGGAAAGCTTTGCCAAACTATCAGCAGGCGCAAATTGGAGCCTGGCTTGGTTGCTCTTTTTAGCAACCACTTGTACCTGCACAGACTTTGTCTTCAAGCCCGTTTGGTTAACGAGCAATTGATGGGTCCCGGAAGGCACACCCAGGAATGTGTATTGACCTTGCGAATCTGTTCTTGTCACTCCCAGACCTCGGAGAGTAACTAAAGCGCGAGGTATAGGTCGCCCTTGCGCATCTTGTACGATCCCATGCAAGCTGCCCCTGGCTGCACTAGGATTTTTTGATGAGTCGAGTAAAACGGTTGAGGGCAAAACACCGAAACCGGAGATCTTTGCCTTAACGAATTTAGGTTTGTACTGAAAATCCAGAATCACGGGATGTCCGGGCCACACATCGGCTTGGGCGCTCATCTTCATCTGCCCTTTTGTCACCAGAAGCTTGGCCAGCTTTCCGTTAACCAAACCTTTCAGGTTATATACACCGTTGCTATCCGTGGTTGTTTCGGCCCCTGACTCCTGATCACTCACGTTGGCGCCATCGATCGGATTACCGTTTTCATCCAGAACGACGCCGTTTGCCTCGCTAACTCCTTCCTCAATTGGCATGCCCTCGTAATTAGGATCTGTCTCGCCAACCGCCGACTCCGCAACACCAAGCACGGTGGCTCGAATCTCCTGGATTTTTTGCAGAATCGAAAGAGCCTGACCGGAAAATTCGTCGATCTTGGTGAGCAGGCCTTTCTTCTCTCCGCTAGGTTGTTCAACTTCACCGCTGGCAGTCTCGCTGGCTGCGCTTACCTCGGCTGTAACCTGGGCCACCGTCACTTGCAGAGTCTCTTTGCGCGTAACCAACTCCTGATCTATCTCAGCAGTATCCTGACCTTTTTCCATCAGACTGGCTTTGGCCGCCAGGGTTGATTTCAAAGTTTCGAGTGCCTTGCTAACTCCATTTATGCTCTCAGTGCTTACGTTTGCACCATTCGCCAGAATACCTTCGGCTTGCGCAATTAACTGTTCCAACTCAGTGTCGGACTCTGCAGCTTTCGCAGCATCAGCTTGTGCGCTAGTTAACCCGTCTTCAACGTTGGTTGACACACTACTCGCCTGACCTTCGGTCGAAGTTGGTGCAATTAGGGCTTGATGACTTGATTCGACTAGCTGAGCGATAGCATCGGTCAGCGCTCGGTTCGTTGCAGAACTGCGAAACTGATCCCTCGTGAGATCGATAGCGGTCAGCGTTTCTACTGCACCCGCTTGGGTAGCGGTTCCCTCGGCACGCAACGTACTAACAATCGATGCAGTGTCTGTAGATATGATTTCAGCATACAGTTGCGCGCTTACCTTTGTTTCTTGTCCAGCCTTCTCCGAGGTAAGTGCTAGCACTCCACCGCGAATGACAAACCTGACTCCATTCTGTTTACCTAATGCCGCGATTTGCTCGACTGTGAGGGAGCTCGTAGCGGCGACATCGCCCGCTCCGCTGATCACGCGCGGCAACAGATCTTTGAATGTCCCTGCAAGTCTCTGCTGGAAATCTTGAGCCAGCTTCTGGCTCATCTCAGGACGGAGACCCATTCCACTGTCGTCTCGAAAAGGTAGAATACCTACTGAGACCAATTGTCCATCCAATGGATCTGTCGAAATAACGAGCGTGTTGTTAACACCATTGACCTGGACGAGACAAACCAACATAAGAGCGATTGTCCAGTGCCTGTGACTTTGGACTTTCATGTGTCTAACTCCTTCATAGCGCGGCGTTCAACTTGTTTGCAATAATTGTTATTTCATGTTTGTGACTTTGCAGTAGAAAAACACCATTGCGCCTTCATTCTTAATCTTGAAGGTGGCCCAGTCAGTATTCTTGGATTCGAATATGGCGATCGCATGTACGATCGCTCCAGTTTGCGGCTGCGAATCATCGAAAATTCCGGGCCCAGAGATCGCAAAGGGTTTTGGTCCTTTAGCATCTATCGCACAATCAATCTGATACTTATTTCCTGCGGCTGCGGATTTAACCATCACGCTCAAGTAATGATTAGCGGGCACGTCTATCCTATTTAGGATGGGATCCACGATGGGAAAATTCACGTATCTCAGGGCGCACCGATTCGTGTGATATGGACGCTCGACGTTGACGGAGCAATAGTCGGCTCCAAGCTCAGCGGGCTTCCATCCAGGAGGTCTGCTGTAGGTAATGATCACCGGCGCGGAGGGCAGGCCAGCCGGTTTGCCATCCAAAGTGTGGGTAACAACGTATACGTAATACCGTTTTGGAGATTCCGGCGGCGTATGGTTGGCAAAGACTTCGAAGTTGATGGTAAAGGTGCCTGCGAAACCATTCGTCGAAGTGGTGCCAATTTGTTCACCTGCGAGGGGCGACTTCTGAACGCCAACAACTGTGTTGCCAAAATTGAAGGGCGTATCAAACACATACCAGAAGATATAAAATACGTTCTGCTCGCTCGTGCTCCAACGGAAAGTTAGGACATCTGGGGAGTGTATGGTCATTGACGCGCCCGAGTTTTCCCGGACTCCGACAACCTCCAACTTGGTCTTGCTTTTCGGCGGTGCAGGAGTGATGTCCGATCCAGGTTTCTTGACTTGCGACCAGACTTCCGTTGGCGCGACGATGAACACCATCAGCATTGCGGCGAATACAAACCTGTAAGACGCTTGTGTTGTTGTCATTGGTTATCGCCTCCCATGAGCAAGAAGTGTGACGATATGATTGAGGCTAACGAAAAGCAGATAGCGATGGAGCAATTGACCTCATTTAGGGAGCTCAGCCCGCATGGCGAAAGTAAAACGGTATTTGCCACCATCACCAATGAAATCCAATGTCTTGAAGTGCCACTTTAGATCTTGGCTACAGAGCTTAAGATCGTCTTCGGTGATGATCAGTTCCTGCGGATAATCGATGCGTTCATCTTCGTCAAGCTGGCCGGGATGATTCGTTAGCCGATCGAGCTCCTTGGCCCATACGTCCCTTAGCCTATTACTAATAAATAAGCGAGGCATGCCGTCCTTCATCAATTGTCTGAACGTCAAGCTCACTTCCTTTACGGATTCCTCGAAAACGTGGTGTCCAACATTCAGGTCATTTTCCATTAAGGCGGCAATGATCAAGACTTTGGATGGATCTGGAATCTTTGCGGGCTTATTCCAGGAGCCCTTGTCTGCCCAGCCATAGTTGGGATACCAAATACGGGTTGATTCCTGTCGAGACTCTTCATCGTCCACATCCTCGTAGGGGCCGAAGATCCAATAACGATTCGAAGGATCGGGGTCGGGAGTGAGATCGCCAACCCATACCATAGCGTAAGGCTCATCTGAGCCTGGTCCATCGCTGGTTTCTTCGAGACACTTAATATTCTCGTAGCTGATGGCGTATTTGTAATACGAAGGCGGAAACTTGAACCCTTTCAAATTCATCTTGGGCTTTGGTAAGCCCATATTGTCGGCGAATTTCACCGGGGCCACAGGTTCTTGATAGACAATCTTTACCGGCTGCGCAGCCATGCCGACGACTTTTTGTGCTGCATTCATAATGATGACGGTCACCCAGTAGTTCGCGGGTGTGTAGGGTGGCCACTTCGGGGCAAACAAAGCGAAATTGATCTCAAACAAACTGATATGGCCTTTGGCCGGGACATTCCCCGATGCTCCACTGGCGATCACATGGGGACCCTGTGGCGACGATGCCTGTGGGCCCGAAGGGAATGGCTTGTCCGATACCTGCCAGATTGCTGAAGCGGCCGCAGGTTCATCAGTCGAATAACGGAAAGTAATCTTCTCGGCCGAATTAATGATTAGAGACTTTTGCCATTGCTCAAAATCGCCGCTGAACTGTTGCACCTCCAGCTTTGTTTTGCTCATGGAAGGTCCAGGCTCAATTCCTTGCCCGGGCTTCCTGACCTGCCCTGGATTCGCTGTGGCAGCGATAACCAGAGTGGTTAGCAGTAGCACAATGGCGATGATGCTGTAGGGCTGGTGGCGTCGCATTTCTTTCCTTTCTATTTGCTAAACGGCGTCAGTCATTATCCGGATTGCTTTATGGCGCAACACATCTGTACTTGTGGTTGCAGACGAATCCTGCGTTGCAGTCATCAACGAAGCACATGTCTGGAGACAGTGTCCTGCCTCACACAAGTAAGGCGAACACTCGTACACACTTCCGTCTGAACCTTTCACCACGTGACCGTCGCAGACATAGCCGACCACTTTGCATTCATTCGACTGAGTGCAGTAGTAACCAATACTGCATTGCGTATTACCGAAACATTCCCGGAAGTGCACCGTCTCGGAAGAAGGTTTGCGATAGACAATCTTCACCGGTATCGACGGCAGACCAGCCGCCTGGGCGCGGAAAGGTCCGACCCGGCCGCCCCCACTCGTGGGGGTAAGAAAAATCCAATATGTGCGCGACGTTGGCGGCGCATTCTTTGGCGCGAAGAGAGCAAAATTGATTTCGAATGTTAGAAAAGTTCCGTTCGCTCTGGGCTTGCCAGCGTTGCCGCTACTTATCACATGTGGCTGCTGCTGCAACACCGCTGCCGCTATGGTCGAACCCCCGAAATAGACTGGCTTGTCTGACACCTTCCAGACTCCACCATTAGCTGCTTTTTCTTGTGTGGACCAACGGAAGGTGAGTTTGTCAGCGGAAGTGATTGTGATTGTCTTCATCCATTGCTCAAATTCATTGCTGAATTGTTTTACTTCAAGCTTTGTTTTGGTACTGAATTGTTTTACTTCAAGCTTTGTTTTGGTAGCAGGAGGCGCGGGTGTCATATTGTCGTTGGGTTTCTTGATCTGCATTGAGCTTGACACCCTGCCGATCACCAGAGATGCGAGCAAGATGGCAAACGCGACTAGTACTATTCGGCGCATTCGATCATCCCACCTTTCCTTTGCTTAATATCCGCGCCACGCAAAGACCCACAACCTCCGGCTACGCGTTGTCCATTGCTATGCTTTGTTGCCTAACACCCACGTCAGTTATTACTTTGGGTAAAGCGCATTCGTGTAAGCTTTTTCAAGAACGGTTTGCGCACTTCCGCCGCTGCTTGTTCCTCCCGAAATGTTCGAGTTAATTAAGAGGACACCGACGACTCGGGGTCCCGTCACCGGTCCGAAGATGGCGACTGAAGTGGTGATGTTTCCGCAATGGTTGCCGTTACTGTCGCACCCGGCCCCCCAGCCTCCATTCTTTTCGAGTTCGGAGTTGTTGTCGATATCCCAACCGAGCTTTCTTGTCCGCATGGTCAGGAACTGATCTTTCGCGGCCGTAGCGGAGAGGATCTTACCGTCCTTGGCGCTAATGCTGAGCAACACCTTGGCGATGTCTTCTACTGAAAGATACCAGCCGGCGGCGCCGCATATCAGCGACACATCACCCCAGTCGTATCCTGTATGCGTCCCCGCATACTTGTAGGCAAATGCGTAGGTCAGAGATCCGGGGAGCTGGCTCGGAGGTCTACAAGCGACGCCGTTTTGCCCGACCAGATCGAAAACATTCTGCTGCACGAGCTTGACGTACTGATTGGCGAGAGTCTGTGGCCGTGTAAAGGGATTCGGGTCTTCCGGGAATTTCGCAACTTTGGGCAGGAGGATGCGGAAGATCGCGAAGTTGTAGTTGCTGTAGCACGGCCTCGTCTTCACTTGCATAGTGTTTGGATTGATCGGCTTACTTGGCTGTTCGACACTGGAGGGCTGACAAGTGGTCGTCGAGGTATTGCTGACCGGCTGTGTGAAGAAACTTTTTAGCGTCTCATAGTTGTTCGGCGGGACATTGCCATAGTCCTCGATACCGCTCGTATGACTTAGCAACTGGGCGAACGTGATGTTCTTTACATAGTTGCTCGCGGACCAGTCAGACGGCAGGAAGGGTCCAATGGCCGCGTCGATGCTGACGCCGTTCTGGTCAAGGATGCGAAGTGCAGCGATGGCCGTCACGATTTTGCTAACGCTGGCAACGGTAATCTTAGTTTTCGACGTGAAGTCGATCGCCGGCCCATTTGCTGAGGTCCGGGCCTTACCGTCGGCAGAGAATTTCGGGTACTGTCCAACAAAGAACGAGTATCCAACGGCGTGTCCATCAAGCTCCTTGCGGATATTCTTGGCGATCTGACAGGGCTTGACGCATTGCTTGCTGTCGCAAATGGCCGCGTTCGTTGTAACCTTTGCATAATCGGCCCAACCCTCCTGGACTAAAATCTTCTCAGCATGGGCGTTCATCGGCGCTTGCGCCTGCGGCCCACTCCAATCCATGACAGCTCGCAAATCGACGCCACAGCGATCTCTGTACCATTGATTCCATTGCTGGTACTGCTTGTCCTCCGGCAGTTGCGACGTGGGAGCCGGCAGGATGGCATCGAGATGTACCTTCACGACTTGCGAAGCACCGGGATTGAGGCTGGAAACATTCGCCGCGCTGCGTTGACGCATCAGTACGTTTTCATCCTTGATGCCGAGCGATATCGGATCCGTCCTAACCTTCCCCTTGTTGCTGACTCGCAACGTGATGTCGGCTACTGCAAAATGCAGTTGCGTTTGCGGTACCATGCCGACCTTCTCGTCATAAGTTACGATTTCGACTGATGGGAAGACGGCGTTGGCGCCAAACTTAACTTCGGGCTGGTTTGATTCGCGGTACACGATCTTCACCGGCGCCGATGCCACCCCTACATCCTGCTGTTGGGCGTTTTTAGTTACCACGAAAACCCAATAGCCCATCGGTGAAGCCGGCGGGGTCTTGGGAGCAAACACCGCAAAGTTGACCTCAAACAAATGAATGTGCCCTGATGCTGGCACCTGACCGAGCTTGCCGCTGGCAATCACGTGAGGAGCCTGCTGCTGGGTGATCATTGGGCTTGAGGAGAAAGGTTTGTCTGAGACCTGCCAAATCGCCGTCACTGCTCCCGGCTGATCCGTTGTATATCGGAACGTGACCTTGTCAGCTGAAGTTATCGTCAGCGTCTTTCCCCACTGCTCAAACTCGCCGCTGAATTCTTGGACCTCGATCTTTGTCCTGGTAACCGGCGGAGCCGGCGTTGTGCCTTGCCCTTGCTTCTTTTGTGACGAAGCCGATACTGAAAGCATCATCACCGTTCCCAGAACTAACAAGAAACTGTGAATCGTTTCCATAACACTTTCCTCACTGAGACAAGTTCATAGCTGTGCAGCGTTTTACTTTTAGCTGAAACTTAAAGACTCTTTACCTCACATGAATAGATTGCCCAGAATATGCCAACGCCCGTAATCCGAAATGGGTACCAACCTGCGGTCGTGGTGTTAAGTGGAAACACCAGATGCTGTCCGCCGGTGCCGGCGAACTTGATAGTTTGCGAGGTGCCGTCAGGCCCAAGCACTTCAAAAGCAGATCCAACGCCGCTTATACCGCCGGCTGCCTTCGGATCGGTTTGAATGGTCAATCCACTGACGGCGCAGTCAATCAAATAACTGCGCTTTGCCGCGGAGTCGAGCCAGAGCATCATGTGGCCCTGACGCGGATTACGCTCGAAATGGATTTCGTAGTAAGCGTAGCTCTCGCCGGTTTCAACGATATCGGCGTCAACGAATACGAGCGCACCTCTGTTCGTAACTGCAGGCTGCGACGGAGTGAGCTTGACGTATGTCGCGCCAGGAGCGGTCTTACCCAGTTGGGCCACGATCCCTTGCAAGGCTGAGCTGGTTAATGGCCCTGGTGCTTTCGGTGGTTGTCGTCCTTCCGTCTTGCGCGCGCTTCCGCGGCCGCCGAAAGTCCGACTGTCTTGCGATTTGTTGTTAGCGCTGCCCTGAGCCAAAAGCGTTTGAGGCGAAGCGCAGACCAGATATCCAAAGAGCAAAAGAAGAGCGATCGGTACAACACCGGCATCATTCAGACGTCTTTTTGGTTTCATTGCTTTCTGCTTGTCATCCTTTCCTGCATCGCCAGCTATTACACCTTGACCAACTCCACACGACGATTCTTCGCTCGGCCTTCATCGGTGCCGTTATCGGCGACGGGCTTAGTTTGTCCATAGCCGGTAGCACTAAGTCGGCGGTTGTCGATGCCCTGGGTTGTCAGCGCCGCAACCACCGACTTCGCGCGTGCCTCGGACAATCGCTGGTTGTATGCGGGCGCACCGACGTTATCCGTGTGACCTTCAACCGTGAGTTTCAGACTTGGATTGGTCGTAAGGAGCTTTACGATCTGGTCAATGATTGGTTTTGAGTCTGGCTTGATATCAGCCTTATCAAAGTCGAAATTGATATAGAGTGCTATGTGTCCTTTTGCGTCCAACTCTTTCTTCATTTCTTCCGCAGGCAGTAGCGACGCCTTCACGTCAAGGAGCTTCTTCTCAACTACGGTCAAGAAATATGTACCCTCCCTGCCGTAGTGTTGAGGGACGTATCCTTCGACCCAAATTTCTCTCTCTGGAGTGCGGACCATATAGATTCCCATTTCATCGCCGTCATAAACGGGATCGCGATGGCGTTTGTCGCGAAACTCCACCTTCGCTGAAGAGAGGTCCTGCCCCATTCCCTCGAAAACCGTAACACCACCCAGATCCTTGATGAGTGATTCGTAGGTTTTGAAGACTTGATGCGCAGATGCTTCCTGTCCTTCAGCCTCGATGGTCGTCAGCCGGCCTTCAACAGGAATGATCTTGGTACCGTCAAAAAACTCGTATCGGTCGAAGGCAACGTCCTTACTGCCTTGCTCTCTTCGACGATAGCCTTCGATCAGGCTTACATATGGGAACTTGCCTAGTTGTGGCTGAACGACAGCCACTTTATTTATGTCGAAGCCGGCATGCTCGGTACTAGTCGCTGGTGACGACTCAGCCGCAGATTGAACCGGAGTTGAGTTTGTTTCCTGCTGACCCGGTGTCGCGTTCCCATGATCGTTTGGCGGTCCTTGTTTCGCGCATCCGTTCATGACGAGCGCTAAAGTTAGAACGAGAAACAGATGCTTCGATCGCTTACTCATGGCAACTCCTAGCATGGGCACAGTACCAGTGACCGCTTACTTTGATGGGACCCTACTGATTGAGCCATTGATCGTGTACCAGCCTTCAGAACTCTGACAGTTAAGCGTGATTGGCAAAGTGCTATTCCCCGTGTTCAAGAGTTCGGCGTAACTGAAAGTGGCAAAGCCCGAACCGATAAAGTCGTCTGGATTCGTCCCATCAAAAAGGCCCCACGGTGCCCACCAATCTTTTAGTGTTTCCTTCTTTGCCGCATCGATCATCTTGGCTGTAATCCTCTGCTGGATGGCGGCAACATTCGGCTGTGCCGGCAATCCACGAACCGCCGCATTCAATTCTTTCTGAAGATTGTCCACCAGTGCTTTGCGCGCAGCGTTAGCAGCGGCATCGCTGGTGCTGTCTTCATCCATCGTGATGACGAGAATCGAGACGGTGGCTAAAGTTCGTGCCTGGGCTAAAGGAAGTCCACCCGACAGCGGCAGAATTCCTTTCGAGAAATGTCCGAGGGCAAAGGGAATCGAATAGGTCTTTCCTGATTTAGGTTCATCAGAAAATGCATCCATCCCGAGATTGTTGTGGGTCTGACTCGGGCTATCGATTCGTACGGATGCGTGCGATAGATCAGTTACTCGTATAGTTGTTCCATCAGCATAAATAGCAACGATGAATAGATATGGATCGTCGTCGCCTTCTCCTTCGTTTGTGTTGTGTACCGTGAATGAAGTTAGGTTGATCTCAATTGGCAGGGGCATAGGCTTGTCCGCCGGTATCCCGGAAAGATCTAATGCTGGTTGGGTGGATTTTTTATAAACAACCTTCACGGGCGCCGAAGGAATTCCTACCGGATTTCCCTGCGCATCTTTAGTTACGATAAAGACCCAGTAGCTCAAGGGCTTTACCGGTGGCACACTGGGGACAAACTGTTTGAAATTAATCTCGAATTGTGAAACGTGACCGGGTGCAGGCACTTTTCCTAGTGCTCCACTGGCGATTACGTGAAAGGCTTGCCCAGGGTTAATCGCCGACCCGGCGGAGAACGGTTTGTCAGACACTTGCCATATTGCTGACACTGCGCCTGTTTCATTCGTCGAATAACGGAAGGTCACTCTGTCTGGCGTGGTGATGGTCAGCAACTTGACCCAGTTCTGAAATTCCCCACCGAATTCTTCTGCTTCGATCTTGGTTTTCGTAACTGGCGGTCCCGGGGTTGTTCCCTGCGGTGGTTTTTTTCCTTGTGACTTAGCCGCATTTGGAAACATTGGGACCAGCGCCAGGATTAGAATCAAAAGCCAGTGGCTTGAAGCACTTATTAGTTTCATAGAATTACTCCTTAGCTCCTCGCGGGATGACGAAGGTCTTACCGGAAGACCATCACCACCTCCCTCTAGGTCAGGTTGTCGCGTCAAAAAAACAACGCCTTGTCCTCATTGCCGGGTACCCGGGCGCACAGAAGTGTCTCGGTTTCACGGCACCTTCACGACACTGGCCGCGTCGACGAGGAACGCTCCGCCATTCACGTCCTGGTTGTAGATCGTGATCCAGTTGTTCGGTTCCGTCCCGTCACTGCAAACCTGAAGAAGTTCCCACTTGTTTGTCGTGGTATTGAACGCGCTGGTTTTCATGAAGCCGTCCTTCCCGGTTGCAAGTTGCACCTGGCCCTTGATGACGTAGACCCAGGCGGAGCCTACGACTTTCGCCGGGCCGCTATTGGGGGGAGCGAAGGTTTGCGCCACGCCACCCTCGTTTCCAGCGGTTCGGATCCGAAGCATGCGCGGACCCATCGGGCCAGTCGAAGGGACCATTTGCGTGGTAATGAGAGCTCCCGCATTGCTGTTATGAACTGTCCAGAACTTGGCAGCCGAAGACGGAAAAGGATTTGGTAGAGGACCCGAAAATGTTGTCGAAGTGCCAAGCGGCCCCACCGTGTTGAAACTAAAGTTCTGCAGCAAGTTCTGATTCGTGAAAGGTTTGAAACCGCGCGGCGCACAGGGCTTTGCCTCCTGTGCTATCAGCGAGAGAACTTGCGAATCAGCGATGCCGACTGAAGAGTTAGGCTCGCCAACAGCTTTTACTCGGCTCGCGTCTATCAAGGCGCAGATTGCCGCTAATACGCTCAGAGCAACTGCCGACGCCCACACTTTTTCATTTCTTGGTGTTTTTCGTAGGTTCATGGTCTCTCCTTGTCTCTTGGTCCAAGTCAACGATTCAAAACAAGCTCGCCTTGTGGCTCGCCCGATCTTCGGCTCACGGATTGGGTGGGACAGTGCCAGTGATCATCAGCATGCAAGTGTCGTCGCCGAGGAATTACTTCTTACTCCTCTTGCGATAATGGACGTCTGACAGGACCGCCACTAGCCTCCTCTCTATGTCGCAATTTGTTACAGCTCACGGATTTATATCTTGGTCTAAAACGGCAGGGGGGAAGGTTCGACGAATCTGGGTTGTTCTGCAGAACCTTGCAGCGTTTGATTGATCGCGACTCTACGCCCGTTAGAGGTAACTGGGCAGAGCATGTTTATGCGTTTTTTGTGGGGTTAATTCCGGCTAGCCAATGAGCCGGCCTCGAAGTGCTTTACTGACGGCCTCGGACTTGGAGTGCACGTGCAGCTTGTCATAGATACTGCGGATGTAATTGCGGACCGTGTTAACGCTGATGTGAAGTTCGTCAGCTGCAGCCTGATACCTGTAGCCCTCGGCGAGGCATTTGAGCAGCCGGATTTCTTGAGGGGTTAGTTGTTCTTCGATTCTGGTTGATCGGCCCGTTTTCTGAAACAGCGTCACGACTTTCCGCGCAATCTCGGGTGACATTGGTGCGCCACCTTCGTGCGCTTCACGAATGGACTCCAATAATTTTGAGGGAGGCGTCTTTTTTAGTAGGTACCCGCAGGCCCCGTTACAGATCGACTCAAAAACCAGGTCCTGCTCGGCATAGATCGTCAGCATGAGGATCTGAAGGGAAGGGTATTTCTGCTTGAGTACAACTACGCCTTCCGACCCGATCATTCCCGGAAGATGAATGTCGAGCAATAGCACATCCGGTTGTTCGTTACTTCCTGCTTGTAAAGCCTCCTCAACCGAACCGTATGCGCCGACACATCGATATCCGCTCGTCCCATCGATTAAGAGTCTCAAGCCCTCGCGCGTCGGACGGTCATCTTCGACTATCGCAGTAAGAATTTGTTTGTTATCTGACATTGACTAAACAGGAGAGGAGGATAGATCACTTCCTCCAGAGCCGAAAGAGCATGTTCATGCCATATGCGCGATTGATTGGCATGGTGAGCGTCACTTTCGTTCCGTCGCATGGAGTTGAGTAAATTTCCAGAGCTCCTCCGATCTGCTTCGCGCGAGCGCGCATGTTCTCAAGCCCGTGACCACCGCGGCCATTCACTTCGCTACCGGGATTCGTTGAGGCAGACAAACCAATACCATCGTCACTGATCTCAGCCTGTAGCTGTTCTTTTCCAGTCTGTATCTTTAGGAACACATTTGCACTATTGGCATGACGCACGATGTTTGTGAGCGCCTCTTTAAAGATCAGAAAAAGATGCCGGCGTTGCTCTGGCGACAACTTCACTCGGCTCAGTTCAGGTGGGCTATGGAACTCCCACCTGATTCCACGGGGTTCAAATATGTCAGATGCAAACTGTCTCACCCGCAAAACTACGCTTTGCACGTCATCACGCCGCGGGTCAATAGACCAGACAATATCGCTCATCGTGTCGACCAAACTACGCGATGTCTCGGCAATATTCGTCAACCGCTCCAGAGACTCGCGGTGGATTACGCTACTGTCTTGCTTAACAACCTCACTCAGTATCGCCATGCGCGACAAACTCGAACCAATGTCGTCGTGGAGATCTGTAGCAATGCGTACGCGCACGCGCTCGATTTCAAGGAGCCGTTTAACTTGGAATTTATACCCCACATAAATCAGGCCGGACAGAAGCAAAGTACTTAGAAGCACGAACCACCATCGCTGCCAGATGGGAGGTAGGACTCGAAAAGAAATTGATGCGGGCGTGGCACTGACCACGCCATCCGCATTCACTGCGCGGACGAAAAACCTATATGTGCCTGGGGCCAGACGCGCATAGTTTACAGCCCGCTCTTCGGTGGGCAGACTCCAATCGTCGTCGGCTCCTTCTAACTTAATTTGGTAGCGCAACGTATCGCCTACGCCAAAACTGAGTCCTACAAACTCAATTTGGAATTGATTCTGATCAGGTTCGAGGACTAATCCATTCAACGTCCTCTCTCCCAGATCTGATAAGGTCTTCGCTACACCGCCAACTCTCAGGGCGGTGATCAAAATTGGCGGCGCCGACAGCGGCCGATCAGCAGGAATAAGGCGAGCGAGCCCTTGCAGCGTGCCAAACCAGAGTACGCCTTGATGGTCGCGAAAAGAGACATTGACAAAGTTGTTGCCTAGTCCGTCTGCAGCAGTGTAGTGCTTGAAGCGATTTGTATGAAGGTCGAGACGATCCAAGCCTCTCCCTGTCCCTACGTAGATTCGCCCCTGGCGGTCTTCAGTGATGCAGGTGACTTGATTGCTTGCGAGGCCGTTAGCAACCGTATAATTGACGAACCGCGGATTCTCCATGGTTGGATCATCCACCCGCGCAAGTCCACCCAAGCCAGTCGCTATCCACAATCGGCCGCTCTGGTCCAGGTACAAATCCCTAATCATTCCCGCTGGCAGACCATCAGTGGGTGTAAACATTGCAAAATGTCCCGACGAGTAACGCACCACTCCACCACCAGAAAATCCGATCCAGAGGTGACCAGCGCGATCCTCGCCAAAAGCTGTTGGTGCGGTTCCAGGCATACCATCAGCGCTGGTGTAGGGATGGAATGTCTCGGTGGCGCGGTCCCATCTGGTCAATGTTGAGCCCTCATGATCGAGTGTGGAGATCCAGATATCGCCGCGAACGTCTTCGTAAAGACGAAAGATCTGATCGCCGGTCAGCCCATCGCGCGTCGTATAGAGTGCTTTGGGACGTGTCTGAGCGAGTTGTTCTATTCTGCTAACCCTGGCAAATCGGCAAAGGCCCTGACTCGTTGGTACCCACCACTCGCCGTTTCGATCTTGAAATGCGATTTGATGCCATCCCCAGCCGGCATCTTTAATCTGTGTCGGTAGATTGGGTTTAGTCGCGACAAAACCTCGGCCATCGAATCGCTGGATGTATCCTTTGTTGGCAACCACGAAAAGCTCGCCGTCCCTATTCTCGAAAATGGAAGCGATTCGGGTTCCGTTGAGTCCATCGCCTTCCGAGTAGGTGGTAAAGCCATTCCGCGCAAGCTTCATAGCTCCACCACTTTCAGTTCCAATCCAGAGATTCTCGGCTTGGTCCTCCGCGAGCTTTGTAACCAGCTTGTCGCTCAGTCCCTCGCCTGTTGTATAGCTCCGAAACTGCTGTTGACTTCCTGAGGTTACTGATCTACTCAATCCACCACTCGTTCCAACCCACAGTTCCCCGTCAGACTCAAAAAGAGAAGTAACAATTTTGGCCGGGAGGCCATCCTGTTCGCCGTAGACTCGGTCGACTACAGTCTTTCCTCTCTCTGCCTCCGGTAAGAGACTGCATAGACCAAGTGAGGTACCCACCCACACCCGTCCCTTGTCATCCTCGAGTAGCGACCGCACATCATCAAAAGGAATTCCCTCCCTGGTAGTGAAATGCTCGACCCGTCCGTCAGCGAAGCGGTGGTAGAGCCCGTTGGTTGTGCCGATCCACAACGCTTGTTGGTGGTCTTGGATTATTGCAACGACGCTCGATGACCAGTGATTCTTTGGTAGGCCGATATCAACAGAAGATAGCGACCACTGGCCACCAGTCTTTTCCATTTTGTAAAGCCCGGCATCGGTGCCGCCCCAAATCACGTTCGTTTGATCTTGAAGTAATACATTGAAACTGTGGTTGTCCTCATTGCCCTCGGGTCGATAGATCGTGAACCTGTTAGTCGTGGAACTTACGCCCCCGCCGAGTTTGGATTGGTTGGGCAGTTGCCCATTGGATGGTGTTTCGATCGGATTGAAGTGGACCAAACCGTCGCCAGTAGCCACCCAATAAGTT
>DASYRR010000164.1:0-6914 GCA_036004125.1 Pyrinomonadaceae bacterium | reverse complement strand
AGTAAAAATCTGTAGACCTTTCCAGAACGCGCGCTCACCCATCTGCTCGCGGAGTAGATGCATTACGTATGCGCCTTTGTCGTAGACAAGCGTTCGATCCTCACTCGTTGGATGTAGCCAATCAGGAAAGACCAGCGATTTGTCTTTACCAGCCATGCGAACCTTCTCGTAGCTGGTTCTATACTTCTCGATCTCGCGATGATAGACCTGACGGCCAAAACGATGTTCCATGTAAGCAGCGGCCATGAACGTGGCGATGCCTTCGTTCAGCCAAAAATGGTTCCAGTCGCGACAGGTGACCATGTTGCCCCACCATTGATGTGCGAATTCATGAGCGCCGAGCCATAGATCCTGTTCATTTGCCAATACCGCTTTACCATAACGCTCATTCATCGCGGTGAAGCTGCTCATCTCTTGTTCGACACCACCCGCAGCGAGTACTTGCGCATAAGTCTTATCGACGTAATGCACCCCAGCGCGAGCCTCGTAAAATGAAAGCATGTCTGGAGTGTCGCGGAAGATTCGACGCGTTTCGTCGTCAGTAAAGCTGGTAACAAAATATTGAAGCTCTACGCCATTCTTCTGTTCAGTTACTACTCGGTATGGTCCGGCAGCGAAACCAAAAACGTAAGTGGGGATTGGTGATTTCTGTTCCCACACCGACTCTGTCTTGCCCGCTAGCTGGCGCTTTGAGACAAGCCGACCATTAGCGAGCGGGGTTAGATTTGAAGGCAGGATTAACGTGAAACGCAGAGTGGCTCTGTCGTCGGGCGCATCGATGCACACTGTCCACTGACTGGTGGAGAAAATCGTGTAGACCTGTGAGCTGTCTGGAAAGAATCTGATGCCGCGCTTGGGTGCACCGTGATAAGTAATATCAACCTCCGCGACCTGGCGAGTCTTCAGAGTTGGCACAGTCACTTTCAAGCGATGGTCTTTAACGACGAACGTTCGCGTTGCGCCCGCTTGTTTAACTCCGTCTATCTCAAGGTCGCCGCAGTCAAACTCGACATCTGTTAGTCTATCGACATTGGAAACAAATCGAATCGCGGCACTTCCCTTCAGTGTCTTGTTTGCAATGTCAGGCTCGAGCGTGATGTTGTAATGCAGCACGTCTATCGGTGCTGTATTCACTGTAGCCGCTGCGTTAGTTTTTTGGTCGGCGAGCAACACTAATAGGCACAGCGTAGTCAGACAAATCTGTATAAGGCATCGGAGCCCCTTGATCATGCGCATGTCATTTCACTGGAAGCTGACACGATTCAAGAAATACTGGTCGGTTGGCAGCGTGCGGCTAAGTGAGGGTGCTTGTCAAACCTTTTCGCAGTCGCAGATTTACGCGGATAAACTCAGATCAGAAGGAAGAAAACAAACGGAACTAACCTTTGGCTTCTAATTACCTGCAGCTTTTGCATGAGCCCAACGCTCAATCAATCGTCTGCGATTTTCTAACTTCTTTTCCACATTCTCCGCCTTCATCACCAGGCGTTCGAGTTGTGCAAGGTAATCGGGCTCGCCAATCGCTTCCCGAATTTCCGGAATGAAAGGCTGCAGCTTTGCAAAAACAACGAGATGTTCCGAGTTGGCTTCGAGAAACATCCTCTCATCGATTCCCCCATTGTTAACGAGGGCCGCAGCAACTTCCCAGTGCGATGCCACCATGCGATAGAAAGCGCTCTGTTTCTCTCCGCTTTGCATCAGCGCCAAAATTTCCAGGCCGCTCTGCGGACGAAAGTCGCTGAAGAACCAGGCGCGAGCCTGACGCATCAGCGTCTCGCTACGGATTTCATATAGCTTGAGGATTGCGAGTGCGTCGGTCGGTTTTGTATCCACGAAAGGTTCCTTCCTGATATGGTTCTCACCTAACAATTGATAACTTCAAGGCATCAAATTCGTTCCGGTTCCGAGCTGTTAACATCAACGTTCGACAAAGAGTCAGATTGTGGGCAGCATCCCTGAACGCTCCACCAGTTTCACGTAATGCAATTGAGAATTCCTTTTCAGCCTCCTTCAACCGACCCATTCGCGCCAACATCACACCCAGATTATTGTGACTTGCGGGAGTATGTTCACCCGAGCGACTGCTTGCCGCTCTAAAAAATTTCGCAGCCGTTTCCACCTTTCCTTCTATCGCCCAAATAACTCCAAGCCGGTAACTCGCAGGTCCGTTGTTGTTTGCTGAGGCCTTGATTGCTTGTGAATAGGCATCCTTGGCCCCGCTCAACTTGTTCTGGTCCTCAAGTGCGACACCTAGCGCATAGGAAGCATTCGGATAGTGCCCATGTCTTAACTCAACCGCCCGCTTGTAAAACTCAATCGCATCATCGGTGCGCCAAAGCTCGTAGTAACAGACGCCAATGTTGAAAACAGCTTGAGCATACGCATCATCACTTGATGAGATCCGCTCGTACTCTTTGATCGCCGGTTTGTAATGTCCCTGTGCGACTAGTCTGTTGCCGCGAGTAATTGCTGAGGCGCCGCTGAGATCTTGCGCGCTTGCGAATCCGGCGATTACAAGCAACAACGTCGTTCCCAATATCAACTTTCGAATGCTCACCTTCATACCTCCGTTGGAAAAGAATGAAGCGTGAGTCTAGCGATCTCTTAGACCGCGGTCTTTCATGTTGTTGCTAACTATTGACGGATCTTGCTACTGCAGCCCTACCCGGTACAAATGCGGCGTCGTTCCCGTGACCTTGCGGAACAACCTTGTGAAATGGCTTTGATGACTGAAACCTGAACGCAATCCGACTTCGACTAAGGTCAATTGGTCTTCATTTAAAAGTGCCTTCGCACGTTCCACACGAAACTTGATCAAGTATTGATGTGGCGTCGTCCCAGTTGTGCGTTTGAATTCGCGCGCGAAATGGAAACTACTCATGCCCGCAACTTTCGCCAACTCCGCGAGCTTAATGTCCCGGGAGTAATATGCGGCGATGTAGTCAGTCACTTTTCGAAGTTTGATTCCAGACAGTCCACCGTGAAAACGGGGCGCCAAATGATCGTCGTTCGTGTAATGCCTGAGAAGATGAACCGCCAAAACATTGGCCAGCGATTCCGCGTAGAGACGACCGCTCAGACCCTCAGAGTCGCGTTCGGCAAGCAAGGCCAGCCCAACATTACTGATCACTGGATCACTGCGCGTGTACGTTTCAGCGATCTCGAAATTACTACTGCGTCGCGAATCAAAAGCAGCCCGTGTTACCACTGCGGGCTCAACGTAAAGCGCGAGATATTCAGAGATCCCCTCGATCGTTGCCTTGTGTTCCAGACCAGATGGCAGGACACAAACGCTGCCACTGGTTTGAATGCCGCGCATGCCCTGACCACTTGCCGTCGCAAACTCTCCCTTGCAGCCGTCGGCCAATGAAATGAGCACAGTATGTTCAGGGTGACGGTGTATTGGTAGATCGCCGGAGGCGAGACGGACGTGCTCGAGCCGAATTCCATCCCATGCGGCTTTGCGCCTGAAGACAACGGGCGATTTTGAACTCAAACGGGCAACGTCTTCCATCATGTTTTGATCAGCTTTGAGCTCGGGCTTGTGTTGATTTTGGTCTTGCGAGATTAAGTAACGGCGCACCGGTTGCGGTTGCATATCGGCTTAGACGCTCGCGTATAGCGTCGCGAGCTCGCGTAAAAGCGCCCTTGTCACCGTAGAGCTGAAAAGCCCAATTTGCACCGAGCTCGAGTGAATTGAATTCGAATGCAAGTTGAGTCGGGTCGATCTCTTTCGCCAATTGACCTGCGTTCTGCGCTTCGACGATGGTATTGCGTAAAGTGGAGAGCCATTCCTTCATGATATCGGCGATACGATCTCGTACGGGACCGGGCCGGCCATCGAATTCAGCTGCCGCCGCCGCAAAAAAACAGCCTCCGCGGAAAACGCCACTTTGGACGTAACCCAACCATATGTCGCAAAGTTTCCACAGTCGATGCAGGCCTTGGGCAGTCTCAAAGGCGGGCCGGATGACTTCGTTAATAAAGATCGCGCGGGCGGTCTCGACAGTAGCAACCTGGAGATCTTCCTTTGAGCCGAAGTGAGCGAAAAGACCGCTTTTGCTCATGGAAAGCTCCAGTGCGAGTCGACCGATGGTAAGGCCTTCGAGTCCTTCGGCGGAGGCAATGTGGACGGCAGTCTCAAGGATTGCTTTGCGTGTGCGTTCGCCCTGGGCCTTACGTCCTTTAGCCGCGACTGCCTTGGCCGCTTTTCTCAGTTGCGCCTTGGTCAAGAGATATCGTTTCCTTCAGGTGAATGTATATAGCACGAACGTTCGTTTTACTGCAACCAAGAAACGAGAAACGATAGAAAGTTGGAAGCAGGAGCGATCAGGTTTAGAGATGCACAGAGATTTCAGTCCGAACGATGTTCATCTGTGGTTGATTGTTTTTTCGCGTTCTGGTCTGCTGCGGCTGCAGCGGAACCGATAACAGGGATTACTTCAAAGTCGACAAGATCACTCCAGCATTCAATCCACTGGTCAAAAAGCACGGGCTGGTCAGTCTCCATTAGCTGAAAGCAGCGATTGAAGTTTTGCTCCACCCAGCTGTCGATATAGTTGAGACCATCAGGAAGCATTCGACCACGTTCGGCGAAGCGTTGATAGGCTTCTCGCATTGCATCGGAATTCTTGAAGTGTTCGATGACGAAGTACATACGTTTTTGCATCGGCAGCCAGAGTTGCTCAAAATCGACGGTCGTATTCAGCGGAGATGCGGACAAGAACGCTGCCGTATAATTGCTCGGTATCAGCGAGGTCAACCCAGTCGAAATCGTAAGGAGGGTTATTTGTAGCCTTAAAACGCAGGATCAATAACTCGTTAAATAGAGGTCCAGCAATTTGATCAATTCTCCTTGCAAACTCCGATGCTTCACGCTCTGGGGAGTCTTGGCAACGTATTGCCGATCGCCTTCATGTCCAGTGTAAGTTTGTGCGAAATTGACTCCGACAAAACCGACTCTGATGGCGTTAGGATTGTGACTCTCAAAAATGCGCGCTTGCTTTGAGAGATCGTTAATAACTCGATCTACCTGGGCAATTAGTTTCGTCGCGCCAATCTTTACTTCAGCACCGATTTGCAAGTGCGCCACCAAACCACGCGTGACAGCGAATCCGCCCTCCGAACTGAACGATTGGCCGGGTACAACTCTTCCAAAGGTCCCATCACCTCGGCGTCCCCTTTGACCCTTAATCTGATTACCCGTGTTCACAGCAACCTCACGATGCCGAACTCGAGCGGTGAACTTCGTTGACTGTCCGAGAGCAAAGAGGTCCTCATAAAGATAGGCAGCAACGCTGTCACCGATAGTGCTTGATCGGTGGCGGTATACGTTTCCGCGAAAAATGTTTTCGAATGCTCTGAGTAGCTTATACAAAGTGCTGAGGATGCTCAGTTGAAGTTAGTCAAACCTCACAGTAGCCTCGGAGCGGAGCTGGGCAAATCGACGTTTCACTATGTCGAAATATTTCCTCTCAACTTCATAACCAATACTCGAACGATTTGCACGAATCGCGGCCTCTGTAGTCGTGCCGGTACCCAAGAACGGGTCCAATACGGTGTCACCAACGAATGAGAACATATTTACGAGACGATAAGCGATTTCTACGGGATACGGCGCTGGGTGTCCTAAGCCGCGACTCGCACCCGGAATATCGTTCCAAATCGAACGAAACCATAGTGAATGCTTGTCTTTCTCGATAAGACTCAAAACCCTTTGTTCGTTTGTCGGCTTTCGATAACCTCCGGGTTTACGAAATAACAACACATATTCAATGTCGTTTTTGATGATGCCATTAGGTTCATATGGTTTCCCGAGAAAAGGAGAACCGTTTCCTTCCACCTCTGTTGTTGCATTTGCAATCTTGTACCACAGAATCGGAGTGAGGTAATCAAAGCCAAATTTCAGGCAACGAATCGAGATATCCGCATGTACAGGAACAACAAGGTGGCGCCCGGTCTTACGTCGCGCCAAGCATACATCGCCGACAACCACACAAAGACGGCCCCCAGGAACTAACGCATCGAAGCACCTTTGCCACACATGATCCAACTGAGAATGAAAATCTTCGTAATTGCGCAAATGGCCCAATTGCGCTTTGCCAGCACCACCGTCATATTCCTTTAGAATCCAATATGGCGGAGAAGTCACAACTAGATGAATAGATTTGTCCTGAACTTCGTTCATAGACCGAGCATCACCGAGTATTACTCGGTGTTGACTGTTCAGAAGGGCAGGAGACTTCGCTAAAGCCGCATACTTTGCTTTAAACTTATCCGCCACTGAAGATTCTGACTTACTGAGAGCAGGCGAGGTCATAACTGGATTCTAAGGCTCAATTATGTAATCGGCAACGTTTGTCGATAGCTGGAGTTAGCAACCAATCATACCGCGACAGTTCTCACTACCGCACTGACACTTAAAACTCATACCTGATCCATCCGAACCGTAATCGCTGGTAATTTCTTCGCCGACCTCGATTCGTCTGATTGCGACATCACAGAAATTTCGAACCTCAGTGTTGTTGCTGCAACTGTGATTAACAAAACGTTCGGGTGGTTGAACGATCATACTCCGTTGCTCGTCGAGTGGGTGTGTGTAACGACGTTCCTCTTCGGAAAGTGAAAGCACCTTATCGCGTGGCATTGTGTGCGTAGTGTCCCAGCGCAGAACCACATCGCCGGGTTCAAAAGTCCGAAGAGCGAATAGTCCGCGACCTTGAATTCCAGACTGTCGCGCTTCAACTTCTTCAATTGTCATAGTCAAGGTGTTTGTTCAGGACTGGTTCGAATGCCCGAGTAGTATTCTCAGCTTGTACTAAACGTTAAGGTTGTAAAGTCGCTCTCCCACTCGAGATTCGGTTTAGTTGATAACCTCAGATCAGTTCCGCGAAGCAAGTACCGACCTTGTTTTG
>DASYRR010000163.1:0-8813 GCA_036004125.1 Pyrinomonadaceae bacterium | reverse complement strand
AGATCCAGTTTTGATTTGCCAAAATCGAAAGGATCAGATTTGAGCGAGAACACGCCTGTCGCATCATCATTTCCCATACAATTGAAGTAAAAGGTATTCATCAGCATCTCATCCTCGGTCTGGAAGCGGCTGGGATTTGATGGATCCGGTGTGACAGGGAACCATTGTTGGAAATCAGGCAGCATTTGAGTGAACCACGCTCCTTTCAGCTGCTGCATGAACTTGTCGTGATTGATCTTGTCTTCGAGAACCCGCAAGCCAGCGCCAACAGCCGGCGCAAGCATTGGAGGGATGCCGCCGTCCTCGACATTCACCTGCACCTTCCCGTCATTGGTGGTGAACATCACGTGGGACGTATTGATAGGCCCACGAGTTGAGAAGATGCTGTACTTTTGCGCAGGAGGAAAATTCTTCTGAGCATCAACAACAAAACCGGCAAAGTCACCATTGGTTGAAAACCGCCGACCTCGTTGATTGCTTAACTTCAAAGTCCCCTTCTCATGCGAACGCAAGAGAATTGTCGTGCTACCTAAGGTCCCGGCGGAAACAATCACGACTTTTGCCACGTGGCTTTTATCGGCACCGTCGCGTGTGTCCTTATAGAAGACTTCATACTTACCATCAGGCCGTAAAGATATGTGACTTACATCAGCCAGACTCTCGAGACTGACATTGGGTTTTACACTCAGAACCTGGTTAATGAGGGTTTTGTTTAGCGTGTGCCGAGCGCCCGGCAAACAGCCTTGTATACAGCGGCCCTGTCGTTCGCAGTAAGCATTTTTTCCCGCGAACTCACCTGTTTGAGTGGTGGTGTCGTATTCATTGAGTGCCAGGCTCAGAGGTTCCCAATCTCCGGTCTTCTTCCAATCAGGTCCCAGCACACCGGATCCATCTCGCAGAGCCCGACTCTTGCCCAGATAGAGAAACTGATGATTGGCGTCGAGATTCTTCGGATCCAGGTTCAGTTCCTTGGGAAGTGGAAACCTCGTAACGATGTGTTGCGCCTTGCCGCGCTTCTTCGTCATCCAATCGATCGCACCCTGCTTTTGTGGGGTGGCACTGTGATAGTCGTCTTTGTTGAGCTTCAAGGGCCAGTTAGCCATTACAGGATAACTTTGGGTTGCGTTATCGAATCTCGGCTCGATCGAGACGTTGGCATAAATCAATGAGCCTCCACCTACGCCACTTGCCGTCACGATGTCAATATCTTTGAAGAGGCTGTAGCGGTACAGCGGCTGAGGACGTTTTTGACCAGTGAAAAACGTGCCTATGTCGCCCAGGAACTGTCGCGTGTTTTCAATGAAAGTATTATTTGTTTTGACTATCGACAACAGGTTCACGATGCCTCTACTGTGATTAGGCCGCGGCCAATATTGGATCGGCTGCTTTTTTGGATCATTTTTATTCTGATCCACGAGGTACTGAGGCAACGGGCGCTCATTAGTAAACCACCATAACCCACGTTCGAGCATATGAATTGTGGCGTTTGGCTTTTTCTCCAATAGTTTTGTGACGGCAACGGAGGCACCAAAACCGGTTCCTATGATGATTACGTCGACTTCCATTGAATTCCTCCCGAGACGAGTGAGAAAACGGTGTGGGGGAAGATCAAAAGGACAGCAGTAACTCTCGGCAGTTAAAACAGCAGGTTTTCTGTCGGGTGATACTCCCGTTGCTGCAGTCCTACGACAAAGGCAGCTGCAAAAACGTTTTTTTGAAAGCTGGATTTAGCGAGCATGCGAGGAACACGAACTCGTGAGAAACCAGCCGTTATGAGAACGGCGGGACGATATTCCTGTTGACTATGAAAGTCAATGGTTTTCTTCGTGAAATCTGAGGGGATTCTTAATTCGGTGTCCTCAAAACATTGATCTTATCAAGCGCGGCACGCAGACCCCGAGCCAGTTTCAACGCCTCATCATTCGCCCAGAAATGCATGAAGAATAGACGTGGGTTCTCAGTCAACATATGACTGTGAAGGGCCGTGACTTCAATACCATTGTCACGCAGAGCTTTGATGGCCGGATTGACCTCGCCCGCAAGTAAAACAAAGTCACCGGTGATTGCGGCCTTTCCTTCACCTGTCGGCTGGAAGTTTATCGCTTGAGCCAGACCCATCGAGGGTGGAATGATCGCCTTCATCATTGATGAATCAGTGATCTCGTCTGCTCGTGCAATGCTGTACTGATAAACGCCACCGTTGATCTTTCCGCTCTGCCCCATGATTTGATCTATCTGTTTAGTATCAATTCCGATCTCCGCACTCTGACTGCTTGCGGAAGCTGCCGCAAGAGGTGTCTTAGTTAATGCCAGAGCATCATGGATCACCTTCGCGATCTTCACCCTATCGCCCATAGCATGAATGTGCATGTAGATGACGCGCGGAGTTTCATTGAGAACATGATTGTGGAGCGCAGTCATTTCGACGCCACCTTGTTGCAGTCGACTTAAGACCGGAGTTACTTCATTCTCTGTCAAAACAAGGTCACCCATTACAATTGTCATATCCCCAAATCTTTTCAGGGCAACCCATGAACCCAGGGCTAGAGCGGGCTTGAGATCCACACTCGCTACGGTCACTTTCAAATCACTACGCGGAAAGCTGACCTTGTAAACATCACCAGGTTGCATCGAACCCGCTTTACCTAAGGCCAGCTCTACCGATTTCCACTCAGCTGCACTTGACTGTGATTGGCCACTCGCTTGCGGTCCGGAAATAAAGCCTATGGCAATCGCGTTAATGAATAATGCTGACGCAAACGGAATGGCGAATTGTCTGGAACTCCACGCTCTGACAAATCGGGCCTTTAATAATCGGTGTTTCGTTTTCATGTCATCTCCCCTATGCTATTTCCAGTTTACAGTTGGCAATGAACTCATTGTCATGCTCTTTAAGGCTGACGTAAAGCGTGTTAGTAATGTCGTTTCCGGTCAATGCATAGGCTCGAACAGTTCTCCTCCATCAAGCGCAGTTGGTTCGTGGTGGTGCTCCTGCTATTAATGTGGGCGTCTGTTGCTGGCCAAACGTCGCAACCTTCACAGCTTGCGCAGGCCCCGTCTAACTCCAGGGAACAAGTCTCAAGCAAGATTCGCATACGGCGTACAACGCAACCGATCAAAATCGACGGACGCCTGGATGAGTCTGTCTGGTCAGAAGCGGATTTAGCTGCCGATTTTCGACAGCAGGAACCGAATGAAGGCGCTGCCGCGTCTGAGAAAACTGAAGTGCGACTGCTGTTTGATGAGAAATACATCTACGTGGGTATTCACGCGTTTGACTCCGAGCCCTCGCGTATTAGCTCACGTGAACTGGTGCGCGATGCGAGCTTCTCTAATGACGATAAAGTGGAAGTAATCCTCGACACGTACCATGACCGGCGAAATGCATATCGCTTTGCAGTGAATCCTCTTGGAACACAACAAGACGCTTTGATAACTGACGAAGGCCGAGACGTGAACTTATCTTGGGACGCACCATGGATTTCAGCCGGACAGATCGATCAAACGGGCTGGACAGTTGAGATCGCCATACCATTAACCACGTTACGGTTCACAGAAGGAGCGAGCACCTGGGGCTTGAATTTTGCGCGCATCATCCGGAGAAAAAACGAAGAGAATCTTTGGACGAGTTGGCAACGCTCGTTTGGTCTGGAGCGTATTTCCCAAGCGGGACAACTCACCGGAGTCGAGGCAATAAAACGACGAAGACTTCTTGATATTAAACCCTACGCATCCGGAGGCTGGCGTGAAGGTGTGCCATTAATTGGTCGGCCAGGAATAGATGCGGGAGTAGAAGGAAAGTTCGGACTGGAGGTCGCAAAAATAGGAATTACACCGTCGCTTACAGCCGAGTTTACGGGTAATCCGGACTTTGGCCAGGCGGAAGTAGATACACAAGTAGTTAACCTCTCGCGCTTCTCGGTATTCTTTCCGGAGAAGCGCGATTTCTTTTTGGAGAACGCCGGCATCTTCCTTTTCGGCAGAGGAGGGGCAAATCAGCTTTTTTTCACAAGGCGAATTGGACTAACAGATGATGGCGCGCCGGTGCCGATTGATTATGGCGCAAAGCTTACTGGCAAGGTCGGTCGATACAATGTTGGGTTCCTTCAGGTGCAAACGCGAAGGCTGGGCGATCCCGCTTCAGGTTTCGGTATTGCGCGTCAACATTTCACTGTCGCGCGGGTAAAAAAGGACGTCCTGGAACGTTCTTACATTGGCGCGATGTTCGTGAATCGGCAAGGAGCAAACTCATCTGCCGGTTCCCAGTACAATCGCGGGGCAGGCATAGATGCGGAATTCAATCTCACTGATCACTATCAACTAAAAGCTTTTCTGATGGGCACATCGACGCCCGGATTGCGATCCAGTTTCCTTTCGGGCCGAATTGATTCTCGATTTGAGAATAACCTCTGGCGGTTTGTTACTGTTTACGAAGATATTGGCTCAAACTTCAATCCCGAAGTTGGTTTTGTGGAACGGAACGCAATTCATCAGTACTTCGGACAATTAGCGTATAAGCCTCGGCCGCGCTTTATTCCTCACGTGAGGCAAATGGAATTTGAAACACAACTCGAGTACTACACGGATCGAAAGGGTGCATTAGCAACGAGGCAAACAGAGCTGTCCTGGGACGTTGAATTTAAAAACTCCTCAGATCTCTTTTTTCGGCCCATCGAACATGTTAAGGATGTGCTCGTCGAGCCTTTTGAGATCAGGCGCGGGATCATAATTCCTCCAGGCGCCTATAGCTTTAATCGGCCACGGCTGTCCTTCACGAGCGATAGCAGCAAGCGCTTAGTATTGAGTGGTAGGTATAAGTGGGGTGACTTTTATTTGGGTAAAAGAGACGAAATCACAGCAAGTGCAACTCTCAGACCAAACTCTCACCTTTTGTTTGATTTCAGCGACAGTTTCAATAGTGTTCGATTGCCCCAGGGAAGCTTTACAACGAATCTCGTTGCCGGAAGGATTAATTACAACTTCTCACGCAAGCTGCTAACTTCTGCATTGATGCAACTCAATTCAGCGGCCCGACTGTCAGCAGTTAACATCAGACTGCGCTACATCTATCGACCGAACAGCGACCTGTTTGTAATCTACAATCAAACCACCGGTGCAGGAATTGAACGCCCTTCTTACAGCTTTCAAATCAAGCTCACACGCGACTTCACTTTCTAGCCACTAAACAGAGACTTACTTCAAGTGAACAATCCCACGTTGCAGCGCGGTGGTGGCGGCTTGAGTGCGGTCTGAGACTCCGAGCTTACTGAGGATGTTATTGATATGGCTTTTGACAGTTGCTTCGCTGATATTCAGTTGAGCGCCAATTTCTTTGTTGCTCCGACCGGCAACGATCTGCTGAAGTACTTCGAGTTCCCTGCCTGTCAAATCAGAACCACTCATACGTTCAGCTAACCGTTCAGCAACCACCGCGGGTATGCGCCGTGACCCGGCGTGGACTTTTCTAATCGCCTCCTCGAGGTCTTCAAAGAAAACGTCCTTGAGTAGGTACCCCTGCGCGCCAGCCTGCAGTGAACGGTAAATATCTTCATCGCCGTCATACGTGGTAAGGACGATTATTCTTGCCCCGGGAAACTCGCGTCGTATCGCGGCAATTGCCTCGACGCCACTGAGAACCGGCATCCGCAAATCGGTCAACATCACGTCAGGTTTGTGTTCGCGATATAAATCAACTGCCTGTTGGCCGTTAGTTCCTTCGGCAACGACCTCCATGTCTGCGACGGTATTGATCAAAGACACGAAACCCTGGCGAACCACTGCCTGATCATCAACTACGACAATGCGAATCTTTCTATCGTCCATTTTCGAGTTAGTTTCGAACGTGTTAGTGTTAGCTTTCAGCGTCAGGTCTTCTTGGAATTCGTCAAAAAACCTGGATTCAGTTCTTCTCTGCGCAACCTCTGCGTTCTCCGCGTCTCTGCGGTGCACGGACTCACGCAATCAATTACCGCAGAGACGCAGAGAACGCAGAGGTTGCGCAGAGAAGAATTTCACACTGAGTCACTACTCTTAATTCGCGATCGGTACATTAACCACGACTTCGGTGCCGGTTTCGGGCGAGCTGACGATAGTCATTGTGCCACCAATTCGCTCCGCGCGTTCACGCATGCCCAGCAAACCAAAGTGTCCATTCCTCTCGCCGGCTTCTACGTCAAAGCCACGGCCATTATCACGTACACTAAGTTGAACTCGGTGAATATCGAAAGTCAGTTTGATGCTGACATTTTCGGGATGCGCATGCGTCACGGCATTGTTAATCGCTTCTTGTCCGATCCGCAACAAGTTGTCTTCAACAGCGTGAGGCAATGGTCGAAATATGCCACTAACCTCCACCTGCGCCTCGACAGGACCATCCGCCGTTAAGCGTCGTGCTGTTTCCGTTAAGGCTGTCGGCAAATCACCGTGATCCAACATCTGGGACCTGAGATCCCAGACGTACCTTCTCGCCTCTGCAATCCCATGGCGGACCAACGTACGAACACGATCAAGATGGCCTTGCGCGATCTTGGCATCAGCGGGCATTGTCCGCGCCACCACCTCGAGCTGTACAGAGATACCCAGCATCTCCTGCGCCAGGTTGTCGTGAATCTCTCTAGCAATACGCGTTCGTTCTGCTAACACAGCGTCAAATTGTGCCTTCATTCTTCTAACGCGTAGTTGGTATATCTGCCAGACGGCCAGTGCCAGGAGCAGAAGCAGCGCCGCATAGAACCAGTATGTTTGATAGAAGTGAGGGCGTAGATAGAAATGAAACGCGGCCCCTTCATTGTTCCAAACTCCGTCATTATTCGAAGCGACGACCCGAAATACATAATTGCCGGGTCTCAGATTTGTGTAAGACGCCGCACGTCTGGCTCCAGCGTCGATCCAATCCGGATCAAAACCCTCCAGCTTGTATTTGAATCTTACTTTGTCGGGCGCAACGAAGCTCAACGCTGTGTAGAAGAACTCGAGACGCGTTGTGGCGGGTGAGAGTCGCAACCCGTTGTTTGCGGCAACGGGATTATCGTCGATGCGAATCTGTTCAATCGCTACCGGAGGAACCTGTTTATTAAACTGAGTACCGCCGGGATCGATCATCGCGACTCCCTTGATGGTCGAGAACCACAGCTTGCCATCGGCTCCCTTCCAACCGGCTGGATAACCTCCGCCGCTGCATTCTCGCGTGAGCATTCCATCAGACGTCCCGTATGACGTCGCATTCAGGTATTGGATCTTCTGATCTGCAAAAGCGTTTAGGTCGTTCAAACCAATCTTGAAAATACCCTTCGGAGAACTAAACCAGAGATTGTGCTGCGTATCTTCGAGAATGCGAAAGATCACGTTATCCAACAAGCCGCTCCGCGTTGTATAAGACGTGAAGTGTCCATTTTGAAATCGATTCAGGCCACCACCATTGGTTCCTATCCAAATGTTGTGGCCGCTGTCTTCGTGAATGGAAGTAATCACATCATTCGACAGGCCATCTTTGGTGGTGAAGTTTGTAAACCGGCCAGCTTTAAATTCGCTCAAACCTCCACGGGTACCAATCCACAACGAACCGTTCGCAGACTCAAAGATTGCGCCTACAAAGTCGTTGGCTAGTCCATCCCGGGTTGTGAATATTGTGAACTCGCCGTCCTTTATTCTGGTCAAACCATTCCGCGTTCCAATCCAAACGCTTCCGGAACGATCGACCAGGATTGAACGCACCAGATCACTAGACAACCCTTCTGCGACAGTTAGGGTTGAAAATCGACCTTCGCGAAATTCATTCAAACCGTCGGGAGTGCCAATCCAAAGCGTGCCCTTCGAATCTCCAAAGAGAGACAAGACAACGTTGCTCGATAAACCATCTTTGGTTGTGAAAGTTTTGAACTGCCCATCCTTCAAGACACTTAATCCACCGCCGTTGGTTCCAATCCAGATCGAACCTGCCTGATCTTGATAGATAGCTTTAACGAGATCACTAGCCAGGCCCTGCCTGGTGGTGAAGGTCGTGAACTTCTTGTCGCGCAGAAGATTTACACCGCCTGATTCCGTACCTACCCAAAGGCTACCCTCTCGATCTTCAAACACGGACAGGATCAGATTGCTGGAAAGGCCTTCAGCCACCGTTAGCACTGGCCGCGCGTCAGGCTTAAGGCGAACCAGTCCCCCGCTCGTGGCAATCCATAGACAGCCTTCTTTATCGGCAACAAGGTTGTTAACGTGATCGTCTGGCAGTCCATTCTTAGTTGTATAAGCAACGAGTTGATCGTGATCGTATGTGAACAGTCCGTTATCTGTGCCGTACCAGAGCTGACCAACCTGATCCTGTACTACCACGCTTACACTGCGACCCGCCAAATCCTGCGTGGGCTGCGTACCAACAACACTATTGCCCTTCAGACTCGTAACTCCGTTTGTCGTGCCGATCCAGATCACGCCCGCTCGATCCTGAAATAGCGTTTGGATATCTGTCCTTCCAACCTCAGCCAACTTCGTGATCGAGCCGTTCACGTAACGAGCCAATCCAGACGCGGTCGCAATCCAAATCGTGCCGTCCTGTCCTTCTGCCAGCGCACCGACGTTGTTGTCTGGTAAACCTTCGGCCGTAGTGAACGAAGTGAAGGTTCCGCTTTGTAGTCTCACTAAACCGTACGACGTGCTGATCCACAGAGCACCGAGTCGATCCTCCAACAAAGCACGAATGTCGTTACTTTTCAGTTGCGGGGTATTTTCTTTGTCGAACACGAGAAAGCTGGTGCCGTTGAATCTAGCTAAACCTTCTTGCGTACCAATCCAGAGATAACCATCGCGAGTTTGAGTTA
>DASYRR010000162.1:0-6850 GCA_036004125.1 Pyrinomonadaceae bacterium | reverse complement strand
CACTTGTTCGATACTGTGCAGAGTTCGTTTGCCTTGTCATGGCTTAATGTCCGATATGCTTCAGCTTGTCGTGTCGTTCACAAGTTGCCACGTGAGCTTTTATTACACCAACGACAAGCTGAAGCATATCGGACATCCATCCTGCCTACCGCGCCTGCTCACTGGACCCTACCAATATATCGGCTCGCGAATTTTATGAACGTTGGCCGGTTCGGACCAGTCGTATGCCCACCACTGTGTTGACGAAAGGCAAGTTCGCCGTCGATCAAAGCCGTTTCGATTGGCGGAAACTCCGTTGTTCCCAAGTCCTTCTTCCCCAGCAAGCGGAAGACTGGGCCCGCCGCAACCGCGGCCATGAAACTTCCTCTCTGATCAACCCACTGACCTTCAGCTCCGCGACCTGTCGCTGCGCCATAGCTAATAAAGGTCGGACGCGGCGCGCACAAGGCGATCAACTCATGTGCATCAATTGGAAGATCGTTCCACGTCAATGGCCCAGCATATTTCAGGAAGTTTCCAGCCATCCAATGATACCCACCTGATCCAGCAAGATTCTCGACCAATTCGCCGAAGTTTCGTCGGTGGAGTTTTACACCACCTTCACCCGATGAGCCAATGAATCCAATCGCAAACCTTTGGTCATATGCCATTGCGACGAGGGCAGCCTTTCCATAACGCGACAACCCTTCAATACCCACTTGTGTTGCATCAACTGCTTTATCTGTTTCCAAATAATCAAGTGCGCGACTCGCACCCCAGGCCCACGCGCGCAAACTACCCCAGTCGTCGGGTTTGCGCGGCTGTCCTTTATTACAAAGACCAATGATGCCTTTTGTGAGACCAGCACCGTTATCTGCCTGAAGACTGGTCGGGATCAAACTCGCATATCCCCAACCCTTGGCCAAAAGTTGTTGTTGCCAGGTAGGTCCGGTTGGGGCAGGCATTACCCCAGGGGGTAGGCGAAATCCGGGTGGAAAGACAAACCCAAACTCCATCATCACGGGCACTGGTCCTGTTGAGTGGGCAGGGATCGTTAATGTTAAATCGATGTCGATGTTGATCGCTGGATATGCAGAGTTATCGACGTGACCGAGAAGCTTCTTGGTAAGCACCTCGAAGTCGCCATTTTTCTCCGACGATGTTTTTACAACCTCCCAGTTTACTTTTGGAGTGTTCGGTGGCACTCGGCCATAGATTTCCCGATCGAAGTCTTCCACAATCTCAGCACGTCGCAGATTCCACCACGTGTTCGCTGTAGTGACTCGCTTGCCGTTTTTCAACAACAACGGGTCGGGCAGATTTGGATAAGGATTCGCCTTCGCCTCGTCATAGTTCGCTGCGTTTGACGCTTTCGGGTCGTTGGGATTCGCGCCTGGTCTAAGCGAACTGATGTGGAGTTGTTCCATCATCAGTTTGTGATCCTGCTCAGCAGTCAATTCGACTGGAGATGGAACTGGCCTTGCGGTCTGACTATCGTCCCAGACCTTTCGAATGTAATCCGGGACCGTGGGCGAATTAAACTTCTTCCCCTGGCTGAACGACCAAAGGCCAAGCCAATCGGAAGTTGGTATGTACTTTTCCGGGTATTGGTAAGCGGGATCCGTCAATGCCTCTTCCAAACTGATGAAGCGATAACCCTTATCCATCATCACTTTTACCAACGCTTCGAAGTTGTCCGCGTTAAGCTCATTGGCGTGTAAGAGCAAGATGTGTTTGATGGGGCGCCCGAACACTTCGTTTGCGACTTTCTCACCAAAGTCGATTTCCTCGCCTACTAATTTCAGATAGTCGTCAGCGACTCCCTTCACCATCGCGGTGTCGCCCGCGGCGCGCGCTTTCGAGTACGCGGCGAGAATCATCCAGTCCAGCGTGCCTATGGTCACTGGCGCCATCCGGTAGCCGCGCTCCGCGATGAAGCTTTCGAAAGACTTTTCCAACTCCAGGGTCGGTCCCATCTGCAAAAACGGATGGCGAAAATATCGTGGCTTGAGCCCCTTCTCCTTCATGATGGCTCGGGTGATCGTGTCGCCACGCACAAAATCGTCTTCATATTGAGCGATAGGCGTATCCTTGAAGCCAACGTGCGCGAAAGTATGATTTCCAAGTTCGATGCCGGCATTCATCCATTGCCGCAACAGAGCAATGCGTGCATCAGTTTCGCCGGGAACATACAGGAGAGATTCGTTAACGAACCCGACGGCTGGGATTTTGTGACGCTGGATTCCCTCGAGCAGCTTGCCGGTCATCGCTCGCAGTCTCTCAATACTAGTGCGCGAACCGTTTAGTGGGACGTCATCAATAGTTACTGCGATCTCTTTTTGTTGTAATGAAGCATCGCGAGGACTCTGTGCGCGCGAGCCTGGCGGTGCGCAGAGCAGGACAAAGATCGCGGCTAGCGCGAAATGATGAAATGTTCGACTCATGCTTCGTTAGCGAGAGCGATAGAGCACGAGATGTGCGGGAAGCAAGTGGCCCGGCATCTTTCCTCCGGGCCACCTGGGCTAAAGGACTAGAACGAGAGTCGGCCTCCGAAACGCCACTGTCGTGATTGATTCGGTCCGTAGGTCCCTGTCACGAATCCGAAGTTGGCGCCCGTGACGTCGGCATTCGGATTCGCAAAGTTCGCATGGTTAAAGGCGTTCAGCGCCTCAGCCCGGAATTGGAACTTCACTTTTTCCGAGATCGAGAAAGTGCGAAAGACGCTCATATCCGTTTCCCAGAAACCCGGCCCACGGAGATTGTTGCGGCCTGCAGTTCCGAACCGCTGCGGTAAGACAACCGGACATGTTGCCGTCGGATTTCCGGCAGCGTCTCCAACACAGATTTCTACCCTTCTGTAAGCCGTTGGATCAAAATACAAGCCGCTTGCGCTGCCGCGCTGAGAAGCGGTACCTATGCCACCAAGGATTGCGACGACAGGGTTGATCTGGTCAGGCACCTGTGCGCTTCCTGCTGCATTCAGGTTGAAGCCATTACCCTGAATGACATAGAAGGGGATGCCGCTCATGATGCTATTCACTCCGCTCACCTGGAAGCCGCCGAGAATCTTGCTGGCCCAGCCATCTTTTGCCCACCGTTGGCCTTTACCGAACGGCAGATCGTAGACCAGGTAGGACTGTACGTTGTGAGTTCGGTCATAACTGGCTGGACCGCGGTTGCGCTCCTTCGCGGGCAAGTACTGGATTCTCGGACCTCCGTCGTTGTCAGCGAAGTTGATGGTCTTGGAAAAGGTGTAAGCCGTTCCAAAGAGTGAGCTGCCCCAGCGTCGTGTGAATAACGCCTGGAGGGCATCATAGTCGGTGTCGCCGTAGGGCTGGATGCTATTGATGTTTCCCGTCAATCCAGGGAATTTTATGTTCAGCGGCCGGGCGGCATTTCCGACCGGCCCGGGTGGTTGACTCGGTGGTCCGGCATTAATGTTGATGAACCCCATCTGTCCTTTCACTCGAGTCGCTACGTAGCCAACCTGCCCAACAAACTTCCATGGCAGTTCGCGCTCGATGATGAAATTGTAGGAGTGAATCTTGTTGCGCGGCTCATCTGCCGGGAAGGTCGTCGTGTCGGTAGCGGAAGGTAAGGGCAACAACCCCTGACTGAGGTCCGGAGGAGCGCTGGGGTTAATCAGCCCGTTCCGGAGAGTAGTCACCGGAATAAATGCGTTGTCCGAGCCGTTGAACTTGATTGCGAGCATTGACCAGATGTTTGCGATCGGGTAGGCATTTCTGACCTCCTGGTACGGCCTCGGATCGGAAGATTGTCCATAGCCGCCGCGAAATACGGTTTTGTCGTTGTAGCGGTAGGCAATTCCAAAACGCGGCAGGAACAGATTCTTACCGGACACTGCGCCCCCGTTGATGTCCAGGCCGCTCAATCCACCGGTGACGACTTTGCCGATGTTTGGATCGAAACGGTTGATGCCCGTGTTGTCCTTTCTCGGGGTGGTGAATCGCTCCCAGCGCAGGCCGTAGATTAAGGTGAGTTTGGGGCTAATCTGCCAGTGGTCCCGTGCATAGCCCGCGTATTGTTTCCAATAAACCGAGTTTGGATTGCGTAGTTGATCAACCTTCCCTGCAGCCGTCGGTAGTCCAAGCAAGAAGTCCGCCCAACTATGCAATTGCTGGCTTTCAGCAGCACTAGCGGCGTTATTCTGCAATCGTGACGCGTTGCCGCTAAACCCAAACGTCCCGCGCACAGTCTGGAACGCTCCGCCCTGGGGCTGGAAATGATTAATCTGTGCGTTCAAGTACTCAAGGCCAAAGCGGAAGGAGTGGGAACTCTTCAGCCATGAGAGGTTAGCGGCCCCGACATACTGATTGTCGCGGAACAAGAATGGGTTCCCGGTGTTGTTATTACCGATGTCCGTCCAGCCTCCGTTGATCTGAAACGAGGGAACGCCGCCCTGAAGTCGATCGGGACCATTGGTGCCCGGGATCTGCAAAACTTCGAGACCGAAGTTGGAGACAATATCGAATCCTTCCGCACCTAATCGCTGTCTGGTGTAACCAACATTCCCATCCAGCACGACTGTGGGCGTGAACGTGTAGGTTCCGCCAATACCGATCACATTGATCAGCCCGGGAGCTGTTCCCAGTTGCCCGCCATTCAAAGCAGGGCCGCTAACTTCACCGAATATTGGCGGGTCAATGATGATCGTAGGCGAACGGCTGTAGCGCCCCCAGATCGTGAGTCTGTCAGAGACGTAGTTGATCTTAGTGTCAACGTTGGTGCGGTTGAACGAACCTGTGCCGGCCGTCGCAAAGTTGTTTGTCAAACCGGTTAGGTTTGGCAGGGGCAAGCGCCTCAAGATTTCGATAGCCGCAATGTCAATCCGATTTGCGGGAATCGTGTTGTTTGCGAAAGGAGTACGAAGCGCCGGATTGGGGTTGGACGTGGGGTCGTAGACCGTGATCCCAGTGCCCGTAAAGTTGACGTTCCCATTAGCATCGGGTCGCAGGCTCATTGGCGCGACACTGGCTGTGGCGCCCGCGGCGTTCCGCTGGGTCGTGCGCTCCAGGTCGGTGAAGAAGAAAAGCTTGTTCTTGCCACTCCAGACCTTGGGGCCACCCTCGCCGAAGTGAGGCAGGATGATAGGTCCGCTGAAGGCATAACCGAATTGCGCCAGGATGTTCTTTGGGTTCTTCCGCTGGTTCGCAGCTTGAAAGAAAGTGCGGGATCTAAATCGGCTGTTTGTGTCATAACCCCAGCCAACACCATGAAAGTCATTACCGCCTGTTCTTATCGTTACGTTAACCGCGGCACCGCCCGCGAGTCCCTGCTCCGCGTCGAAGGCGTTCGTAACAATGTTAACCTCCTGAATCGCTTCTGCAGGGGGCACGTACAGCGTATTCGCCGGCAGCCACGGGTAGATGATGCTCGATCCATCGATCTTCTGGTTGTTCTGCAGACGTGACACGCCGTTGACGTTGAATGACATGGATCGCTGAGGGTTACCGGCAGCGGAGTTGTCCTCGGTTCCAGAGCCGTTGATGAAAAAGCCTCCCGTGCCCCTTGTGGTGCCCGGAATCAGATAAATCAGACTCTGGTAGTTTCGACCGATGCTGCCAAATAGCGGTAAGTTATTAACTTCCCGATCGGTCTTCGTGATGTTCACGTCTCCGCGATCGGTCTGCAGCGTTGCTTCCTGACCGGCCGTAACAACCACCGTCTCGGCTACGCCACCAACTTCTAATTGCGCGTCGGAGCGAAGGGTCTTGTTTGCCTCGATTCGGACATCTTCCTTCAAAGTCGTCTTGAAGGACGCTTTAGAAACCGACACTTTGTAGGTGCCAATCTGGAGATCGTTAATCTTGTACGATCCATTCTCATCTGTTGTGGTGGTGCTCACGGCTCCGGTAGCCAGATTGGTCAAGTCGACCTTTGCGCCCTGAACCGCTGCTCCGTTAGGATCCGACACGTTTCCAACGATGGAGCCATAAAGAACCTGGGCCCACGCGGCGGTAGACACGAACAGAACTGAAAGAAGTGACATTGCCAGATATTGAGCAGAGCGCCTCAATATTGGTGACGCTTCTTGCTTTCGCGTTCGCTCGGTTAGATGTGTGTTGCGTTTGGTCCGATTAGGACAGGCTGTGAAGGTGAACATGACTCTCTCCTCTTCAAGGGTTAGGGGTTATAGCGCCATCTAAGTTGGAGACATTGCTCGATTAAATTCGCGATCACAACAAAATGCTGCCAAAAAGTTTCAAGCGACCGAAGGCGCACCAAAGTGGTGCTGGAGCACCAAAGCAATTGTCCCTAGTAAACGCGGATGAGAAACTGGGTCAGTTGGCACAATCCGCGTGGCCGCATGGGTTAGGGAGCGTTCCGACACTGTTTTCGTGATGATAGGCCCGACTTGATTCCATAGTCTTGTTATCTCCCCGATTACTAAGATTTCGTCAGGAGCAAGACCAGTCACTAGCATTGCGATGCCCACTCCCAGGTAACGGGCCATCTCGTTGAGAGACTCGACCGCTTTGGCGTCCCCCTGACTCGCAAGCCGGAGGATGTCATCGAAGCTGGGTGTTTGGTTTGTGGGTTTGGAACCGGCGTAATAACGGACGGCGGCGGAGTTTGAAGCGTAGAGTTCCCAACACCCCTTGTTTCCGCAACGGCATTCGAGTCCATTCTCCACGATAGTCGTGTGGCCAAACTCACCAGCGACTCCGGTTGAGCCCCGTACGAGCTGACGGTTCATTACTAATCCGGTTCCGATTCCTTCAGACACCGTCAGTGCGACAAGATCTTGGGCACTCTCCGAGCGGCGGCCAAACCAGATCTCTGATAATGCGCACGCATTCGCGGCGTTCTCGAGCTCAACGGAAAGACCGGTGGCCTCCTCCAGGGGTGT
>DASYRR010000161.1:0-32567 GCA_036004125.1 Pyrinomonadaceae bacterium | reverse complement strand
ATCTGCACAGTCTCTCGATCCGAGCGCGCCGGCTCCAATCAGAAGCAATAATCTTCTCGGACATATTTCCGCTCGCGACCTGGGCGATTCTCGTCTCACGAATCATTACTATTCATTCACCGGAACGCCGGGAGATTTGCTGATTACTGTACAGAGTCGCAACCTGAACGGGGATCTCGATGTTTTCACTGCGGGGAGTCTGAGACCACTACTTAAGCTCGCGCTGTATGCGGAAAGTACTACACCAATTTCGAAGAGCATCTATCTTCGTCGGCGCGAAGATTTGATTTTGCGAATAGAGGCCAGAAGCCCGAATGACGATGAAGGAACATACCAGCTGTCTTTTCGCGGAACATTCGAACCGATTGTGGGCGGTCCCGAGATCGCTGGGACCGAGACATCCGTAACGGAACCTAGGCCTCTTGTCAGCAATAGGGGAACGAAGCGAGTATCATCAGTCGGCGCTCGACTTCCAGAGCCTGAGCCGCCTGTCACGGAAGTAGCTACTGCCCCATCCACTACTCCGGAACCGACTAACGCAGTAAAACCGACAGAAACAGAATTGCCAGCGCCAGTTCCCGAAAAGGAAGAGGTAACGCCGAAATCAACAGTTTCGCGAACACCTCCTCGTTCGCGCCGTCCTGCGGGAAGAAGAACGTCACCCTCGACAATACCAAAGCCGAAAGAAACAGAAACAGAAACAGCTGTAGCTAAGACGCCCAAGGCAACTGAGGAGGTAGGTGAGGCTTCGGAATCACCCAAACCAAAGCCTTCTACTCGCACGACGACGAGGCGAGGGGCGACTTCGCCGCCTGCTACCAAACCCAAACCGGATACTGAGCCAGTTGCTGAACCAGAGAGTGGGCCACGACTGGTCATTGAGACTAACAACGGCACACTCATTAACCGGTCAATGAGTACTATCCGACGGGTGATGGTTGAGAATGGTCAGGTTATCGTAGTGGGAAAGGATGGCCGGGTTGATAGGCTGCGTTTGATTGATGTGGTGCGGATGAGCATTGCGCAGTGATGTCCGATATGCTTCAGCTTGTCGTCAGTGGGCAAACGGACCAGTTCCCCAATCACACGACAAGCTAAAGCATATCGGACATCACTTTCCCGCCTTCAACGTTGCAAGCTTATCCCTAAACTGCGGTAGATCGACGCTGTTCGGATCAGCCTTTTCCAGTTTGGCAATCGCATCCTCAGCTGCCCTGGCATCGCCCTTTTGTAGCGTCGCCGCCGCCAGCCCTGACAAAACCATCGTATCGTCCTGCTTGATCTTCATTGCCGCGCGATACCACTTTTCCGCAACATCGAAGTGCCCCGCATCCAGATTTACCATTCCAAGAATGACGACGGTGCGATAGTCAGTGGGTTGTAGCTGGTTCGCCTTCAGGAGGAATTCAATTGCCTGATCGTAACGTTGGATTTGGTAGTAGAGCTCAGCCGCCTTTAGTTGCGCTTCAAAATTGTTTGGTTCCTTGCGTGCTTTCTCAATTGAAGCCTGAACTTCGGCCTGCATTCCTTGAGGGTTTCCAGCGTTTTGCGCGCCGACAGGTGGATGATCCGCCGGGAGTGACTGTCCGTTTGACGCGGTTGGCGCCGCACCGGGACCGTACTTTTGATTCATCACGCTTGCAGACATAAAGCCGACGATGAAGCCGAATAAGATACCGATAATTGCAAATAGTAGGTTTTCTCTGTTCATGTTCTTTTGAGTGAAAGCGTTTTTCGCTGTGCCTCAGTCGTTTCAGATAACTGCAAAGAGATCATCGCGGTGGCACAGAGAAGACTGAGCAGCGGAGCCACAACCAAACTTGGATACAGTCAGTACCGTCACGCGGTAGCGTCGGGTCCGTTGTCAATTCTGACGCTGTGGGTGGTAACGGACCCGACGCTACCGCGTGACGGTACTGACTGTGTCCAGGTCGCTGCCGCAGACGTTAGTATCGCAGGAGACAAAAGATCTGACCGTTTGTTACACAGAGCTAGCGCGGAAAAGAAAACAGCTTCTACTTCGTACCACTGAGTTTCTTCGCTTCGTCTATTCTCTCAGTGATCGCCTGCGCCACCTCCGAATTTGGAGGAACCTTAATCAACACGCGTTGCCAGAGCTCGATGGCCTTCTTGTAATCCTTCGCATCGAATGCGTTCGTACCAGCAAGTTGTAACGCTTTGGCGTTCTCAGGATCAACTTTCAACGCGTGATTAACGAGCTCCATTGCGCTACCGTCAATTTTGCGATTTCCAGCCATCGCAGTTACGAACGCATATTCCGCCCAGAGATCAGCATTTTTTGGGTCGAGTTCGGTGGCTTTGGCATAAGCGCCCGCGGCCTCTCCAAAACGTTCCATTGAGCTATACGACTTCGCCAGCATCACCCATCCCGAGAGATCCGATGGATTAGCCTTAAGCTTTTCTGCCAGCTTATCGACGTTAGCAGCGATCTGTTGCGAGGTACGTTCCGGGCGTGGACTCTCAGCGGTCGTGCTGGCAGGGCCCGCATTGCTGGGGGGTGTTCCAATTTTCAACTCGAAGACAATCGCAATTAGTGAGATCGCCATTGCCAATATAGATGCGGTTACGCGACTTCCTTCGTTTGTGGCTTTAGAGCCTTTTGTTCTGGAGACCGTGTCTTCGAGTAGGCGGCGCTCAATCTCTTCACGATCTAGGTCGAATTGTTGTTCGCTGACTATACCGTTGTCCAGGTCGCCTTTTAACTCGCGGAGTTGGTCTCGATAGATGGCAACGTTTGCGTCTTTGCGTTCACGGTCAGAACTCTCCCCGTCCGATCCATCAGTGCGTTGGAGCAACGGCGGTAAAACAAAGGCCAGTGCAATCATGATCATGCCGGCACAAATGACCCAATACAAAATCATGCACTCTCCTTTCCTGATTCGGCGCTCAGTAATTCTGCCGCACGCCGTCGCTCTTCGCTGGTCAACGGTTGATCAGGAATCGTATCGCGACGCTGGCGAATGTAGCGGAAAAGAATAGCCAGGCCGATGATTAACAACAGAAACGGCCCAAACCAGAGCAGGTAAGTTGTTGGGGTCACCTGCGGGCGATAAAGAATGAACTGACCGTAACGCTGCGTCAGAAACGAAATGATCTCCTGATCGCTTTTTCCGGCCTTCATTTGTTCGCGAATCTCACGGCGTAAATCTTCCGCCAATCCAGCCTGAGAGTCGGCAAGAGTTTCATTTTGGCAAACAAGACAGCGCAACTCTTTCGACAGATTCGTCAACCGCTTCTCAATTTCAGGATCATCGCCTGAAGCCGGTTGCGCATCTCTGCCACTTACGACACAGACGAAGACCAAAAGTATCAATAGCACGTAGCAAGTGCGTTTCATCTATTTCCCAGACGGTTTAATTCTTGTACCAGCGGAAGGAGTTGTTTGTTCCAAATGTCAGGTGTTACGGGACCAATCTGTTTGAAGCGGATAGTTCCTGTTTGATCTATCACGTACGTTTCAGGCGCACCGTACACTCCATAGTCGATTGCCACGCGCCCCTCGAGATCGGCAGCACTCAAAACGTAAGGATCGCCAAGCTCGTCCAGCCACGCCAATGCATCCTGGCGTTGATCCTTATAGTTGAGTCCATAGATCGGAACCGCACCCGTTTTCGCATAGTCGAGGAGTAGAGGATGTTCGTCGCGACAAGTTACGCACCACGACGCCCAAACATTCAAGATCCAAACCTTGCCGCGCATCTCCGCGGCTGAAAATGTCTTTGTTGGCTCTTTGAGTTGCGGAAGACTGAACGCGGGGGCCGGCTTATTGATCAAAGGCGAGGGCACTTCATGCGGATCGCGGTTCAGGCCTATAGCCAGGAAAACCGTGAGCACGATGAATAGACCCAATGGGATTAAGTATTTGCCCATTTTATTTCCAGTCTTCGGAACGCATTCTTCTCTGCGCAACCTCTGCGTTCTCTGCGTCTCTGCGGTTCACTCTTTCTGAACAACAACAAACCGCAGAGGCGCAGAGAACGCAGAGGTTGCGCAGAGAAGAGTCAATGAGCGGCCTCTTCGATCTCGTTGCCGATCGAGGCAGTCACCGTGGCTGGCACAGGAGCCGTCTTGTCAGCGCTTGCTTTCGCTTCTCGTTGCTTTCGGGCTGCAACAGCATATCGCCGATCACTCAACGCCAGTCCACCACCGCAAGCCATAAGCACAGCACCACCCCAAATCCAGTCAACGAATGGTTTGTAATAGATACGCACGCTCCAGGCGCCGCCGCTGATTGGTTCACCAAGCGACACGTACAGATCACGGAAGAGCCCTGTATCAATCGACGACTCAGTCATCACGTTTCCGCTAGCAGTGTAATTTCGTTTTTCAGGATACATGCGCTCCGTCTCAGCCCCATTCCGACTCACGATTATCTCGGCGCGCCCGGCAACATAGTTTGGTCCGGAAATCTGAGTTACACCATTAAACTTAAACTCGTAATTTCCGGCGGTCACCGTATCACCAACATCCATTTTCACGTCTTGTTCGGATTGATAACCCGTAACCATGGTGACACCAACAATGAAAACCGCAACACCCAAGTGCGCGACGTGCATTCCGTAATAACTGCGAGTCTGCGTTCGCAACTTTTGGATCGTGCTCAACTGACCTGAAGTAACGCGAGTCCTTTCCCACAAATTCACGAGAATTGTTGCCACAATCCACAGTGCCAATAGCAGACCTAAACTGACAAGCGGTTTCCATTGCCCAAAAAAGAATGGCAGAGTGACTGCGGTGACAAGGCTAACTACAAACGCCCAACGTAGACGGATCGCGAGTTCCGGAAGGCTCGCTTTTTTCCACCTGGCGATTGGCCCAACGCCCATCAAAAACATCGCGGGCGCCATCAGTGGAACAAACACCGTGTTGAAGTAAGGCGGTCCGACGGAAAGTTTTCCCAGACCGAGTGCGTCAACGATGAGCGGGTACAAAGTTCCCAGGAGAACTGCGCCAGCCGCAACAGTAAGCAAGACATTGTTGGATAGCAGCAGAGACTCGCGGGAAATGACGTCGAACTTGCCACCGAGACCAACCTGTTTTGCGCGCCATGCGTACAGCAAAAGTGAGCCGCCAATAACGAAAACGAGAAAAGCCAAAATGAAGATGCCGCGTTTGGGATCAGTTGCGAAAGCGTGGACGGAAGTGAGCACTCCGGAGCGAACGAGAAATGTTCCCAGCAGGCTCAGCGAGAATGCTGCAATAGCGAGCAAGACAGTCCAACTCTTGAAGCCTCCGCGTTTCTCCGTAACCGCTAGCGAGTGAATGAGCGCGGTGCCAACCAACCACGGCATGAATGAGGCATTCTCAACCGGATCCCAGAACCACCAGCCGCCCCATCCCAATTCGTAGTAAGCCCAGAAACTGCCCAGCGCGATGCCACAAGTGAGAAACATCCAGGCCACAGTTGTCCATGGTCTTGACCAGCGTGCCCAAGTTGCATCAAGTCGGCCACTAATCAGTGCAGAGATGGCGAAGGCAAAAGCCACCGAGAACCCAACGTAGCCCATGTACAACATCGGCGGATGAACAACCATCGCCGGGTCTTGCAGCAGAGGATTCAGGTCGCGGCCATCTAGCGGGACAGGAAAAATTCGCGCAAATGGATTAGACGTGAGCAGCATGAAAAGCAGAAAGCCGACGCTGACGATTCCCATCACACTGAGTACGCGCGCCAGCATCTCTTCCGGAAGGTGCCGGCTGAACAAAGAAACCGCCACGGTCCACAACCCAAGCATCAGCGTCCAGAGCAGCAGGGAGCCTTCGTGTGATCCCCAGGTTGCTGCTAGACGGTAGTGGAGTGGCAGTTGACTATTTGAATTTGTGGCGACGTTGAGAACGGAGAAATCGTTCGTGATAAATGAATAGCCAAGGCAGCTGAAGGCGATCGCGAGGAAAATAAACTGCGCTTGTCCAGCAGGAGCTGCGAGTGCCATCCATGATCGGTTTCCCCGCGAGGCACCGAGAAGTGGAAGGACACCCTGCGTAAGTGCAAGCAGGAGAGCGATGATTAAAGCAAACTGCCCAATTTCAGGAACCATTGGTAATGAATGCAAAAAGGATTTCTGATTTTAGAAACGCTAAGAGCGTTCCGCACTTCAATGTAGTATCTTAACTTCTTCTCTGCGCAACCTCTGCGTCCTCTGTGTCTCAGCGGTAAACGGTTTTTCGGACTTTTAACCGCGGAGACGCAGAGGACGCAGAGGTTCCGCAGAGAGGAAGTAGGACTACACACTTCAAGGTAGTAGCCCCTATCGAAAGAGCTAGTTTTCAACCACCGTCTTCGCCGCTTCCTTCGCATGTTTAGCCTTATCGATTGCCTCACCGGCTTCCGGCGGCATGTAATTCTCATCGTGCTTGGCTAACACCTGCTCAGCATGGAATACGCCTTCAGAATCCATTCGCCCTTGCGCAACACAACCACGCCCTTCCTTAAATAGATCCGGAAGTATCCCCTTGTAAACCACCGGCACGCTCGCGGCTGTGTCAGTCACCGTAAAGCGAACGGTTAGTCCATCTTTGTCTCGTTGCAAAGTGCCGTCCTGCACCAACCCGCCAACGCGGAAGGTTCGGTCGATAGGAGCTTCTTTTGCGGCCACCTGTGTTGGACTAAAAAAGAAGACAAGGTTGTTACGAAAGGCACTCGCGACAAGAAAAGTAGCGATTGCTAATCCCGCCAGGCCGACGAGAATAAAAGCGATCCGTCTATGACGTCGTTTCATTAGTACTCCCTCTCAAAACTCTTGGGGAAGTTTTTCCCTGAGTTTGAGACTTCTTACGATAACTCAAACTCACCAACTCCCAAACGATTGCCACTAGTGCAAAAAGATAAGAACCCCAAATATAAAAACCATAACGACCGAATGAGAGATCTGGCCAGTTCATAAGGTAGCCTCCGCAAACCGCGCTGCGTTTTGCTCTCGTTCAAGAATAATGCACCGAACCCGGATTAACACAACCGCCACCGAGTATAGCCAACAAGCCGCGAGCAGAATCAGCATCGACCATAGCATCGAGCCGCGTATGGTCGGTTTTTGGAGGATCCGAATCGTCGCGCCCTGGTGCAACGTGTTCCACCACTGTACCGAGAAGTAAATGATAGGCACGTTGATGACGCCGACTAATGCCAGAACGGCGCCGGCGCGGTCCGCGCGTCGAGGATCTTCAATCGATGATTGCAACGAAATGAATCCTATGTACAGGAAGAGGAGTATGAGTGTTGAGGTCATGCGAGCGTCCCATACCCACCAGACACCCCAGGTTGGTTTACCCCAAAATGCGCCAGTCACAAGTGAAACAAAAGTAAACATCGCACCAGTGACGGAAATTGACGAGGCCATCATCGACGCGAGGCGCGCATTAAAAGCCCAGCCGATTCCTGCATAAATCGCCATTAGGACGTAGAGGAACATTCCCAACCATGCGGCAGGGACATGAATGAACATGATGCGATAGGCATCGCCCTGTTGAAAATCGGGCGGAGCGATGAAAAAGCCTACAAACAACCCGACCGCAAAGAGTATTGCGGCTGGCGTTGCAAACCACGGAATCATTTTTCCCGCGAGCGGATAAAAATTCGTTGGTGAAGCGTATTTGTACAGGTTCATGGTTTTTAATGTCCGATATGCGTCTGTCTTGTCGTTGTCACCGCGCAAGTACTTTTGGGTATTTAGGATGATTACCACGACAAGCTAAAGCATATCGGACATTCATTCCACAGAAATTCTCAACGCCGCCGACGTGGCCCAGGGTGCGAATATGAGCGACAGCACTGTAATCGCACCTAACAAATAAATATGTGGAGTGGGAGACTGGCCCATGATGCTCGCTTCAACAGCGCCAGCGCCGAAAATCAGTACCGGAATATACAGCGGCAAAACCAGGATGGAAATCAAAACGCTACTACTACGCAGTCCCAAAGTTAGCGCGGCCCCTATCGATCCGATCATACTCAATACTGGAGTGCCAAGTACCAAACTCACCACGAGGACCACCAAGGTGTCATTTGAAACGCCGAACTGCACGCCTAACAATGGGGCCATACAAACCAACGGAAGTTCCGATGTCAACCACTGTGCGGCAACTTTGCCGAGGACGACCAAATACAGAGGCTGGGGCGTCAAAAGCAATTGCTCAAGCGTACCGTCCTGGTAGTCGTTAGCAAACAGCCTGCCAAGGGAGAGCATCGACGCTAGCAAGGCTGCGACCCAAACCACTCCCGGCGCTATTGACCTCAACAATTCGGTTTCCGGGCCGATGCCTAGCGGAAACAGACTTACCACGATGACAAAGAAGAATAGAGTCGAAAGGGCATCAGCGCGGCGACGCCACGCTAGTATCAGATCGCGCCAAACGACCCAGCGCAACATCGATAGACTCGAAGGTCTGTTCACGTCGCGAGTTCAAGGCGTTGCTTCTGGTGATCGCTCAACTCCAGTTCCTGATGAGTTGCAACGATCGCCATTCCTCCGCCCGATAAATGCTCCTCTATCAAAGATCTGACCAGGGAAACTGCTGTCTTGTCCAGCGATGTCAGGATCTCATCCAGCAGCCAAAGACGCGTATTACAAACAAGCAACCGAGCAAGGGCGACTCTTCGTCGTTGGCCTTCTGACAACAAGCGCGCGGGAACAGAACCTCTACCTACCAGTCCCATTCGGTCGAGTGCCTCATGCGCTTGATCGGTATCTACCTGAACCCCGCCGAGGCCGGCCGATACCCGCAGATTTTCGGCGGCCGTAAGTTCATCCTTGACGCCGGGACGGTGACCAAAGTAAGTGACTGAAGTGAAATATTCCTCACCCAGTGAGTGAATACTCGCGCCCTGCCAGCTGATTCGGCCTTCGACTGGCCTGAGCAAGCCGCAGAGGATCCTCAGTAAGCTTGTTTTCCCGCTTCCGTTCGCGCCGGTGACTTGAAGAAAGGTTCCGGGCGCCAATGAAAAGTTGACGTCGCTAAAAACTCTGCGATCCCCGCGCACACATCCGAGATTGGTGACGTCGAGAATAGTCGGCGCTCCTCCACTCCGAATCCGCTGATGTCTGGATCATTGTAGTGAAGTTTTCGCGGAAAAGCATTTGGTGATTCCAAAGGGGGTCATCCGCGCGGTCGTGGTTCGACGGGTCCACTGGCTTTTCGCCACTCGTGCCAACCACCTTTTAGCGCGCGTACTCGCTTGAAACCGCTTTCCAACAACACTTGTGCTGCGTGGATGCTTGACTCATCACTCGGGCAGGCGCAATAGGTGACGACCTCGCGGTCCTTTGGCACGTTCCTAAAAGGAGCGAAACCGAGGCGATACTTGAGCTTTCTTAGATTGACGTGAATTGCCCCCTTGATACGCGTGTCGCTATTTGCATAACTCTCCTGGTTACGCACGTCGATTATTAATATGGGCTCGTTTGTATTCACCTTTGTCTTGAGTTCGTCGACGGTTATCAAGTCGATCGCTAACGACTTCTTTTCATCAAGACTTCCAGATCCGAGCGATGTTGAGAACAAAGCGATGATCGCAAGGATCACAATTGCGCACTTCCCGATTGATTTCTGCGTCATGATGATCTCCCATAAAGTCATCGAGCACCGTGTACCATACTGACTGTCGACTTTGGTTTGAAAGTTTTTGGGTCATACCATGCGTAGTTGGAACTCGCATAGTACAGATAACCACTCGTACCTCGAACAGTCTCCGAAATCAGATCACCCTCGGGTCGAGGAAGCTTTCGTCCGCTGTGGGCGTTGAGAAAATCTTTTGTAGATTGCACGGTAATGTTGTTACCAACAGAATTCTTCAGCAGGAATGTCTGCGTCGCCTGGGAATCGCGCCAATCGTTTTCGCCATAACCGTGGATGATCGCGAGTAAGACATCCCGTTCTTCCACGCTCATCGTGGTTTTTTCTGATCGCTCGGCGAAGAAGGGATCGCGCAACAGCCAGGCAGGGTATTCCTCATTCATCTCAGCCAGTTTTCCCTGTGCAGGTTTCACAACGACAGCCAAATCCTGCGAGGCGTCGCCATTGAAATCGCCTGTGAAGAAACTGGGGTTCAACGCACTATCAATCACTGCTGAATCTTTGAAGACGCGTCGCACCGCTTCTTGCGCCTCGGAGAGTTTTGCCTGGCCAACCGTCTGCATCTGGAGTTGAGGGGCTGTTGGACTTGGTTGATAGGCGGGTGCGGTTTCCAGAATGGCGTTGTTGGATTTCGAACAACTGCAGGTGACCAAACAGATGGAGACGACTAAGACCAATGGCAGTAAGGAACGAACTCGATCTCTACAAAAGAACATATTCAGGTGTCCTCCCGTACTCGTCTTGAAACGCAAATCAGCGGATCGAACGTAGCGGTGCCGGAACAGGGATAGAAGTCAGTGCCACGTCGCGGTAGCGTGTGGCTCGCTTTGACTATTCGGAGTTTGGAGTCGTTACCAGCAACACGCTACGGCGACGTGGTACTGACTTCTATCCTCATGACAACCAAGTGGTGCAAAAGAAAAACTGCAATACAGAAGCGGGAGGGAAGCGACCGCCCGCCAACTCACATGACCGTATTAGTTGGGCGAGCGGTACGGAGCGACGTTCGGTCACTTCGATCTCGCTTCTGTATCGGGCGCATCAGCAATTAACTCAATCAGCGTCAGTTGGTTTGAGCCGAAGCTCGCCGATAAAGGCTCCCGACGAGCTTCGGGATAGTGCCCAGTCAGGGGATCTGTTGTCGCCGCAACTAAAGCGATAATACAAAGGCAATCAGATCCGATCTCTGGGCCGCCGTCAAAGCATTGAAGTTATTTCGTGCAGTCGTTGCTTGTCCGGCGTGGAGTTGTATTGAGTCGAATATTGTTATGTTCAGACCCTCGTGCATGAGTCTGTTACGTGCGCGAATTCCCCACAGTGCAGCTGTCCGCATTTGGTTAGCGCTACCTTGGCCACCGTTTTGGACTATGCCATCGCCAGTGCCAATGTTGTGTAGGGCGAAGTCGCTGAACGGGTGAATGATCTTGCTTCCTAACGCTGCCGGTACAAGGAAAGCGCCGCCGTTGATAGAGGTACCGGCTGTAGCTGTAGTGAAAGTGCGCGTATGACAAACCGCACAACCCACACTAGTGAAAAGTGAATCACCGCGTACGGCTGCCGCCGGAATTGGATTCTGCCGGCCGGGGGCGCGTGTAGCGGCCATGAAGTCTGCAAACGCTAGTACGTCTCCACCGTCATCCTCTGGATCCGCGACGGGATCAAATGGCGACGGGAACGTAACGTTAATAACACCGTCTGCAGTACTCGCGGGGTTCTCACTTGTACCAGCGGCCGGATTGGACGAACTTCTGCCGGCAAAGCCATCGAACTTATTGGTGATACCCATTTCGTTCAAATAAGCATCACCGGAGAACGAAAGCAGACTTGCATGTTGTGCCTTCCAACCGAACCTGCCGATGCGCAACGCATTATTCGCCTCGACAACGGGTACAGCAGTAAGGGTGCCGCGCTGGCCTGACGGCTGAGCAGCCACATTGTTTTGAAGGGTTTGATTGGCGATACATTCTACGAAGCCATCGCCGAGTGTGCTGAGAGTGATACGGAAGGCTTTAACCGTTTCGGCGGTGGAGATATGTTCCACGATGTCCGAATCAGTACCGCGAGCGTGGATTAGTTGGCCACCAGGTGCATCGACGAATGCACCATTCACGATGTGTCCGGCCCTGAATTCCATTGTCTGACTAAATGCACCAACATCCACCGACTGGTGACACTCAACACAGCCAACATCGTTATAGGTTGGACCCAAGCCTTCATCGACCGTTTCACGTTCACTAAAAATGAACTTGTTATCTTCAAACCGACCGTTTCCACGGGCAGTCGGTGGTTCTGGTTCTGCGACGCACTCATCGATTGGGGTACCAAGGGCACCAAAACCGTTGAAGAGATCATCGGTTTTGGCATCCATGTCAGTGGTGAGTGCTTCAGTTGCACCTTGACCTTCGACGGCTCTTGGAATGCTGAGCGGCAATGCAAGCGCCACCGCGAATAAGAGTAAAGCTAAGACCTGGAGAGTAGTTCTCAAGTTTCACCTCCTGGAGCTGCGTAGACGGGTACCTCGACAAGATGCGCACACGCCCGCTGGCAAAATGCGCAGTCTTGCCTTTAAGACAGAAAACGACCCTGCTTGCTCGACAATCCCTTTTTTTGTTAATTGAGGCAGTTCCAGTCTGGGGGTTGACCAGAGTGATGATTCCTCTCACGTAAGAAGAAAACTAAGAGTTACTTAGTTGTGAGAGAGAGCAAGAAGCAATTTGCTTTCTGCGAAAATTCAAATGACTGGGCTTGTTTTTTCTTAGTCGGGAGTCGCGAACTCTAGTTCATCGATTAAGGCATGTCAAGAAGTTTTTGCTGGTTAATTGCACGCTGATTAGGGGTGCTCGGCGTAACCTTCCGGCGCTCGCCCAGTCTTAAGTGTTTTCTCGGCCAGACCACAGAAGGCGCCTCATTGAGCGAAGTCTAAACATCGACACGAACTTGCCATAGCTTGCTCGGGGAAGCGTTTTCAGCTAAAAGACTTAACCTAGCATCCACATGCCAATCTCAACCAAAAAGCAAGTGTCTGATAAAGGGAAAACAAACAAACGAATGTGTCGCAGCTTGCCCTATCCCTTTACCGCGATCGTTGGTCAAGACGAGATGAGGCTCGCTCTAATCTTGAGCATCATCGATCCGCAGATCGGTGGCGTTTTGATCATGGGGCATCGGGGGACGGGGAAGTCTACAGCCGTGCGGGCGCTTGCTGATCTATTGCCGGAGATTCGCGTAGTTGCCGGTTGCGCGTATGGGTGCGATCCGAAGGATGTCAGAAATCTCTGCACTGATTGTGTGACCACCGCAGATACAAGTGCGGATTTGACAACGACAACTCGAACGGTTCCGGTTGTGGATCTTCCTCTGGGCGCAACTGAAGATCGTGTTTGCGGAACCATCGATATCGAGCGCGCGCTTAACGAAGGTAAGAAACACTTCGAACCAGGTTTGCTAGCGCGAGCAAATCGAGGCTTCCTTTACATCGACGAGGTTAATCTGCTCGACGATCATCTCGTGGACATTCTATTGGATGTGGCTGCATCAGGTTGGAACAAAGTTGAGCGGGAGAGTGTTTCTATTGAGCATCCCGCGAAATTCGTTTTGATCGGTTCGGGAAATCCAGAAGAAGGCGAGTTGAGACCTCAGCTTCTGGATCGCTTCGGACTCCACGCAGAGGTGAAGACCGAAAACTATTTGGAGAACCGCGTTGCGATTGTTGAGCGTCGTGATGCGTACGATAGAGATCCGGAAAGCTTTCGTTTGTTGTTTGCTGAAGAACAGGCAGAACTAAGACGCCGAATCATGCGGGCCAGTGAGTACCGCACCAAGGTAATAGTTCCACGCGAACTCTTAACTCGGATCGCCCAGTTCTGCGCCGAACTAAAGGTAGATGGTCATCGTGGCGAGCTGACAATCATGCGAGCAGCGCGCGCGCTGACCGCCTTCGAAGGTCGGAAGTTTGTAGATGAGGATGATGTGCGCAGAGTCGTTAATATGTCTCTGCGCCATCGTCTGCGTCGCGATATTTTGGAAGAGACAGCAACGAGCGAACGGATTGAACAGGCAGTCGAGTCGGTATTGAATCAACCGCCATCACCTCCAAGCCAGAATGATGATCCAAAACAGAAGCGTTCGAGTAATGGTAAGAAAAACGCCGCAGAGGATTCCGAACTAAAAGTCCAGCAACCAGCAGGCGCGAAAGGACGCGTGCGAAACAATCTTGAGGACGCTCCCTCTCCACCAGCGAGCAGGACGAACGAAAGAACTCCGCAATGGGATGACGAGTTGGGTAATCAGCCCCGTTCAAAAAAGGCATATTCGCAGAGCAAACGTGCGCGCGGAATGAAGGCGGCTTCAGGGCAACCGCGCGGAAGATACAGTCGTTCAGTGGGCTTTAAGCCGGCGGGATCTAAGATCGCAATCGACGCGACACTACGGGCTATGGCGGCTACGAATACGCGTGGTGCGTACGCAATTCGTTACAAGCTTCTCAAACACAAAGAAGGCACCCTTTTTATTTTTGCCATAGATACGTCCGGCAGCATGGCAGCAAACCGTATTGCGCGAGCCAAAGCATCGATCCTAAAACTACTACGACAGTCGTACTTGAACCGCGATCATGTTGCAGTCATCTCCTTTCATGGAACGACTGCGACAGTCGCGCTACCACCATCACGTAGTATCTTGCGAGCCCGTCGAGTGCTTGATTCATTGCGCATGGGAGGAAGTACGCCGCTATCTGCAGGCTTGGCGTGCACCATTGATCTCATTCGACGATTCAGAAATACACATCACGAGACCGCAGTATTACTTTTCACGGATGGCCATGCGAACGTAGTGCTCAGCAACAAGCAGCGCGCGCTCCGCCAACTAGTAATTGAGGACGAGCTCAAGCGCTTAAGTGTGCTTCTTCAACAAACACGAACGAGAATTGTAGTGGTTGACGTACAGCGCGAGTTTGAATCGCACGAAGAATCGCAGCGGCTGGCGGAGATCTTGCGGGCGAGGTTTGTAAAGCTTGGTAACATCAATTCAAAGAACGCGCTGACAGAGGAGTCGATTAGAGGTTTTCCAGAGACATAACCACAAAGACACAAAGGCACAAAAGGAACAACAGTATAGAAAGTAGGTTTGTGCCTTTGTGTCTTCTTAGAAACTTAATGAGAAAGTCCCCTTTGATTTCAAACTGGTTTGGGCACAGAGAAAAACAGATCACTTGCATTGTCTCTTCACCGTCAAAAGTTTCATCTCGTTATCTGCTTGTCCGAAGACAGGCAGGGCAGCTTTGTGGTTAATCCAGAGTTTAAGTGCGCGCTTCAAAAATTGACGCAATACTTGCTTCATGTCTAAAGACAACAACCTATTTCCTGCTGATCGTGATGCACGCGTCATGCAACTCTATGAAGAACTGCTCGAGATCGAACAGCGTCTGATTCCCACCGGGCTTCACATTCTCGGCCGCCCTTCCGCTATCTCTGAAAAGACTGGCTTGTTAAAGATGATCGCTTCCTTTGATCGGCGTGAGTTTGGCGCGCGAGCCTTGCCGGACTTGATAACAGACGGTGTTGGTGATGATCAAGAGAAGGTCGACGCGGTCCTTAATCGAGCGATCGTTGACTTAATTGAGAATGGTGTCGATTCCGCAGCCGAATCTCTTGCCGGTGAAGCAAACGTGACTCCTGAATCATCGCGGCCCATGTTCACGTTGTTGGCGGATGTCTCAACGTCGCTTCAGTCAAACCATGAGCTTGATTCGGTCGTTCGCGCTTTGCGGGGAGAGTTTATCGAACCAGGACCCGGCTCTGACATCGTTCAGAATCCGAGCATACTGCCGACCGGAAGAAACACTCACGCTATTAATCCATATGCTGTTCCTTCCGATGTTGCCTTTGCTCGCGGTGAAGTGGTGGCGAAGAATCTTCTGGATCGATACCGCGAGGAAAAGGGTCGTTATCCTGAGACCATGGCGCTCGTGCTTTGGGGACTCGACAACATAAAAACCCAGGGCGAGGGCGTTGCTCAGGCTTTGTGGCTGCTGGGTGTTCGCCCGGTGCGTGATGGACTGAATCGCACGACAAGCGTCGAGGCCATCCCACTTGAAGAGTTGGGCCGGCCACGGATCGATCTGGTGATGACGGTCTCAGGTATTTTCCGCGATCTATTTAGCCCAACAGTGCAATTGCTGGACAAGTCAGTCCGCCTGGTAGCGAAGCTGGATGAACCAGACGACTTGAACTTTGTCCGAAAGCACGTGAATGAACAGATGACAAACGAGCAGTGCGAGATGGATGAAGCAGCGATACGTGTCTTTTCCAACGCTCCTGGCAACTACGGCACAAACGTAAACTTCATGGTTATGGATTCCCAATGGGAACGTGCGGAAATGCTTGGGGATCTGTTTGTAACTCGCAAGTGCTTCGCATATGGACGTGATTCCAAGGGTCGACCGATCGAGGGTTCGGAAGCGCGCATGGCGATGGAGCGTGCACTATCTCGCGTTGAGGCGACCTACCAAAACATCGATACCTTTGAAATTGGCCTGACCGATGTCGATCATTACTTTGAATATCTTGGTGGCATTTCAAAGGCCGTTGAGAAGCGGGCCAGGGCGCGACCATCCATCTATCTGTCCGATAGTTTGTCACGCGACTCAAAGATTCGCTCGCTTGAAGAAACAGTGCGACTTGAAACACGCGCCAAGACCTTGAACCCAAAATGGTATGAGGGAATGTTGAAGCACGGGTTTAGAGGTGTAGCAGAAATCGAGAACCACGTTGCAAACACGTTTGGCTGGAGTGCAACGGCGGATGCGGTCGACGACTGGATTTACTCGGAAGTAGCAAAGACGTTTTTGTTTGATGAGTCGATGTTGGAACGTCTGCGGGATTTAAATCCGCACTCGGCTCATTCGCTTGTGCGACGATTGTTGGAGGCTAATGGTCGAGGCTACTGGGACGTTGAGCAATCTGTGTTGGATAAGCTCAGAGAAATAAGTCGAAGTCTGGAGGATCAGTTGGAAGGGGTGGCCTAAGGAATGTTCGATATGCTTTAGCTTGTCGTGTCTCCGCTTTCATTGACCTTAGAGACACTAGGCTTTCTCGTCGACAAGCTAAAGCGTATCGGACATCGAATCATGAACATCACGGTCCTATACGTCGGATCAAGTCTTCTCGCGCCGCTGAAAGATTCGGAGTGTGAGATAAACCGTATACACAAACTGAGCTTGCGCGTTGCCACGTACAACTTCGGCACCTCGTTGAGCGATGCAGAATGGCGGGATGTAGATGAGGACCTTAGTAACGCGGAGATCGTTTTCGTCATTCACGTTATGGATGGCGAAAATGCCTCGCGGTTGCTGTCAGCGCTCGAACGTTACAAGGGTCAACATCGCGCTGTCGTCGTAATCAACTGTATGCCTGAACTGATGCGACGAACTCGTATGGGGCGATTGAATGTGAGCGCCATTGCCGGAGACGGGGAGACGCTGGGACGGGGAGACACGGAGACACGGAGACGGCCGCTTAAGTTAATCGGCTCCGTTGGGTCGTGGGTTGGAAGGCAAGCCTCTCGAGGTCGAACCAACAAACACGGACATAGTCAGTACTTAAAATTCATCGATCGCCTGCCAGCCATTCTTAAGTTTGTTCCGACGGCAGGAGCATTTACTGACGCGAAACATTATCTGTATCTATTTTGCTATTTCCTCCAGCCGACACCAACAAACATCCAATCGATGTTGCTTTACGCAATTAGGACGTACGTACCAGAAACAAAGCTGAAAGCGAAGTGTCGCATACCGCAGCCCGAGCATTTGCCATCAGTCGCGATTTATCACCCGTTAGCCCAAAACCTGTTCGAGTCGTTTGCGGATTATCGAAAGTGGTATTCGGCTCGATCGACCGCTACCTCGTTGGATCCCCGGGAGACAATCGGTTTGCTCTTGATGAGGCCGCAGGTGATCAGCAAAACGACGAAGCACTATGACGCTCTCATAAATGCAATCGAGGCTGAGGGACTAAGTGTGATCCCGGCTATCGCCACCCTGATGGACAATCGGGAAGCGGTAGCCAAGTTTTTCATCGAGGGTCCAAAGTCCAAAGTCCAGAGTCCAAAGGCAATTCCCCGGGTCAGCCAAATAGTTTCGCTGACAGGTTTCAGCTTTGTTGGCGGTCCAGCAATGAACGATAGCGCGGCGGCATCTCAGTTTTTGAAAGAGCTGAATGTGCCCTATCGTTCTGCCGTTAGTCTCGATACGCAAACAATCGAGGCGTGGATTGACTCCGCAACGGGCCTCAATCCAATCCAGGCGGGAATGCAGATCGCTATTCCGGAAATCGATGGAGCTACTGAACCATTCATCTATGGTGGAATGCCTGCAACAGGAAAAGAACCCGTCCCCCTGGAAGATCGTTGTCGTCGGTTTGCACGTCGTCTGAAACGTTGGAATAACTTGCGGACGTTAACCAATGATCGCATTCGTTTGGCGTTAGTCCTTTTCTGTTTTCCACCCAACAAAGGAAATATTGGTACTGCCGCCGACCTCGACGTGTTTCCTAGCGTTTGGGATTTGCTCATCAGACTGCGTAAGGAAGGCTACTCGCTTGAGGTGCCTGCAACCGCCGATGAATTGCGCGAGCTGTTGCTCAGTGGCAACAGTGACGATTTTGGCGCGCCAGCTAATGTGGCTTATCGAATGAGTGTTTCCGAGTACCGCAAACTTTCCCCTTATGTGAACGATGTTGAGCACGATTGGGGGCCGGCTCCGGGGGCGATAAATACATTCGGCAGAGAATTGTTGATTCAGGGTTTGTCACTCGGCAATGTCTTTATCGGAGTACAACCGACCTTTGGTTATGAGGGTGATCCGATGCGGCTAATGATGTCGCGCAGCGGGTCTCCGCATCATGGCTTCATGGCTTTCTACACCTACCTTACCAGGGTGCTCAACGCTGATGCTGTGGTTCACGTTGGCACTCATGGCGCGTTGGAGTTCATGCCCGGCAAACAAGTCGGGCTCTCGGGAGAGTGTTGGCCGGATCGCCTGATTGATGAACTCCCGAATTTCTACATCTACAGCGTTAACAATCCATCAGAAGGCTCGATTGCGAAGCGTCGTTCCTACGCGGAATTGATTTCGTACCTGACACCACCGATTGAAAACGCCGGGTTGTACCGGGATTTAACTGGATTGAAAAATGCAGTGGTCGCGTATCGCCAGGCGGGAAATGAGATTGAACGCGAAAAACTGTTTGAATCGATTGAGGAGTTGAGCGCGAGATTGAATTTTGTGGAACCGAGTGTAACGCCGCGAATAAATGCGCCTTGATAACGAAGCAAGGGATCTCACTCCGCTAGGAGTGACATGTTTATAGCTTGGAGTGTTCAGATGGTTTCAAGTCCGAAGGAGCCGGAGGTTTTGACGGACCGCTGAACCCCTTTCGCGGCTGCGTCGGTTTCAAATACGACTCGCAGCTATAAACATTCCACTCCTAACGTAGTGAAGACACTTAGATGGACTTTCCTTTGCCGACGACCAACTCTCTAAACTTTTCCGCATCCACCCGGTGTCGAAAAGCCTCGATGCCGTCAAGCGTAACTACTGGAATATCAAACTGATACTTCAACAATAATTCTCGGTTTGTCTCGATATTGATCTCTTCAAAAGTGAAGGCGTCGTTACATCCGGCCAGCCTGATAGCTTCCTTCGCTTCGTCGCACAGGTGACATCCCGGTCGTGAATAAACAATCACATGAGGTTTCAACAACTAAAAAATTCCTCCCGTTGATGATAGGCAAAGGGACGTGGGAAAACATCTTGCCAGAGAATTACGAAACAAGGTATAAATGTCGCCGCCGACCAAATTATATTGTTTTTTGTTAGGGCGGCGCTCTTCATGACTAAGCTAATAATTCGCCTTACTACGCAGAGAGTGATCCCTGTTGTCGGGGGAGTTGTATAGTTCGTGCTCTGCAGTTAAAGTCGAAGTGTACCCGGCGGGAGTAGAGCCTACCTAAAACCGTAACTGACGGAGATTTGGACTTGGATAGTCAGGCCGAACAAAACGTGTGGGGCGCGACGAGTGCGAGCACTCCTGCAACAACAGTGCCTAGCACGCCGGCTAAGAACCCGGCGGCGGTTGTTGAGAGTACTCCTGACCCGACAGTTAACAAGATGCGCCGACGCATTGTTTGGTCATCCATCGCGACGTTTCTGATTACAGACTTTCTGATGTTCGTGCGGTTCTTTCTGCCGCGTTCAATCCTCGAGCCATCGAGTGTTTTTCGAATTGGTCCGCCCGCCGACTACGCATTGGGTGTTGATACGAAGTGGCAGCAACAATATCGTATCTGGGTAACAAAGACTTCCGACCGGTTGTTTGTGATTTATGCTCGCTGTACGCATCTCGGTTGTACGCCTGACTGGAAAGCGAGTGAAAACAAGTTTAAGTGTCCTTGCCATGGCAGTGGCTACGATAGCGAGGGAATCAACTTCGAGGGTCCGGCGCCGAGACCGATGGATCGGGCGAAGGTTGTAATAGATGCTGAGGGTCAGATCGTGGTCGACACGGGCAAGCTTTTTGAGTGGCCAAAGGGTGAAACTGGTCACTTCAATGACCCGGACGCGTTTATTCCGCTCTAGTTCGAAGGTAGTTACATTGATTTAGGGATTACTCCAGTTTGCAGTTGAGAGGTCTATGTCTTCGGAAACTCCTGATCCCAAAGAGACAAAACAGCTAACCACCGGAGACGAGTCCAGCAAGAACCTGATGGAGAAGGTTCGTGAAGGCACCAGCGCGCTCAAGGAACGCGCTATTGAAGAAGCCAAAAACTACAAAGACCCACAGGACACACAGGTCTGGAAGTCGATCTTTCGCGTTTCCCACGATCGTTCAGATCCACGTAATCGCTCCCTCGCGATTCTCTCGAACGTCTTTCTACATTTACATCCCGCAAAAATTAATCGCGATGCGGTGCGTTACCCGTTTACCTGGGGAATGGGCGGGATAACGTTCTACCTCTTTATCGTACTGACGTTTACCGGCGTGCTGTTGATGTTCTATTACCACCCGACCAAGGTTGACGCATTTCGCGACATTCTCTATCTGGAGCACGACGTTCCATTTGGCAAACTCTTGCGCAACATGCATCGCTGGGCTGCTCACTTGATGGTGATTACTACATGGCTGCACATGTTTCGCGTTGTATTAACTGGGTCGTATAAGCGTCCAAGAGAATTCAATTGGTGCGTTGGCGTTGTGCTGTTAGTGCTCACGTTGTTGCTTTCGTTTACTGGTTATCTGCTGCCAGATGATCAGCTCGGTTTCTGGGCGGTGACGGTAGGAACAAACATGGCCCGCGCCACGCCAATGCTGGGACACGAAGGGCCATTTGGTCCACAGCTTGGTCTCACCGCCTATAACGACGTCCGATTTGGCCTTCTGGGCGGCTCGATTGTGGATTCGAATGCTTTGCTGCGGTCCTATATATGGCACTGCATCGGCATTCCGCTGGTCGCTTCCATCTTTATGGCTGTGCATTTCTGGCGAATAAGAAAAGATGGAGGTATCTCTGGTCCAGCGCCGGTGATGTTGGAGTCTGAGATGAAGGCTGTGGCGAAGAAGAAGTAGGGTTCTAATGCGCAAATTCATCAACAAGTGGACGATCCTCGGTTTGTTGGTTGTACTCGTCGCGCTCGCTGCGTTGAAGGTACAAGACTGGCATCAATTGTGGATAATCTCATCTGCGCCGGACAACGTGCCTATCGTCGCAATGCTGTTTCTAGTTCCATTTTTCACCTGGTTGGGAATCAGGCAGGCACTGGCAAATGATCGGCTGGTAACTCAACTCGAGTCGGATGCGAAACTAGCAAAGACACATCATCGAAAAGTTGAAGCATGGCGTCCAGGCTGGGCCAAGGAGCTGCATGTTTGGCCATATCTGGTTCGCGTCGAATTTCTAGCTACCGTGATCGTGACGGTGATTCTTTTTGTGTGGTCGATTACGCTCAACGCACCCCTTGAAGAACCTGCCAACCCAAATCTAACCATGAACCCTTCGAAGGCACCCTGGTATTTTCTGGGTCTCCAGGAAATGCTCGTGTACTTCGATCCGTGGATCGCAGGTGTGGTTATGCCGTCAATCATCATGATTGGTTTGATGGTATTTCCCTACGTGGATTCCAACCCGCTTGGCAACGGTTACTACACCCTCAGACAGCGACGGTTTTCGCTGTTGATGTTTTGTTGGGGCTTTCTAATGTGGATCCTCCTTATCGTCATCGGGACTTTTATTCGGGGGCCGGGTTGGATCTGGTTTTGGCCGGGCCAAACCTGGGATCACAATGCTGTTGTGTTCGACAAGAACGTGGATCTGCACGATATGATCGCCACGAGCAAGATCGGGAAAGCTCTTTACCTCGGTTTCCTGTCCAATAATCCCGGCAAGTTTTTATTTGGACTGATGGTGGTTAGCGGATTTTATCTTGTTGGTGCCCTGTTCTTTCACTGGTTAATGACGGTGGATTTCAAGAAGCTAAGAATTCGTCGTCCATTTCGCGAAAATCTATTTCCCAAGAGTGAGTTTGAACAGAAACTCCTGGCACGGACTAGTTTGCTTCAATACCTGACGTTCCAGTTCTTTGCGGTTAGCGTTTTGCTCGCCCTCCCGGTGAAATTGGTTTTACGGTTAGCTTTAACCATCAAGTATGTATGGGTAACTCCCTGGTTCAACATTTGAGTGACGTGGAGGAAAGATCATAGTGGCTGATGCTCCGGGCCCCGGCGAATCATTGGTAAAAAGAGAGCCTCAGTTACCGGCCCAAGATCCGATCGTTAGCCGTTCATCGAGTGGCTGGATGTTGATATCAGCCCTGCTCATGACGGCGACCCTGGCATGGGCTCTTTGGGATGAAGCTTTTGGCCAACGACCCTGGAAGAGCATGCAGAAGGAGTTTGTCAGTCGCTACACTCGTTATCTTGACAGTATCAAAAGCAAGTCAGGCCAATCGGAGACAGAGGTCAAAGAGAGTTCGGAGTATCAACTGCTCGAGGAAGAAGCAAAAGCCGCGCGGGAACTAGTTGACTCAGATATTAAGGAAATAGACACGCAAGTCACTGCTATCCAGAAGAAGCTCGACGCCGTAACAGATCCCTTCCAGAATCAACGCGGAAAACTCACCGTCATCAACTACTACATTGAAACGTCGACGGGTAATGCGAAAAAGGCGTATAGCCGTGACGCTGACAACCTAAAGCAAAAGAAGGTCGAAGTGGACTTACCGTCCGACGACGGAAAGTTAGTCCAAACGCAATACTTTGATTATGCCGCCCTCGAACAGCTTTATAACGAGCTGCGCGACAATAAGGCAAAACTGCTGGGAGAGAAGGCGGAGAAACTAAAGGTCCCCACTGAACTTGCCAAGAAACGTGATGACTATCTGAAGAATCACTTGACCGGTCTTGGGCCTGCGGCGATCGAAGGGTTAAAGAACAAGGTTGCGAACTTCGACTATTCAATACTCGGCCATCAGATAAGCGTTAACGCCTATAACATCGTCGATCGCTGCGAGGTTTGTCACGTTGGGACGAGAGAACCTCTCGATTTGCGTCCCGAAGATCTCGCGCCCGGCGGGCCAGGCAAAACTCCTGATCGGCTCGCCCGCGCTTTCGTTAGTCATCCCAACCGAGAAATCTTAGCGATTCATAATCCTGATAAGTTTGGTTGTGCGGGTTGCCACTGGGGTAACGGTCGCGCAACTACCAGCGATGAAAAAGGTCACGGGCGCCATCGCTTTTGGCTGTGGCCCATGTTTGAAAAGGAGAATACTGAGGCTGGGTGCCAGCAATGTCACGCACGTGATCGAGTAACCGATGGTGCAGAAACTTTGAATCTTGGTCGAGACCTTTTCTCGCAACGTGGTTGTATGGGTTGTCATCGTTACGAAGGATTTGATCGAGAAACTGACGCGCTGAACAGTACGCGGCAAACGATCGGCCAACTCCAAGATCAAATAACCGCAAATGAAAAACTGATACGGTACTACCAAAATCCAGGGCCTAATGTGGGTGACGAAGAGGCGAAGGCGCTATTAAAAAAGGCTGAACCGCTCACAGTTACGAACAGTCTACTTGCGGCCCGCATCGATCAGCTCAACTTGCAGTCGAAGTATCTAATGCAGGATGTGAAGAAGGTTGGGCCGAATCTTAAAGACGTCCGGTTGAAGCTTCGCAAGGAGTGGGTGCCCATTTGGTTGCAGAATCCACAGGCATTTCGTCCGGAAACCAAGATGCCGACGTTCTGGCGCTTTGCCTCAGGCAACGGTGATCAGCCAGCACGACTCCGTGATAACGATGGCGAGCAACAGATTCAAGCCATCTCCGCATATCTGTGGCAAGACAGCTTTGATGGGAAGTTGCCTGAACAGCAGAAAGGCGATACGGGTCACGGCAAGACACTTTTTGAGTCGCGTGGCTGCCTGGCGTGTCACTCGATAGGCGAAGGCGAAAACAAGATCGGTGGTACATTTGCGGCGAATCTGTCGAAAGTTGGTGAAAAGTCGAACTTCGAATACATCGTACGCTGGATTCACAATCCCCGCGATCGCTACGCGCCTTACTGTCCAAAAGAGAAGCGCGACCTGACTCAGGAAGACTACTCGAAGAAGGGCTTGCCATACGTCTTTGATACTGAACTGCATTCTCGCTGCCCAAACGACGGAGCAGAGTTGCAAGTTCAGAACATGACGGTTATGCCTAACTTCCGGCTCTCGGAGAATGATGCGCGCGATATTGCAACCTACTTGTTCTCGCTGTCTTCACCACCAAGTTACACCGCTGCATCGTTCATGGATGATCCGAGCCTACGGGAAAAGGGGCGTCTCCTGATCAAGCAATACGGTTGTGCCGGCTGTCATGAGATAAAAGGTTTCGAAGACGAGCAGCGAATCGGCAAGGAGTTGACAGTCGAGGGCGCGACACCGATCGAAAGATTAGACTTCGCACTGCAAACGAAACACGCTGAAGAAGGAAAAGATCCGATCAGGGAACAGATACGACCCGACCAAAAGGAAGAGAAACCCTGGTACAACCATAAAGGTTTCTTTGAGCACAAGGTCACTCAACCATCAATTTACGACGAAGGCAAGGAGAAGGATCCGAAGGATCGACTTCGCATGCCCGAGCCTTTCCTGACCGGGCAATGGCGGACAGCGCTAACGACATTCTTGTTGGGAAGTGTCGGGAGCGAAGGCGCAAACGTGCCAAGTTCTTTGTTCTTCAATCCGCAGGATCAGCGGCGGCAGGACATCCAGAATGGCTGGTGGGTGATCAAGAAGTACAACTGCATGGGCTGTCATCAATTGCAGGTCGGGCAGCGGTCGGTGGTTATGGATCTTCCTTTTTATCAGACACCCGAAGGCAAGGACCTGCTGCCACCGCGATTGACGAGTGAGGGTGCAAGAGTTGATCCGGCATGGCTCTTGAGGTTTTTACATGATCCATCGTTGAGTGGTGAGAAGACCCCAGCGCAAACACAGCAGATCGCTGCGCTGACAACGAACGCGCAACCGTCTGCTTCTCCCGCGGGAGGTCCGGCTGCTCAGGCTTCGAGTTCAGCGCCGAAGTTAAAGGCGCAACCCGGTCTCGATCGCAACGGTGTGCGTCCTTATTTACAGTTCCGCATGCCAACGTTCAACTTCTCGCCAAACGAGTTGCAGGTGCTCGTGAGATTCTTTATGGCAATGTCAGGCCAGCAGGATCCATATATTAAGGAGCCGCTCGAGCCGTTAACTGATCAGGAAAGGTTGACGGCCAGACAAATGTTCACGTCGGGAACGCCCTGTTTGAAGTGTCACGTGACTGGTGAGCCCACCCATGACGCAAAGGCAATCGCGCCCAATTTCCTGCTTGCGAGTGAACGTTTGAAACCGGATTGGACCTTCAGGTGGTTGCTTGATCCAGCGCAAATTGCACCTGGAACGGCGATGCCAAGTGGGTTGTTCCGCAAAGAAGGTGATCGTTGGGTGGTTAACTTACCGAACCCACCTGCGAGCGCAAATGCTTACCAGCACGACCACGCGCGATTGCTCGTCAGATATATGTTCCAAATGAGTCCGGAGGAGCAAAGAGCGCTGTTGGCCACTGCGCCTGTCGCGCCTGCTGCGGCAGCGACTACACAACACCATGCGCGTAGCAAACGGACTCGAGCTATTAATCATCATCGAGTCGTTGCGCGCGCGAGGCCTTGGCGCGTCGCGGCAGCAGCAGTCAAGATCCAAAGTGTTAATTGGACACAGTCAGTACCGTAACGCGGTAGCGTCGGGTGCGTTACTAATTCAACGCCGTAGATTCCGTCACGTACCCGACGCTACCGCGTTACGGTACTGACCTTATCCAAGTAACAGGAGCGCGTTCTGCTTTCGTGCGGCTTCCGTGCTAAAGTTAATTCGAAAGTTATACTAATTTGGAGGAACTGATTATGAAGAAGCAGACAAAAGTCTGGCTTGCAATCGTGATTGCTCTATCTGTGTTGGCGCTTGGCTCTTCGTGCACTAAGGCTCCCGATGACACAAATAAGAATGGCGGGACCGACGGCGCTGTCACAGCCTACACTGGCCCGACTGGCACTGTGACCGGCGTAGTCTCTTTCACCGGCACCGTCCCCGCTCCCAAGAAAATTGATTCATCAGCCGATGCGGTCTGCGGACAAAGAAATCCGAATCTGGAGACGGAAGACACTGTCGTCAAAGACGGCAAACTTGCCAACGCGTTTGTGTACGTGAAAGAGGGCACCACCGCTGACGGCAAGAAGGTTGGTGACTTCAAGTGGGATCCACCGGCGACCGCTGTCCAGCTCGATCAAAACGGTTGCCATTATCGCCCGCACGTGCTGGGTATTCAGACAAATCAAAAACTGAGCATCACCAACAGCGATCCGACACAGCACAACATTCACCCGACTCCCAAGAACAACCCGGAGTGGAATCAGTCGCAGCCAAATGGCGCCCCGGCGATTGAAAAAACTTTTGCCCGATCTGAAGTTCTGATTCCGGTGAAATGCAATCAGCATCCGTGGATGAAAGCATACATTGGCGTACTCAAGACTCCGTTCTATGCAGTTAGCGCTGAGAACGGCAGCTTCACTTTAAAAGGACTACCTGCTGGAACCTACACCGTCGCAGCCTGGCACGAAGGTCCAGGAGATGGAACCACCAAGACAATGCAGGTGACCGTTCCCGCAAACGGAAGCGCAACCGCCGACTTCACGTTTGAGAGTGGTGCTGCAACGACCTCCGTTTCGGGTGGCCTGCAAGTGATGCCGGCGATTGAATTCCCAATGCTGGGTCGCCCGCACTAACGACACTTCCGATTTGCTGTGTCCGATATGCTTCAGCTTGTCGATGATCCCCTTCAATACTTGTTACTGACGAGCGACAAGCTGAAGCATATCGGACATGGCATCGGCAATTGGCAATGACACTAAATCGTTTTGCAATACTCGTCGCTTGCGCGACGTTTTTCTTAATCATCGCGGGTGCGCTGGTGACGAGTCATGACGCAGGCCTGGCAACGTCTGACTGGCCACTCTCAAATGGTCAGCTCTTTCCGAAGATGGTGGGTAACCTGTTTTGGGAACATGGACACAGGATGGTTGCGACCACAGTCGGCATGCTAACCATCGTGCTGATGATTTATGTCTTGCGCAAGGAAAAGCGTGGTTGGGTTAGGAAACTCGGAGTCCTGGCGCTTGTGGGGGTAATCGCGCAAGGCTTGCTTGGTGGTTTGACAGTGAAACTGATGTTGCCGCTGGCTGTTTCTACTGCTCACGCAACACTCGCGCAGTTGTTCTTTTGCACAACTGTTAGTCTTGCGGTCTTTACTTCGCGAAGCTGGATGCAGGCCACACCCATCGCAGAAGAGAAGGGAAGCGTTCCGCTTCGTTATCTTTGTACTGCCGCGTTAGTCACGATCTTTCTGCAATTGATACTGGGAGCGACGTTAAGACACTCGGCGCCCTGGGATAAGCAACTGCCGACCGAGCTGATTTTGGCCCACATAGCAGGCGCTTTCGTCGTAACGCTTACTCTGGGGAGCGCGGCGATAACAGTGTTACGTCGTCACAAGGGAACGGCTTTCTTGACCAGACCTGCAATGATTGCGATTTCACTTTTGGCTGTGCAATTGTCTCTCGGTCTGGCTGCGTACCTGACGCGAGCCGCATCACCCAAAGATCCGCAGCCTTTGAATCCAATGGTGGGCATCACTGTGGCACACGTTGCCTGCGGTGCTTTGGTATTTGCAACAACGATTGTTTTGACTTTGAGAACATACAGAGTTCTGCCAACTTCGGACTCTGCCATCGAACTTGGTGGTAAAACCGCAGGAGTCGTGAGCGTTTAATGGAAGAGTTTGCGATAGATCTACCGGTATCTGGCGTTGCCGACATCGACCGGGCTCGATTGTCAGCGCGTGAACGTATCGGCGCTTACGTCGAATTAACCAAACCACGAATCACTTTCCTGATTGTGTTGACCTCGGCTGCGGGTTTTAGTCTAGCTTCGAGACGCGGCGTCGACTACGTCGGTTTAGTGAGCGCGCTGTTTGGGATCGCCCTGTTGTCTTCGGGTATTGCGACTCTCAACCAATACGCCGAGCGCGATCTGGATGCCCTGATGCGCCGAACGGCAATTAGGCCATTGCCCTCCGGCAAGCTAGCACCATGGGAAGCGTTGGCGTTTGGGGCTGGTCTCACGATAGCGGCTGAGATTTATTTACTCGTTCTTGTTAATCCGTTGACAGCATTACTTGGCCTGACAGTTATCGCCGGCTATCTTTTCGGCTATACGCCATTAAAAACCCGCAGTTCACTTTCAACCATAGTCGGTGCATTTCCCGGTGCCGTACCACCATTGATTGGTTGGTCAGCAGCAACGGGTACGCTCAGCATCGAAGCCTGGGTGCTTTTCGCGATCTTGTTTCTCTGGCAGTTTCCACACTTTCTTGCGATTGCCTGGATGTATCGGGAGGACTATAGCCGCGCCGGTATTCTGATGCTCCCGGTCGTTGAACCTGATGGTCGCGTCACTGCGCAACAAATCGTTGTCTATACGCTCATGCTAATTCCGGTAAGTCTGTTACCAACGGTTCTTGGTTTGTCTGGCAGAGTTTATTTTTTCGGTGCACTTGTACTGGGTCTTCTCTTTCTCTTCAGTAGTACGCGTGCGGCGTTCTCAATGTCGCGCCAGCAAGCGCGGCAGTTGTTGTTGGCTTCAGTTCTGTATTTGCCACTGCTCTTTATTTTGATGGTGGCGAATAAGTAGATCCGACGAACTTTAGTTTGTCGACGTGTTTGCACTAAGCAGTCACCAATCAAATAGTATCGACAAACCGAAGTTTGTCGGACATTTTAAAGGAGAGGTAACCGATGGGACGTGCTCTTGCGGTTATTATCTGGATCATCACAGCTTTGTCAGTGCTGATGTTTGTTAGTAAGAAATGGTGGTTTCCTGCCACCATCTCTGAACATGGACCTGCACTCGACCGCCAATTCATGATCACGATCCTCGTTGTCGGCGTCTCTTTTGGCGCTGCGCAGATCGGCCTGGGCTGGATGGTGTGGAAGTACCGCGACACTGGTAAGGCTGGTGATCGCGGTCTCTACACGCATGGCAGCAATCGGCTGGAGGTGCTCTGGACTGTGATCACCGCTGTCGTGTTCATCTCGCTCGCCATCATGGGCCAGACGGTGTGGGCTTCGCTGAGACTGCATGACGCACCACCGGGTTCCTATTCCGTCGAAGTTGTTGCGCAACAGTTTCAATGGAACTTTCATTACGCTGGTAAAGACAATGTCTTTGGTCGAACAGATCCCAAACTGATTGATGACGGCGCTTTGAACTTCATCGGCCTTGACGAATCGGATCCAAATGAGAAGGACGACGCAGTGTTGGCGTCCCTCGTGATTCCCGTTAATCGGCCAGTTGAATTGCGTTTGCGTTCGAAGGACGTAATTCACAGCTTTTGGGTTCCACCACTGCGCTTCAAACAGGACCTGGTTCCCGGAATGGAAATAAAGGTTCACTTCACCGCCACCAAGGTAGGCCAATATGAGTTGGCCTGCGCCGAACTTTGTGGACAGAATCACTTCAAGATGAGGGGCTTCATGCTGGTACTTCCGGACAACGAGTTCGAGCCTCTGAAAGCGTTGCCGCAAGCGCAGTTTCAGGAGCAGGTGAAATCGCTACTGGCGAAGTATCCAATCATCATAGATTAATTGGAAAAGACTAGTTGTCGTTTGATCGAAGCTTAACCATGAGGAGATGACAGATGTCAGTTGAAACTCACGAGGAAGTCCACCGGCACCCTGCACCAACGGGCTTCATACGTAAGTACATCTTTAGCCTGGATCACAAGGTCATCGGAATTCAGTACATCATCCTGGCCCTGGTGGCGGTTCTGGTGGGCATGACTATGTCGCTTCTCATGCGCATGAACCTGTCGTGGCCCGGGACGCACTGGCCGATTCTGGCAACGTTGTTTCCCACGGGAGCGCCCGCCGGTGTAATGAACCCGGACTTTTACCTCTCCTTGGTGACGATGCACGGCACGATTATGGTGTTCTTCGTGTTAACGACGGCGCCACAAGGCGGCTTTGGAAACTACTTCCTGCCCATTCAAATCGGCGCAGAGGACATGGCGTTTCCAGTACTGAACATGATGTCGTTTTGGATAACGCTCCTCGGGTTCGTCGTCATACTCCTGGCCATTGTTGTCGAAGGAAATGTAAGAATCGGCGAGTGGTTCGCGGCATTGGGGCCCTCATTTGCCGGGGGGAGCGGTACCGTCGGGCCCATTGGGGGTTGGACCGGTTACGCCCCGCTGAGCGCAATCGGCAAGATTGCGGGACCTGGGCAGGGCGCCGGAATGAATCTATGGGTGATTAGTATTGCGATCTTCTGCGTCGGTTCATTGCTCGGAGCGCTCAACTTCATCACAACGCTGCTAAATATGCGAACGAAAGGTATGTCGCTTATGCGCATGCCGCTGACTTGCTGGGCTTGGTTTACCACCGCGGTCCTGGCTTTGTTGTCGTTTCCGGTTTTGCTTGGCGGTGGAATTCTGTTGTTGCTCGATCGAATTGCCGGAACGAGTTTCTTTATTCCGGGCGGACTTTATGTTAGCGGCGTGCTCTCCGGCACTAATCCAAACTTTCCTCTTCACACCGGAGGGTCACCGATCCTTTGGCAACACCTGTTCTGGTTCTTTGGTCACCCAGAGGTTTACATCGCGATTCTGCCCGGCATGGGTGCCACATCGCACATCCTTGCTACCTTTGCCCGTAAACCTGTCTTCGGTTATCGCGCGATGGTGTTTGCAATTTTTGCTATCGGTTTGCTTGGCTTCTTCGTTTGGGGCCACCACATGTTTATCAGTGGCATGAGTCCCTATTCAGCGATCGCCTTTTCGGTGTTGACTCTTTCGATCGGCGTACCATCGGCAGTCAAGACTTTCAATTGGATCGGCACACTTTGGGGTGCTCGGATTAGGTTCACAACGCCAATGTTGTTTGCGATTGGTTTCGTTTCGCTATTTGTAGCCGGCGGAATTACTGGCCTGATACTCGGGCAAAGCTCACTCGATCTGGCGATGCACGACACCTATATCGTGACAGCGCACTTCCACCTGGTTATGGGCGTGGCTTCGATCTTTGGCATGTTCGCGGCGATTTACTTCTGGTTCCCCAAGATGTTCGGCCGACTCATGAGTGAAAGTCTCGGCAAGTTTCACTTCTGGATTACATTCATTGGCGTCTACTCCATCTTTGTCCCAATGCACGTAATGGGACTGGTCGGAATGCCGCGACGGTTTTCAACATTTGCCGAGTACGGATTTCTTACCAAACTGCACCCCCTAGTTCTATTCGTATCGATCGCCGCGATCATGACCATTGCGGTGCAATTTGTTTTTTACTTCAACCTGATCTGGAGTCTCTTCAAAGGCCAGAGAGCATCTGACAATCCCTGGGAAGCAACAACACTCGAATGGAGTACGTCAACGCCACCGCCGCACGATAACTTTGCGGGAGTGTTGCCAACCGTCTATCACGGACCCTATGAGTTTGCAGTTCCGGGCGCACCGAATGATTTCATTATGCAGACTGACGCTGGAGCAGAGGTAACAAGCGGTAATGGCCACGATGGTCACAAGCACTAAGACGGTAACGAAAAAAAGTACGGGTGAGGGTTCGAAGTTTCCTGGGCCGAACGGTAATGGATCGAAGCGGAACGGCCACGATTTCTTCGATCCCGAATCTCGTGCAAATCGTTACCGAATCGGAATGTGGGTAGCACTGGCGTCGATTACGATGCTCTTTACGGCGCTGAGTAGTGCCTACATCGTGAGAGCTGGTGGCGCCAGCGACTGGGTTTCAATCGCGATGCCGCGCGTGCTGTTGTTCAGCACCGCGCTGATTCTAATCAGCAGCGTCACTTTGGAAGTCTCTCGACGTAGCCTCAAAGATTCGTCCCTTGACGGTTATGGTCGTTGGTTATTGCTGACGATGTTACTTGGTTTGGGTTTTCTTGCTTCGCAGCTCGTCGCCTGGCGACAGCTTGCGCGGCAAGGCGTTTATCTTTCGAGTAATCCCCACAGTTCGTTTTTCTATCTTTTGACCGCGGCCCACGCGGTGCACTTAGCTGGGGGCTTGTTGGCGTTGATTTTTCTATGGGTGCGATCCCGGCTTGCGACTGAGCGTAAGGTGACGGCCCGGGGGCAAGCGGCAGCGGATGCAGTCACGATTTACTGGCATTTCATGGATGCACTTTGGATCTACCTATTCTTACTCCTATTCCTTTGGAGGTGACAGGTGAGCACTGAAGCACGTGCAGGACATTTCCCAGCGGTAGATTGGAACGGAGGAGCGTTTCCCTATCGCGTCGGCCATCGCAAGTTGGGGATGTGGTTGTTCATAGTCTCTGACTCGTTGAC
>DASYRR010000160.1:0-4144 GCA_036004125.1 Pyrinomonadaceae bacterium | reverse complement strand
GGAAGAAAACCAAACTGAGCAGCCAGCACTGGCCCAATCAAAGGACCGGCTCCAGAAATCGCAGCGAAGTGATGACCAAACAAAACCCATTTGTTTGTTGGGTAGTAGTTATGGCCGTCATACATTGTTTGCGATGGCACCGGGCGCGAGTCGTCCAGTGCAAGAACCTTCGCAGCGATGAAGGCGGAGTAGTAGCGGTAAGAAATGGCGATGACGCAGAGTGAGCCGATGATGATGGGTAGTGCGTTCATTTGGATTTTGACTTAACTGAAGGGAGAGTCAGCTTCGTTTTCGCCAGTAGCCAGGTCGCCGTCGTTGATGAGCAAAAGCTGTGATGAAAACGTCGTTCTCACGTATTCGGTAGATTACAGAAAAAGGGAAACGCTTTAGAACTGTATGATGCTCGTTGCCCCGAGTGGTTGGCGAGGCTTTTGGGTGGCTCAAAATCCTTTCAACTGTTCTCACGATCTCCGAACGAAATGCGTAAGCCACCAGTTCACTCCGCTCTCGATACTAAGTCTCAGCTTCCGCGAGTTCTAGCAACGCGTCCGGGTGAAACTGAACTTTCATCGTTGGCGAAAGAGCTTTGCCTTAACTTCTTCCCAGGGGATTGTCTCCACAGTGCCGGATTCGATTTCGCGCCACCGGCGCTCCGTTTCCACTGCCCACGCCTCCTCCACTCCTGGATCCGCACCGGCCTGATCTTCAAGGCTATTAATCAGCAAGCCTGCGAGCATGGCCCGATCTTCATCGGACAACTCTAGCGCCTCGCGAACTAATTGGTTTACTTCAGTTGCCATGTTCCAGATTCTACGAGACCGTGAACAGAATTCCCAGTCCGTTTGCTATGTCGTTTGGTTCTTCGACATCCCAATTATCGACCCGACAAATCCCAAGACAATCCCAATCACAATACTTCCGACAGCGAGAGTTGTTCGACCGTTGCCAGCAGAGATTTCGGCTGCAAGTTCCTGGAAAGTCGCATGGTGAGGTACGGCGAGTATTCCGATCGCAATCAGTAATGAGGCAAGGGCCAAGAGCATCAACCATCCGGGTGTCGTTTCAGGTCGTCCAACTTTCCGCCCCAGCACACTCTTCGCATAACCATACGACAGATAAACCGACAACCCGATCATCAGCCAGGCAACAAACCGCCACCAGGACGTTGGCGGCAGGTAGTACATGAGAAACAGACACGAGACTGCGCCCATCGTCGGCAACAGCCATGCACCCAATGGCACCTTGAAAGGCCGCAGGCGATTCGGTTCTTTGTAACGAAGAATCGTGATGCCAATACAGACCAAAGTGAAGGCGAACAAGGTCCCGATGTTTGTTAAGTCGACCATCTCATCGATGCTCATCACGGCCGAAAAACCACCGACGACAACCCCGGTAAGAATGGTTGTCACATGTGGTGTCTTAAATTTCGGATGAACCTTCGCAAACACGGGCGGCAGCAAACCATCACGAGCCATCGAAAAGAAGATCCGTGGCTGGCCTAGCTGAAACACGAGCAAAACAGCTGTATGTGCAACGACGGAACCGAACGCCACGATTCCTGTCGCCCAGTTCGCTCCCGGTGCTACATGCTCGAGTGCCATCGTCAACGGTTCGGCCTGTTCAGTTGCAAGTCGTCTTACTAGATCGTGATAAGGAATCAGACCGGTGAAAACAGCAGCTACGACCACATAAAAGACGGTACAGATAATGAGCGAAGCGATAATACCGATTGGCAGATCTCGAGCTGGGTTCTTAGTCTCCTCCGCCACAGTGGAGACAGCATCGAAGCCGATGTAAGCGAAGAACACTACAGCGGCCCCGGCAAGGGTCCCTCCCCAACCGGTTGGCTGAAACGGAGTCCAATTCTTCGCCATGTTTGCAGGCGACACGAAGTACAAAGCGATCACGATGAAGAAAAGCAAAACCAAGATCTTGATCCCAACCATCACGGCGTTGAACTGCGCCGATTCCTTGATACCCCACACCAAAACGATCGTGATTAAAGCCACGATGCCGAACGCGAGTAAGTTGAAGACGATTGGAATACCGAGAATGTGCGGTGCGTTCTCGATTAATCCGGGAATCTTGCGGGCGGTTCGAAAGTCCGTTGCAAGCCACGCCGGAATGTTGATCCCAATACTCTCTAAGAGTGACCTGAAGTAGTTTGCCCAACTGATCGCAACCGCGACATTTCCGATCGCATATTCAAGAATCAAGTCCCAACCGATAATCCACGCAACCAATTCTCCCAACGTGGCGTAGGAATATGTGTAGGCGGAACCCGAGATGGGCACCATTGCCGCCATCTCTGCATAACAAAGGGCGGTGAAGGCGCATACAATCGCCGTGATGCAAAACGAAAGCATCAGCGAGGGCCCTGCACCTGGGCGCGAAGCATCACCGGCGGCAGCAGTGCCCACTGTCGCGAAAATGCCGGCACCAATGATTGCGCCAATGCCCAGGAGCGTTACATTAAGCGCTCCAAGCGATCGCTTTAATGAATGTGCTTCGTCGCCGAGTGCAGCGAGAATGTCGTCCAGATTCTTGGTGCGAAAGAGTCCTCGAAGCAAGGTTGTCGCCTCCGGATCAAATTTTGGATAACACTTACTCTGTTGTTCGCCCCCGCGGGCAGAAGGAATGCTTGCGGAGTTTGGCATGGAAGACGGGAAAAGGGGAAGAGGAAAAGGTCCTGGAAATGTTCACAAAGGTACCGGAGGTATTGGTCTACAATGGGTCCTGTTGTATTGGAGTAAACTACAGCCAGTGGCTGCTCGAAAATTTTGTCGGCGGGTGGCGCTTTAGTGTTTCCCAGAATTTTCCACAATCAGTGCACAAGAGTATTTTTCATCGCTCTCCTGTTTTGTCTATTTTCGGGCCGCGCCTTAGCTGAGCGGCTGCCTCTCAAGGCTTACACCACCACCGATGGTCTGGCCCACAACGTTATCAATAAGATAGTACGTGACTCGCGCGGGCTTCTCTGGTTCTGCACAGAAGAAGGCCTCTCGCGCTTCGACGGCTACTCGTTTACGAACTACGGTACGGAGCATGGACTGCCGCACTCGTCAGTCAATGATCTGCTCGAGACACACTCAGGCGAGTTCTGGGTGGCGACAAATGGTGGGTTGGTGCGCTTCGATCCGAAAGGCACGCCGTCATCACGCGTCATCTATATTGGCGACGCTGCGGTAAATGATAAACCTATGTTCACTGTCGTAGTGCCGTCAGAGAAGGCACGGACCGCACGCGCAACAGCAGTGCTGCGCGAGGGCCGCGACGGCACGATCTGGTGTGGAACTTTGGCTGGCCTCTACCGTTTGGAGCGCAACGGCAGCCACATCGAGCTGCGCTATGTCGAGTTAGGAATGACTCGTGAAAGCCAGGACCACTCATTGATAACTGATCTGCTTGAAGACGGGTACGGAACACTGTGGGTTGCTTCGCTCGGCGGTCTATATCGCCGTTGGCCGGACGGGACAACTGCACTCTACACGGAACGCGACGGCTTGCCGAGTAAGGCGATACACGACCTGCTCGAAGATCACAACGGCCAACTCTGGGCGGGAACCCGATATGCCGGCTTTTTCAGTTTCGCCGCAGATAGCAGCCACGCCCAGCCCAGAGTCACGGCCACCTATCAGAAGTGGGACGGCGAGACGACCTGGGTCTTTCAACTTTTTGAGACTTCAGATCATCGTTTTTGGATCGCGTCCAATAGCGGTCTTACTGAATTCGTAACAAACCGCCACCAAGGAAAACCCGAGTTTCACAAATACACTTCGCAACAAGGGTTGACTTATCACGAGATAACAACCCTTAACGAGGATGCGGCCGGGAACCTCTGGCTGGGCACTAATACATCAGGGGCGATGAAGCTCGCGCACAACGGCCTCGTCACTTATGACAAGCAGGATGGCATTGCGACGGTGAATGCAATCTTCCCTGACCAGGCTGGCGGCATCTGTTTTCGGGGCTTCGTTCTCGGTGACGAGCGCACAAGCGTCTTTGAAGGTGCGAAGTTGGAGGTGCCGCGCGCAGTGGATCACCAACACCTGCGCTACGGCCGCTTCGATGGCCAGCGTTTTACCTGGTTCAAGCCCGACACTCCAAAGAGCGGCAACTTCGGTTGGGTCTGCGAGGGTGTCAC
>DASYRR010000159.1:0-3159 GCA_036004125.1 Pyrinomonadaceae bacterium | reverse complement strand
AGCGATCTCTGTGCAAAATTCAGACCCTTAGCGAACCACGGAAACCCCTGGCGGCATAGTAAGATTCTGCACCGTTGTGATAAACGAAGACATGCCCGTAGCGGTAATCACAAAAGATAGCGCCGCCTCGTTTTCTAATATCAGAAGGTGTTTTGATCCAACTTGACGTTTTCGTATCGAAATCTCCTAGTTTCTGCAACTCTCGATATTGTTCTTCCGACAAAAGTTCAACGCCCATGGCAGCCGCCAGATCGATAGCGCTATTTTCTGGTTTATGTTCTTTCCTTCCGTCGAGCGCTTCGCGGTCGTAACAAAGACTTCTGCGGCCCCCAGGACTTTCCGCTGCACAATCATAAAAAATGTACTCGCCCGTCTTTTTATCAAACCCGACCACATCCGGGTCACCGCCGGTTCGTTCCATTTCATTGAGCGACCACAGTTTTTTAGTATTAGCTCCCAGCCTTGCTTGCACTTTAGCCCATTCGAGACCTTTATGACGGTTCATGTTTTTCTCAAAACGGGCTTTTAATGCTTTGAGTAGTTCTTCAGTTTGTCCTGGTGAGATGATTTTATTTTTCTTTGTCATGGTAGTTATTTTAATCTGTTAAGCAATCAGACGCTTGCGCCGCGCGACGTTGCACGCTACCGTAATTTCTAACTGACTCATCGAGAACATACACTAGGAGCAAGTTTGGGGTGAGTGATGAAGAAGGTACTGATCGCGAACTTCGCGCTAATTGCGGTAATTGGCCTCGCATTATCCCTCGCGGTATCGGATGGCAACAGCCAGCGCAAGCCGCTGCCACCACGCAACGCCAACGGCCCGGGTGACAAGCCTACAACGCCTGGCAAACCAGAATGTACCACACTGAAGGATTGCACGGCCTGGGACGCTAGCGCTCCAAAACAACTCCATGTAGGGTTTGCCGGACCAAACAACATGAAACTGTATGGCCACCTCTACGTACCAGGCGTAACGACACGGGCGCAGCTTGACGCTCTGTCCAAGCCGGCGAACAAGAGCAGCATCAGCACCATCTCAAAGTTAACCAAGCTTTACCCAGCGGTGATCTACAACCATGGCAGCGAAGCGGTGCCAAAAGGCGTTCATTCGTTGGCCAAGCTTTACGTTGATCTGGGTTACGTCTTCTTCGCTCCCGATCGTCATGGCCAGGGATTGTCGAAAGATGCCGGGCCTTACATCGTTGATCTGGAGCAGGCCAGCGGTGATCCAGAAAAAAGCGTGGAACTCCATGAACTGTACAACCTCGATGTCATTGCCGCTCTTGAGTGGCTGAAGCAACAGCCTTACATTGACAAGCGGCACCTGATCATGACCGGTATTTCTTATGGTGGAATTCAGACGTTGCTCACGGCTGAAAAGGATCCCGGAATTGGTGCGTATCTTCCGTTCACGCCTGCTGCCGAGTCATGGCCCAACCCATTTCTGCAGAAGCGTCTAATCAAGGCAGTCAACAAAGAAAAAGCCCCCATGTTTCTCCTGCAGGCGGAGGGAGATTACAGCCTCGGTCCAATCGAAACACTCGGTCCGCTCCTTGATGCGAAAGGCGATTCCAAGCTCTGGAAAGCAAAGCTGTATCCAAAGTTTGGCTGCACAAATCAGGACGCACATGGAGCATTCGCCGCTCGCTGCGATGGCATCGCCATCTGGAGTGATGATGCATTGAAATTCATTGAGCGAGCTTTCAAATAAGTTCTGAGAAGGTAAGAACTCCCTGTCGGTGGAAGGAGATTAGGTATGCTTTGGACGATGAAACCTCTCGCTAAGTCGCGTCATCAATTTCTATGTTTGTTGGTGTTTGGAATCTTGTTCCTGAATACCCAACTTTCCCGAGCGCAAGAAACCATGACGTGGACCGTCGATGGTGAGAAACGCGAAGCGCTCGTCTTTGCGCCGGCACCGACGACCAGCGCAGTCAAGCACCCGTTGGTGTTCGCCTTTCATGGTCATGGCGGCAAGGTGCAGGGCTTTTCGCAAATGGTCCACATCCAAACAATTTGGAAGGAAGCCGTCGTCGTGTATCCGCAGGGCTTGATAGGCAGACCGGTTCCCGGCGATCCGCAAGGTGTGCGGCCGGGGTGGCAGGTCCGAGCGAATCAGACTGACGGAAACGTGGGTAACAAAGACCTGGATTTCTTCGATGCGATGCTGGCAACGATGAAACAGAAGTTCACCGTCGACGATAAGCGAATCTATACGACTGGTTTTTCCAACGGATCCATCTTTAGCTACTTGCTCTGGGCCCAACGAGGCAATGACCTCGCCGCTATTGGTGTTTGCGCCGGCGCGCTGTGGGACACCACACAGCTAACTCAAGCGCGTGCCCTGTTGGCAGTAGGAGGTCAAGCGGATGGAACCCTTCCGTTCGATCAGCAACAGGCGGCAATTGAACTTGCGCGTGCGGCCGACCATGCGACCGGAACCGGCCAAGCCTGCGGTCCGATCTGCACGATCTATCCCTCAACTTCACAAACGCCAGTGAAAACGTTCATTCATCCCGGCGGTCACGTCTATCCACCCTGGGTGCCGTCCGAAACTGTAAAATTCTTCAAGGCGCACAAACAGATTTAATGGGGATAGGTGAGTAGCGCACGCTCGCACACTTCCGTTTGAGTTGACTTCCCGTTTCCTCTGCGATAAAAGGCAGCTCGATCCTGCTCATCTCAAACTACCTCGCGCATTGAGCCGGCTCCGAACAAACAAAAACTAACCATCACAGCACCGACGAGTCACGAGTTTCTAAGTCCACCAACGTTCAACCGCGCTCACGAGGGAGAACACCATAATGCAGAACATAGACGCCCCGAAGCCGCAATCTCCGGCTCCCATTACAGACGCGCCGCCCCATAGCTTCATCACGAGACTGCTGAGACAAACGTCGCGGTTGGTCCTGGCATTGATCGACTTCCCATTCCGCTTCGTCTTCGGTCGCGACCTCTTTATCTCGTATTCGCGCAGCGATTCTCGGGAATACGCTCCCAACCTCGTTCTGGCTTTGCAGAAGCGCATGCCTAAGCTCTCTTGTTACCTCGATCGGTGGATCGCGCCGCCGTCGGGCAAGTTGCCACTCTCGCTTAAATTACAACTGCGTTGGTGCAGCATGCTGGTTGTGATCTGCACCAAGAACGCGATCGATT
>DASYRR010000158.1:0-13474 GCA_036004125.1 Pyrinomonadaceae bacterium | reverse complement strand
GTTGCGTTTGCCAGCGTTACGACAGCCGGAGACCTGACCGCGAAAGTTGTTTCGGGCGATCATGCCAATATCGGCACTTCGACCATCAACAGTGCGAAAAGTGTAAATCGGAATTGGAGCTTAACTAACAGCGGAATCGTGTTCACGAATTATAGTGCGACGTTCACTTTTGTAGCGGCTGACCTGGATGCCGGAGCAACCACCAGCGCCTTTATCGTTGGCAGGTACAGCAGCGGATGGACTTATCCAACTGTCGGAACCAAGACTGCGACGACCACACAGTCAACAGGACTGACGGCATTTGGGGACTTTCAGTTAGGCGAGTCGGTGTCCCTGGCGCCGAATGTTCCCCTCAGTAAGAGCGTTGCGCCCTCAGGTACACAGCCCCCCGGTACCGATCTCGTGTACACCGTCGTATTCACGAATGACGGTGGCCAGCCGGCGCAAGTCTTCATTGTTACCGATCCGATTCCCGCTAACACCGACTTCAAAGTAGCCTCAGCGACGACCAACCTGGGAACAACCGGATTAACGGTGACGGTGGAATATTCCAATGACAATGGTTCGACATGGACCTACACGCCCGTGAGCGGCGGTGGCGGTGCTCCGACTAATTATGATCGCGCGGTGACACACGTCCGTTGGCGCTTCACCGGGAACCTCAGTCAAACATCACCTAACAACACAGGCAGTCTGAGCTTCACATCGCGTATTCGTTAACGCCTTCAGCAAGGTAACTGCAGGGCAGCGATTTAGTTAGTGGACTTTTCTGGACTCGCGGCGAAATGATGGGATTCTATAAGTTCTTTAGAATTTTGGCGTCCCGTACGGGAGTCGAACCCGTGTCGCCGCCGTTAAAGAGAAGGGAATCACTGTAGTTCATTGAAACTTCGGGCATGGATAGTCTTCTACCGTACTTGAAGGACTAACGGGAACGCTTAGTGGACTCTTAATGGACTCCATTTTACATGTGTGAGGATTGTTATGGAGGTCATGCTGCCCCTTAAAGCGTTACCCTTCCGTGGGCGGCTTACCCGGATTGTGTTGACAGGCCCCTGCCTACAAATGGAGTTGGTTCGTCAGGTGGCCAAAACGTGGATCCGACCTCAAACCATCCCATCTCGGATCGATGTTGAGATAAAGCAAAAGAGGCGACCTCTCGCCCAACGCCTTGTCCAGCCATTCAAAAGCCAGGTCCCTTTCACCTAACCGGGTGGAAAGCCATGCACCATACATCGTCCAGACTTTTTCGCCTCTACTTGCCGACGCTTTCATGTCTCTAAGGCTTTTGCGAAACCCGGCCAGGAGGAGATGTTTTGAGTCTCCTTCGTCGAGAAATCCTAATTCCTCTGGCTTCGCTTTATCCAGGACCATTGGTTCTCGAGTCATCTTCAAAGCTTGTGAATAATCGCCCTTGCTCACATACGCTTGGAAAAGGCATATCCGCGCGGCCCCTGACTCCGGCTCCAATTCGAGCATTCGATTACTCAACGCTATGGCTTCGTCGTATCGGCCCACGTTCAGGTAAGTGAAGGCAGCAAGTCCGGTGGTAAGCAGTGATACCGGATCGAGTTTCAATGCCTCTTTGATTTCGTTAATGCCGCCCTCCGTCTTACCTCTGATCAGCAGGCACCTGCCGTAGTTTATCCGCGTAAGAGGATTGTATGGATTTAGCTGAACCGCGCGCTTGAGGTTTACTTCAGCGTCGCGCAGGTTCCATTCCAGCCATAACTGGACAGAACCCAATGCCGCATGGCCTTCGGCGTACGACGAACTCAGTTCCACAGCCTTTAAGGCCGCGGCTTTTGCTTTGGGCAAACTCGCGCTTCCGCCGGGCCCGCTCGTCAGCAAGATGAGGGCTTCTACTTCAGCAGCATAAGCAGGGGCGAAATCTGGATCCTCAGCAATCGCCAGATCGAAGTACGGGATGCTTCGCGTAAGGTCTTCTGGCGTGTCCTTCGTTATCAAGTAGCGCCCTTTGAGATAGGCATCATACGCAGCCGGTTTTGCCAACTTACGGGCCGCAACTTCCGAATAGGATCCGGGCAATAATTCCAGGCTTAACGAAGATGCCACCCGCATAGCGACTTCCGATTGAATATCAAGCACGTCTCCTTCACTTCGATCGAAGGCTTCAGCCCAAAGATGCGTTTGATCAGCTACTTGAATTAGCTGAGACGTGATGCGTAACCTGCCTGGCTCGCGTCGCACACTGCCCTCGAGCACATAGTCTACTCCGAGCTCGCTGCCGATCTGTCTAATATCCTTACTGCTTTTCTTATACGTTAGGGTCGTCGTGCGGGCGATCACGCCCAGCCGCTCCGGTTGGAGGGAACCGATACGCGTTATCAATTCCTCGGTTAACCCGTCACTGAAATAGTTTTGCATCGGATCGTTGGTTAGATTTTCAAACGGCAAAACCAGCAGCATTGACTTTGCCCGTTTTGCAGCGGGAGTCGACGAGCCCTGGTAAGATCGAAAATAGGTAATCGCTATACCCGCAGTTAAGACCACCGCTAGCGCCAATATCGACGCGGCTGACCGGCTTATCCTGAAAGATGGTCGCCGAGCCTTTTCGATGAACTTTGGGGCAGGTTTCGCCTCACTGACCAGTGCGGTTCCTTGTACTAGCGAGGGAAGGGTTTCGGCCAGAGAGACGTCGCTGTCAATATTCGCGATGAATCGATACCCCCGGCGTGGGAGAGTCTGGATATATCGGGGTGTCTGGGCGTCATCGCCCAAAGCTTCGCGGATCTGAGCAATGCAGAGATTTAGACCTTTATCGAAATCTACATGCGTGTCAGTTCCCCAGATCTTCTCATGCAGCTGCTTTCGGGTAACCAACTGACCAGCATGTTGGACCAGGAGCAGCAAGACATTGTATGGCTGAGGCGCAAGTTTGACCGTTGCTCCCTCGCGACATAGTTCGCCACTCCGCAGCTTCAATTCGAATCGGCCAAAGGTGATCGATTCACCTCGAATTTCACCAAACTCCATAAGCGGAAGATCTAGCAGCCAGATCCTTAGTAGTCAAGACGCCTTGCTCATTTTGGCGATTTTCCCGCGCTAACAAATCACTAGCAAAAATCTAATGGGCTGCTGGTTGTTTTCGCCGACCCCTCGACGGTAGTTTTCCACCGCGTTACATGACTTTTTAGGAGGTGAGTATTGTGATCTTGCGCATAGCTTTTTACTCTGTTTTGTCGCTTCTCTTCTGTTTCGTTGCTGCGCGCCAAATGTCTGCCCAGATTGTGAGCAAACGAACTCCTGAGCAGATCAAGGCGTTGTACGACCAACACCAGGGCGACTTTGACTACCTGCTCGGTGACTGGGAATTTACTGTTGATAGTAAAGCGTTCGGAAAGGGTCGCGGATTTTGGAGCGCGGTTCGGCTCGCTGAGGGTGCTCAGATTCTTGACGAATACCGTATTGTCAGCCCGAGCGGCGATGAAACGTTTTACGCAATTTCAACGCTCCGTGCCTATAACGCGGTCCTCGATCAATGGGAACTTGTCACGGCCGAGTCTGGGACCGGCCTGCAGAACGTTGGTACGGCACGGCGTGTGGGTTCGGAAATGCATATCGAGCAGAAGTTTGACGTGATGAGCGCGAAGCCTCGCGTTTCGCGAATCCGTTACTATCAGATCAAACCGAATAGCTTTTCCTGGACTGCCGACTGGTCTTTTGATGGTGGAAAGACCTGGGAAGTGGGCAGCGTGCAGCTCTGGGCTCGCCGAATCGGGCCTCCGCGTTTTCTCGGACCGCTTGCTCCTTCGAAAAAGCCGGCGGATGTCAGGTCTGGAAATCCATAAATTGCAATAGAACAAGTTACCCAACTTCGTGAGGAGCAAAGTAACTGGGCGAACTTGAACTGCGTCTTCAAAGGCTGGAAGATCAGATCGAGAACGAGGTTCAGCGTTTGAAAGCGGAGCGAAACAACCGTAACTGTCGAATGTGCAGAGGTAACAGATGGGAATAGAGATTCGCAGCATGACACCACTTTTGGAAGTCTTCGATATGCCAACTACAGTGTCGTTCTACCGAGACTTGGTTGGATTTGAGGTAATCGCGCGATCCGGATCAGATGACAACTCGGATTGGGTTCATCTGAGATTGGCGGACGTGGACCTGATGCTCAACACCGCTTATGAAAATGATAAGCGCCCGCCTGACCCCGATCCCGCGCGCGTGCGCGCACACCGTGACACCGCGCTCTTCTTTGGTTGTCCGCACGTGGACGGAGCCTACGCCTACTTACGCGATCGCGGAGTCGATCTAAAGCCACCGCACAATGCACCTTATGGAATGCGACAGTTGTACCTGACCGATCCCGATGGCTTTAACTTATGCTTTCAGTGGCCGGTTAGTGATCGCTAAGGCTTCACGATGAGATCGGCTGACCACTTCTTCAAAAACAACAATTCTAACAGCCTGGTGACGGACACCCTTCTCTCAGAGAAACAAACAATCATGCTCATCAGAGGATGTCTACAAGCCTTATTGGCCAAAGCCTATCTGTCGCGTTTACATCAAGCGAGCGGCTGTCAAAATTGGCTTAAAGAAGCGGCACAATGGACACCTACGTGCAAGCCGTGTCCGATGAGAAGCGCCACGCACAAAGCAAGGTTGTAAAAATGCTTCTTCCGGGCATTCGCAGAGCAGTGAGTTAACTTAATGGACGTTTCTGGACGCGCGGCGAAATCGTGATGTCTTGTAAGTAATTGAAAGAATTGGCGTCCCGTACGGGAGTCGAACCCGTGTCGCCGCCGTGAAAGGGCGGTGTCCTAGGCCACTAGACGAACGGGACGCAGATGGTGAATTGTTTGCCCACGTGCGCAAGCGCGTTACGTTACCGTAACGGATTTGAGGCTGTCAAACGACGCCCCTTCTCACCCAAACATTGTAGCCACCCAAGTTCATTCCCAACTATAATGCCTTGCGCGCTTTGTCTGCCGTACATCCGAAGTAAGCAGTAGGGAGAAAATGTGATGTCTCAGTCCCGTTCTCAATTAGTCTGCCTGTTCGCGATCCTGGTGTTGGTTGCAAGTGGTAGCATCGCGTTAGCTCAACATGATGCAAGCGGCGTTACGGGCGGTATGATCGGGGGTAGCACTGGACGTCCGTCTATTAAGCCGGCGCCAAAGCCTGCGCGCAAGCCAGCGTCTACAACAAGAACTCCCGCTCCCGGTAAGTCGGCGACGACAACGACAACTAATCCCACAACTTCAAACGCCGATTATTACTACCAGCAAGGCGAAGCTCTCTACAACTCGCAAAAATATCGCGAAGCGCTCGAACGCTATTTAAAGGCCACGCAGATCAATCCTTCGATGGCCTCGGCGCTTTATCGAATTGGATGGATCTACAACGATCTCGAGGAATACAACTCCGCGATTGATCCTTTGAGGCGAGTGACGACAATCCAGCCCGGAAACGCAGCCGCACATTTCGAGTTGGGTTATGCCTATCGAAAGCTCGAACAATTCAACGAAGCGTTAACAGCCTTCAATCAAACCATTGGAATCAAACCCGATTACGCTTCAGCACATTACGAGATGGGCTGGATCTATAACGAGCAGAAAAACTACGAAGGCGCAATCAAAGCGCTTAAGTTGGCGATTAGTTATCGTGCAAATTATGCCGAAGCATACCGCGAACTCGGATACGCTTTGCGAAACCTGGGGCGCCATGCGGAAGCCATCCAGGAGTATAAAGAAGCAATTCGCTTGAAGCCCGACATGGGCCTCGCTCATCTGGGATTGGGCGACGTCTATTACTACAACACGAAGCAATATGCCGAAGCCGCCAATTCATACAAACGGGGTCTGGAACTGCGACCAGACAATGCCACGGCCCAATACAATCTCGGCTGGTGTTACAACGATCTCGAGCGTTATAGCGAAGCAGTCGAGGAACTACACAAGGCGATTCAGATACAACCGAACTATCCTGAAGCGCACAACGAACTGGGTTATGCGCTTCATCAATTGAGCCGTTTTGCGGAAGCCGTTCAGCAGTATCAGATCGCGATCCAGCAAAAGGTCAATTACGCTTCGGCTCACTACAATCTTGGCCTGTCGTACGTTGCGATGAACAATCGCAATGCGGCTCTGGAACAGTATCGAATCCTGCAGCGCATCGATAACGCACGCGCCACAAAACTCTTCAATCAGATCAAGTGAAGATAAACCTCTTATCACTGATCGCTGTTCCGCCTTTCAGTAGTTCCGCACTATAATGCTCGCCGTCGATCTTACCGACTCGCCGACAGAATCTTTGCAACCAGGAGAAAGTTCATGTTTACCGCACCCCTCTCGCGATTAGTTTGTCTCTCTATCCTTTTGCTGCTCAGCGGCGGTGTCATCAAGGCCCAGCACGAAGGCGGCGGCAGCTCTAAAGAAATGATGGGAGGTGGACCCGTTGGCGGAAGAACAACAACTAAGAGCACGACGAAACCATCAGTTAAAACAACAAGTCCCGCTCGAAAGCCTCCTGTTGCGTCAACTGTTCGGAAACCTCCAGTCACCGAGGCCCCCGATGCCAATTACTACAATGCCCAGGGTGATCAGTTTTATGACGCCAAGAACTATAACGACGCATTGGCGGCTTACGAGAAAGCGGTTGAGCTAAATCCGTCTTTGGCTCACGCGCATTACCGGATTGGCTGGATCAAGAATGATCGGGAAGAGTACCAGGAAGCGATCGAGCCGCTTACCCAAGCGAGCAGATTGCAACCTACCTATTCGGTGTTTTATGAACTAGGCTATGCGTATCGACAGCTAAAGCGACACGACGAGGCGATGCGAGCTTATAACGAGAGTATTCGGATGAAGTCCGACTACGCGCCTGCCTATTACGACATCGGCTGGATTCGTAACGATCAGAGTAACTTTGACGACGCAGTGACTAGCCTCAAGCAAGCTTTGCGTATAGATCCGAAGCATGCAAGCGCCCATCAGGAGATGGGTTATGCGTTGAGACATCTGGGACGCTACTCGGAAGCTATTGAAGAGTATGAGGAAGCGATTCGTCTGCAGCCAAACCTGGCCTGGGCGCATTTGGGTTTGGGCGATGTTTATTACCTCAATACCAAGCAATACAACGAAGCAATTAGATACTACAGAGAAGGGATAAGACTGCGACCGAATACCCCCTCAGCAGTATACAATCTAGGATTGTGCTACAAGGCGATCGGAAATCGAAACGGAGCGATGGAGCAGTATCGAGTCCTAACGCAGATCGACTCAGCAATGGCGCAGAAGTTATTGGGTCAGATCAATAACTGATTAAACACCACGCGGCTAAAGCGGTGGTGTCCGATCGTTCTTACACGAGACTTGCGACGCCAATCCAGACTGACAAAATTCTTCAGATACTTTTCCGTTCCCTCCGTAACTTTTTTCTTCCTCTCGGTAACAATACTCAGAGGCCTCCTCGAGAGTAAAAAAAGCATCAAAGTCGCTGCATCTCTTCGCAGTGGTTCTCAGCTCGTCTCCCCGTCTCTTAAATGCATCAATTTGAACTTCGCGCTTGTTCGTTTGAATACGAACAAGGTGCAGACGTTCCTATCGAGGTATAAGATGAGCACCCACGTTGCCAAAAACTACGTCCCCACCATTATCAACGACCGCTTACTGCTCCCCAGACTTGTTTCTGAACTCTGTGCAATCCAACAGGAATGCAAGTTGGCCTGGCCCGATTTCAAGCGACATCCAGGTCAAGCCACGATCAATGTTGCTCGAGTTACTGTCAGGAAAAGTCGGCAGGTATTGTTTGCTTCAAACGTACTCGCGGCTTTGGCGGTCGTCCTGGCCGTGGTCGTGACCGTAATCCTTTTCGAGCGAAAGCTTCATCCGACGCCATCTGCGTTTGATTCAACCAAACCCACGCTTGCTGCCGAGGTTACGATCATCAAACTCGACGATCTCGACAAAAAGCCTGACGATGGAGGCATCGGCAGGAACGGCAAAGGCCGCGTTGGCTTTCAACAAAGTAGCGGCGAGGGATCCGGAGAGGTTCGCAGACGCTCACAGGGCGGCGGTGGAAGTGGAGACCACGACCCACTTCCGGCGCAAAAGGGAGGTCAGCCACCCCCGTCTAACATTCAAGCCTCGATACCCAAAACTCCACCGGTTCATCAACCCAGCCTACCTGTTGCAGGAATCGATATCGACCCCGCGCTTTGGCAGGATTTGAAAGCACCAACTTACGGCGATCCCCGTTCAACATCGGAAGTTAGCTCCAAAGGACCTGGAGACGGCGGTAGCATCGGAACAGGTCGGGGGTTGGGTATTGGGGACGGCACTGGTTCTGGAGTAGGTCCAGGAAACGATGGAAACATCGGCGGTGGCCTTAGAGCACCAGGTTGCTGTGGAATTGGCGGTAGTGATGGAAACAGTGCTGGTGTGGAGCAACGCCCATTTCGCTCCAATGAAGTAGAACAACGTGCGCGGTTGTTAGCGAAACCGGAGCCACAATACACAGAAGAAGCAAGACGGAATCAGATCACTGGAACCGTGATGTTGCGAGTGGTGTTTTCAGCTTTCGGTCAGGTCGAACAGATAAGAGCGATGCAATCTCTTCCCTTTGGTTTAACTGAAAGAGCCATTGCTGCGGCGAGACAAATCAAGTTTGTGCCCGCCACAAAAGGTGGAAGACCCGTCTCGGTCTATATGCAGTTGGAGTACAACTTCAATTTGTATTAACGGGAGCCGATCACCGCTTTGGTACAGGGCGTCGTAGATGCAGAGATTCGCTGTACAAAAGCGGTGACAAGTCCCCGCACTCCAAAGAGGCGGTCTTGTGCGTTCTATTTTCAGAACAATGGAACTGAGAGTGATATTCGGCGTCTAAATGTCAGGCAGCGGCGTTTTGATTTTCGGAGTCTCACTCGGATTACGACTCCCACATTTGTTTCAGGAGGAATCTCATGACGAAGGACTACTTTCCTAACTGCCTTCTGGTCTTCCTCATTGCCATCTTTATCCCAGTCTTAATTGCCATACAGTTTTCGTCAGTTGACGTCCTTGCGCAAACTGGAACCGCAGGCTCCCTGATGGCTGTTGGCCCTACTGGCAAACCGAAATCACTGTGCCCTCTCAAGCACACTGAAGTAAAAGTCGAAATCAGCGGATTCCTTTCACGCGTCAATGTCACGCAGGAATTCGTAAATCCATTCAAGGAAAAGATTGAAGCTATCTACACTTTTCCGCTGCCACAGAATGCTGCCGTCGATGATATGACGATGATGGTTGGAACTCGCACCGTGCGCGGCAAGATCCTGCCTCGCGAGGAGGCTCAAGCTGTTTATGAGGCGGCCAAATCAAATGGTCAGGTGGCAAGCTTGCTCGACCAGGAGCGTCCAAATATCTTCACCCAATCTGTAGCGAACATTCTTCCGGGCGAACAGATCAAGATCACGATTAGCTATGTAGAAACACTAAAGTACGAAGATGGTGCGTACGAATTCGTGTTTCCGATGGTGGTTGGACCTCGTTACGTACCGGGCACTCCAAGCGTTCGAAAACAGGGAAATGGATTTGCCCCTGACACAGATCAAGTTCCCGATGCTTCGCGGATAACTCCAAAGATGCTGCCTGCCGGACTACGTAGCGGTCATGACATTTCGCTGGACATACAACTCGATGCCGGCCTACTCGTTGACGGCCTGACTTCCAAGAGTCATGAGGTTGATATCGAACGCGGAAATGGTCGCAGCGCTCATGTGCGACTTAAAGACAGCGCCACGATTCCGAACAAGGATTTTGTTCTTCGTTATGACGTTGCCGGAGGTTCGATTCAAGATGCCTTACTTACCCACCGATCGGATAAGGGTGGCTTCTTCACAATGATCCTGCAGCCTCCGGATCGCATCGTCGTTGATGATGTCACACCGAAAGAACTTGTCTTCGTTCTCGACACTTCAGGATCGATGAGTGGTTTTCCGATTGAGAAGGCGAAGGAGACGATGAAGTTGGCGCTGGACAATCTCTATCCTTCCGATACGTTCAACCTCATTACTTTTGCCGGAGACACGAACATCCTGTTTCCGCAACCTGTACCGGCAAATCCAGAGAACTTACGAAAGGCGCAAGCATTTCTCAGCAGTCGCTCGGGAGGCGGAGGCACGGAGATGATGACTGCGATCAAAGCATCACTCGAACCGTCAGACGATCAAAAGCACATTCGCATCGTGTGTTTCATGACTGACGGTTACGTTGGCAACGATATGGAGATCATTTCCGAAGTTCAGAAACATCAGAACGCCCGTGTCTTCGCATTCGGAATCGGTGGCGCAGTGAACCGTTTCTTGCTGGACAAGATGGCAGAGGCGGGACGAGGCGAAGTTGAATACGTCGCACTTAACGACGATGGTTCGGCCGCTGCCAAAAGATTTCACGAGCGCGTACGTAATCCGTTGTTGACGGATATCTCGATCGATTGGAATGGTCTACCTGTCGCGGACGTTTACCCGCGGCGAATTCCCGATCTCTTCTCGGCGAAGCCTTTGAGTCTTTCCGGACGATTCACGTCAGCAGCTAATGGAACGATTCGCCTAAAGGGAAAAATCGCGGGCAACGATTTTGTGCGGGAGATTCCCGTTTCATTTCCAGAGACAATGGCCTCACATGATGTTCTTTCATCACTCTGGGCACGAAGACGCATCGACGATTTGATGGGAAAAGATTACAGCGGCGCTCAAAGTGGTCAGATGAGTGCTGACTTGAAACAGACGATCACTCAGGTTGGACTCGAATACCGGCTGATGACGCAGTTCACTTCGTTTGTTGCCGTTGAGGAGATGATTGTTACTGATGGTGGGCAGCCACGGAGGATTGAGGTGCCGGTTGAGGTGCCTGCAGGAGTTGATCCTTCGGCGAACTTGGAGCTTCAGCAAGGTATGACAGTCGCGCTTCCTAAGAATATGTCTGGTTCTTATCTCGGAGGATTAACAGCTAGGCGTAGTCGAACCGGACCCGTGAGCGGTGGAGTTCTTAACGGACGTGCGGCCGGAGCCGGCGGAGGCGGTAGACAGAGTGATGTAGCGACTGCGAGGGCCAAGCCCATGGCGACTCCGGTTCCTCCGCCGAATGCACCAATGCGCGCGAGTGTTCGTGCAGCGGTCGTGGAAATGTCCGACGCAGCGGAGCGCACACGAACACCCGAAGAATTACGACGCGATCAACTCCAGTCGAAGTTTCATCCGACGGTCTTTGCCGTTGTCATCCGCTTGCGCGACAAGCAAGCCGCACCAGCATCTGGCGAAGACAAGTTCATTCGCGATGGAAAAGCTGAGATTCAGGTTTGGCTCACCGACAAATCAGCGCAGACATTGGCCAAACTGAAGGAACTCGGGTTTGAAGTTGTTCTCGATCAGAAGACTTCAAAGCTCATCATCGGACGTCTGGCTATCGATAAGCTCGAAGCTTTAGCTGATTTGAAGTTTGTTCGCTACGTTTCGCCGCAGATTAGTAAGTAAATGTCGGCGGAGGTGGACTGGATAACACCAATGGTCGCCTCCCATTCTCACCGGGCTTCAGCCTGGTGTGAGGCCTTGATGATGTTTTTAGGAACCGTTTCAACGGTTTTCTCTTCGCGACGAATTCAGTCGTTGTGACTCAGTGCTCACCGCGGAAACCGTTGAAACGGTTCCACAAGATTGGGAGGGCTTCGGTCACCGGGCTGAAGCCCGGTGAGAATGAAAAGAGCGGTTATCGCACGCCAGAATAGCTATCGCGGTGAAAATGAGAAGGGTGGTTACCGCACGCAGGCTCAACCCGGTGAGAATGAGAGTGGCGGTTATCGCGCGCAAGAATTGCCAACTCAGCCCGTTCTAATGTCGATCGCCACTTTGGAGGCATCGGACCATGTCAATGTTCAACCACACACTCGATCATGTTCGTGTCGCAGCCCCTTGCAACGTCGATTGGGACAGCATGTTTGGCGACGAGCGGGTCCGTTTCTGCGGACAGTGCAAACTGAACGTCTACAACCTATCAGAAATGTCGAAGACAGAAGCCGAGCTATTGGTCACACGAACTGAAGGCCGGCTATGTATTCGCTACTATCAAAGACGCGATGGATCCATCATCACGCGAAATTGTCCGGTCGGGTTGCGGGCGATCAAGCGCAGGCTTTCTCGTGTTGCGAGTGCGGTTGGTTCGGCGATGCTGACTTTCCTTGCGGGACTTGGCGTCTATGACATTGCAACGCGACTGTCTTTGGTTCGTGATCGCAGTGTGATGGGCACGATGGCTGTGAGAGAAGTTGACCTAAACCTTCCGCCGCCAAGCATGGTTGGCAAGGTTGACGTTTCGCCTCCTCCGTTTGTTCCCGTGGCAGACGTAGAGGTGGTGGTGGGTAGGTTGGTTCCGATTGAGAGAGCAAAGAGGAATCGAGGGAAGTAGATTGCAAATGGTGGTTCTCGATCCCTGCGTAGCAAGATCTTCTCTTCAATATTCTTGACATCCCAACACTTTCCGTCTACTTTGACCCATCAATTCGGTCTGATCTTTTGAAAAACTTGTAGAGGCGCGACCTCCAAAAGTAAACAGTCTAGTTTCTTGAAGCCGAAGGACTTCGAAACTGTTGAAAGGGGTAGGTCGCCGAAGCTTGCTGTCACTCCTTCCTGAGAGAGCGAGTTGGTTGCTGCGGCTAAATCCGCAGGACTGTCACCGAAATCGGTGGAGAGCTACGACAAATGATTTGATTCTGCGCTCGCTGGAAGCGCGCAGTTTTGAATTTTCGATTTCTAACAGAGGTCGGTCGTGTTCATCACAACCGGCCTTTTTCGTTGTCCGATATGCTTCAGCTTGTCGTAGTGATTCATAACGGGCCTCTTTGGAAACAGAACGACAAGCTGAAGCATATCGGACATTTTCTGATCATGATCACACCAACAGTAATGAAATTTGGTGGGACGTCGGTAGCTGATGCTCCAGCGTTTGAGAATGTGGCGCAAATCGTTGGCGCTCGTATTGCGCTCGCTCCAGTCGTCGTCGTTTCCGCTATGAGCGGTGTTACTGATGCATTGCTCAACAGCACCGTGATTGCTAATGAAGGGCGCGTGACTGAAGCGACCGCGTCCCTGTCTACCACCTTCCTCCGTCACAAACAAACTGCCTCTGAGTTGCTTTCAAATCCTGCCGCTGATGGCTACGTCAAAGATGTTGATGAAGTCGAGAAAGAAGTGGGTGATTGTTTAAGACTCATTGCGGTGCATCCGGAGCAGTGTCGAGCGCTTCAAGATGCTGTTCTCGCGCTTGGTGAAACGCTGTCGAGTTTGTTGCTTGCTGCTCTGCTCAACGAACGGAGTTTTAATGCCCGCCAGATCGACGCACGGAAATGTGTGATCACTGACGACGAACATGGCTGCGCAGCGCCGTTGATGACCGAGACGTTCGGAGCAACGCAAGCCACATTACTTCCGTTTCTCAAAATGGGTGCGGTTCCAGTACTGGGCGGCTTTATTGGC
>DASYRR010000157.1:0-9750 GCA_036004125.1 Pyrinomonadaceae bacterium | reverse complement strand
TGTGTACGCTTCAACCGTTTCGTTCGGTTATTGACTTCACCTCCTCACGGCTGCAACACTCGGTACGAGTGGTTGGTTAGAACCTTTCTCGACTGGGACTCTCACCCAATCAGAGATATCCAGCTTCCTTGGCGCTCGGGTCACATGTTTATAGCTCGCAATCACCCCTGACCTCCGGCTTCGTTCGGAGGAGCGGACACACTGTCGTACCGCTACGCAAAGGTTTGTCCGTTCCTCCGAACGAAGCAGGCCTGGAGAGATTTTGGGGCTATAAACATGACACTCCTCCGGAGTGAAATCCCCTCCCTATGGCTTCGGTGATGGTTTCGGCGCGGCTTTTGGATCTTCAATCTTGACACTGTTGCGAACCAAATCCCACGCACTTGCAAACTGCTTCTGTTCTTTGTCAGGACCGAAGTATGTCAAGACAAGCACACGTCCGCCAATCAGAGCCCAATAAATCTTAGCGGCGCCCGGTTCGCCGCCGAGGCTGGCTGTGATAGCGACACCTTCAGCCTTTGTACCGGCGATGTCCGTGCTGTCAGGTGCTTGCTGAGGTTTCGCTCCCATCGCGACAAACTGTTTTGCAGTCGCGAGGACATAAGGATCGATAAAGGCTTTCTTCGCATCAGGCAGTTTCTCCGCGGAAACTCTGCCACGGTGCGCGAAGATACGAATCTGAACGTCGTTATTCGCTCGCGCAAGCGTTAGTTGCTGGGCGTCGCTGTTGCTATCGTCCGTTAATGTCCAACCGGTTGGATAGTCAAACGTCAAATTATCTTTGGTGAATTGTTTGTCGGTCCCCGTTTGGGCGGTAAAAGCGTTACACGCGAGAACGAGTAGAAGACCGCTGTAAAAAGCAGCGCGAATCGATTTCATGTAATCCTCCGGACGGGGAGATTGATTTGTGGTGCTTGTGTTTTTGTGCTTGTGCTTTTGTGCTTGGACTCTGAATCTCATTCACACCGGGCTTCAGCCCGGTGTCTGGAGCAATTGTGAAATCTGAAACCGTTTTAACGGTTTCTCGCCGGAATTAGAAACGAACTCTTCAAACCGTTGAAACGGTTTACATGTCCAGCGGTACTACCGTGACACCGGGCTGAAGCCAGGTGAGAATGAGAACCAAAATACCAAGCTCAAAGTACAAAGCTCAAAGCACAAAGCGCAACGCCCTCAGCTGCTCATTCAGCAACTCCCAAATTCGCCGTACATGCTTTTCAGTCGTGCGAATGTTTCCGATTGAAAGACGTAGCGTAAGTTTGTCATTTAACTTTGTGTGTGAGAACAGAGCATTCCCGGTGGAGTTGACGCCATGCATTATCTTTTCATTCAATTCATCCAAACGCTTTGCTCGAACTTCACCGCTCTCACCCTCGACGTCGGGGCAGGCACGAAAACAAACCAAAGCGAGTGGCGTCGGCGCAAGCAATTCCCAGTCACGTGATTCTTCAACCCACGAGGCAAAGAGCTTTGCGAGCCGGCAGTGCTCGCGTATGCGCGCCGCCAGTCCCTCATGTCCAAAGTAACGGATCACCATCCACAGTTTTAGCGCGCGAAAACGACGTCCGAGTTGAATACCGTAATCTGAACCACTTCGCACCTTCTCCTGTTCCGGCGTCCGCAAATACTCAGGCACAAGCGAGAAGGCGCGGCGCAGCAGATCCATGTGGCGCGTGTAAAGAACTGAAAGATCGAACGGCGTAAACAACCATTTGTGCGGGTTCACGACTATCGAGTCAGCCCTCTCACACCCGGCCAGAATATGTCGTAGCTCAGGAACCACCGCCGCTGATCCAGCGTACGCTGCATCAACGTGTAGCCACATCGTGTGTGCTTCACCAATCGGTATAATCTCCTGAATCGGATCAATACTCGACGTTGACGTAGTTCCAACCGTGGCAACGATGCAGAAGGGAAGAAATCCATTTCGCTTATCTTCTTCAATCGCGTCGGCAAGCGCTTTTGGATCCATTTGAAAGTCACTATTAGTTGGAATCTTTCGCATACCACGCTGACCAAGACCAAGGGTGATGATCCCCTTTTCGATAGAAGAGTGGGAATGTTCAGAAACGTAAACACGGAGCAAAGGTAGGTCCGGTCGACCGCTCATGCCTTCTTCGCGAATGCGTTTCTCAACTCCTTCGCGAGCAGCAGCAATCGCATGCATGCTCGAGACCGACGCTGTGTCGTAGATAATGCCCAGCATTCCAGGATCGAGACCCATCATCTGACGCAACCAATCAAGCGTCACTTCTTCGAGCTCAGTTGATGCCGGCGAGGTTCGCCAAAGCATGGCTTTGTTATCGAACGCAGCGCCAAGTAGTTCACCAAAAATACCTGGGGCTGAAGTTGAGGTTGCGAAGTATGCGAAAAAAGATGGATGGCTCCAGTGGGTTAACGCAGGAACGATCAGTCGGTCGAGGTCACTGATGATCTTCTCCATCGGCTCACCTTGTTGAGGTGGGGTGGACGGCAATTGACTCTTTAGACTCCCGGGTTGAATGAACGACAGGACAGGCAACTCTTCAATATGATCGAAGTAGTCAGCGATCCAGTCAATGAGTTCGTGGCCAAACCGACGAAACTCTTCCTTCTCCATGTCGCCTAATGGGGGCGCGGTTGCTTGAGATAATTCGGGCTTGCTCACGGTCGGATATCTTACATGACACTTCGTGAATCTCAGATTGCAGATCTCAGATTTCAAAGTCGAGTCTCGTAGCTGGAGTTATAGAGTCTCGTAGCTGGAGTTCGCGGCGAGTTTTTGAGATTCGTCGTGAGGTTTACAGACCCTGAGAGGAGGTTTACAGACCTTGAGATCTGAGACCTGCAATCTGAGATCCTGATGACCACTGAGCGTCTTTTTCTTGCCATTTTGTAGACAGATCACTCGAAATCGGTATAATGGCGCACCCGCTCGTTACACGGTTTTTTTACCCGCTCCCCTAGGGCGGCGGCAGTGTTTCGGTTAGTCACTCGCTTTCAGACAAGTAATAAAGTCAGTTCTTGTAAGCCAAAAACAGGAGTCCGGAGAAGACTATGGTCGATGCTGCTTTGGACGGACAGGTAACCAAGACAGGTTTTATCCGTGGTCTCGGTTTGCTCGACTCAACGATGATTGTGGCAGGCTCGATGATCGGCTCGGGAATTTTCATCGTCTCCGGAGGTATCTCCAAGCAAGTTGGCTCACCCGGTTGGCTACTGGTCGTTTGGCTCGTAACCGGGCTGCTGACTGTTATGGGCGCGCTCTGTTATGGCGAGCTCGCCGCGATGATGCCCAAGGCCGGCGGCCAGTATGTTTATTTGCGCGAAGCCTTCTCACCCATGTGGGGTTTCCTTTACGGTTGGACCCTCTTCCTGGTAATTCAAACTGGAACCATTGCGGCGGTTGCCGTTGCCTTCGCTCGGTATATGGGCGTTCTGGTGCCGTCGATTGGTGAGGAACGTTACATCATTCATCCCATTGCCATTACCAGCGGCTATGCCGTGTCACTATCAACAGCGCAATTGATCGGACTACTCCTGATTGTTTTGTTGACGTTCATGAATACTCGGGGACTGAAGCTCGGCAAACTTGTTCAGAACACTTTCACCATCACAAAAATTGGTGCTTTAGCCGGACTGATCCTGGTTGGACTGTTGCTCGGTTGGCGCTCTGACGTGGTTAGCGCAAACTTCGGGAACTTTTGGACAGTTCGGGGTCAACTCGACGACTTAGGCGGCGGCTTAACCGCCGCGGCGGCGTTTGGTCTGTTTGTCGGTGTCTGTGTGGCGCAAACTGGATCGCTCTTCTCCGCTGACGCCTGGAACAACATCACCTTCACTGCGGGTGAAGTAAAGGATCCGAAACGAAACATTCCGTTGTCTCTTGCTCTTGGAACCCTCATAGTCATCGGACTCTACTTACTGGCCAACGTCGCGTATCTGGTCACGTTGCCGTTTGAGAAGATTCAGGGTGCTGATCGCGTCGCGACCGATACCATAAACGCAATCTTTTCAGGTAAGGGCGCTGTGATCATGGCCGTCGGTGTCATGATCTCCACGTTCGGATGTAACAACGGACTTATTCTCGCAGGCGCGCGAGCATATTATGCAATGGCCCGCGATGGTTTGTTCTTCAAAGCAGTCGGCAAGCTAAACGACAAACACGTTCCGCTGTGGGGACTGATCGTTCAAGGCATTTGGGCCGCCGTGCTGATCCTGCCGCGAACAATCAAACACGATGCAACAGGAAACGTCACCGGATTCGGAAACGTTTACGGTAACTTGCTGGACTACGTGATCTCTGCTGCATTGATTTTCTATGTCCTGACGATTGCCGGAATATTTCGTTTGCGTCAGACGAGGCCGAATGCTGAGCGGCCGTACAAAGCTTTTGGTTACCCAATAATTCCCATTCTTTATATGATAGGCGCCAGCGTGATTCTGATCGTGCTCTTTGTTTACCAGACAGCCACGACCTGGCCGGGCCTGATAATTGTGTTGACGGGCATCCCTGTTTACTTCTTGTGGAGAAAGTTGGGAGTGCCAATGGACTCTCCCGCTGCGAGACTTGCTGAGGAAGAAATCTGATTCCATCAGATAAACCCTAAAACTCAGACAGGTAGGAACTGCCTGTCTCAATTGGAGAGGAATTGAATGGCAAGCAACTTATTCGCGACTAAGCCTCTGAGCCTATTGCTCGAAGAGATGAAAGGCGAGAATCGCCTGCGACGCATTCTCGGCCCAACTCAGCTGACAGCTCTCGGCGTTGGCGCCATCATCGGTACGGGCATTTTCATCCTTACCGGTGTGGCTGCTCACGATCGCACTGGTCCAGCGTTGATGCTTTCGTTTGTTCTCGCGGGACTAGCGTGCGTCTTTGCTGCACTCTGCTACGCGGAGTTTGCGTCAATGGTGCCCGTGGCCGGTTCCGCTTACACGTACGCCTACGCCACACTGGGTGAAATGTTCGCCTGGATCATTGGCTGGGACTTAGTGCTTGAATATGCCGTTGGATCTGCAACAGTCGCGCATGGCTGGTCGGCACACTTTCAGGAGTTCATTCCGATCTTTCACGAAGGTCTTTCCTTTATTCCGGCAAAACTGCCCGACGCCTTCCGCACAGCACCAATCAATTATTGCGTGAATGTGGGAGCGGGTTGCCCACACACCGGATTTGTTCCCACGGGATCGTATTTCGACCTTCCCGCAGTGCTGATTACATTTATTCTGACGATAGTCCTCGTAAAAGGAATCAGAGAAAGCGCTACGTTCAACGCGATCATGGTCGCCATAAAACTAGTAATCGTGGTGATGGTGATCGGGATTGGGATCTTCTTTATCAATCCAGCGAATTGGCATCCCTTCGCACCGTATGGTTACACCGGCGTGAGTTTCTTTGGTAACACACTCTTTGGCCAGACCGCGGAGGGCGGGCAGCCTCTGGGAATGTTTGCCGGCGCGGCGATCATCTTCTTTGCCTACATCGGGTTTGACTCGGTGTCAGTTCACTCAGAAGAAGCGAAGAACCCGGCGAAGGACGTGCCCATCGGTATTATCGCTTCGCTCATTATCTGCACCATCCTTTACATTCTCGTGTCAGCGGTCCTTACGGGAATGGTCCCTTACAAAGAGATCAATATCGACGCACCAGTCGTTGACGCTTTCAAACGAGCAGGTTTGGTCTGGATGCAGTATTTGGTCGCTGCGGGTGCAATGACCGGAATTACCTCGGTGCTCCTGGTAATGATGCTCAGTCAACCCCGAGTAATGTTGGCTCTCGCAAGAGATGGATTGGTCCCCAAAGGCTTCTTCGGCGATATTCATCCGACGTTCCGCACCCCCTGGAAATCCACCATACTCACTGGAGTCTTTGTAGCGGCAATGGCGGGCTTCATCCCACTCAGCATTCTCGCGGAAATGACCAGCATCGGAACCTTGTTTGCTTTTGTGATCGTATGCGGCGCCGTGATGGTAATGCGTAAAACGAATCCAGATGCGAACCGGCCTTTTCGTGCTCCACTGGTTCCGTTGGTGCCGATTCTTGGCATCGCGACATGCTTGCTGCTGATGTTCTCGCTACCAGCCGAGAACTGGTATCGTCTGATCATCTGGCTGGCAGTTGGATTGGCGATATATTTCCTCTACGGTCGCAGACACAGCGTGATGGCACAACAGAGACACACGGCCCACGAACTATCTGCGCATGGATTGACCGGTTCACCCGTGGGTGACCCAGACTCCCCCGTTTCGAGTCCGCTTAATCCGATAGACCCACGCGTCAAGGACGACGAGTAGTTGTCGTGGTTCTCAGTTGAATGTGTTATGGGGGCTGGGCTCTTAGGTTCAGCCCCTATCACTTGCAATGAATACTCAGGTAAGTCCGTCCCTGGTTTGCTCTCCCGTTCTGGTCTGCCCACGACATCGTCGGGCTCTTATCGCTCTAATACTCGCTCTCCTCTGTTGTTTACCTGCCTGCCGCACATCTTCTGATCATTTACAGGATCACAGCACAATTAAGATCGGTTTCTTTGGTGATTTGTCAGGCCCTACTTTTAACTTTGGCGAATCTGCCAAGAATGGTCTGCTGATGGCGGCAGATGAAATTAACCTGGCCGGAGGCATCGACGGACGGCGGATCGACGTAGTTATTGATGATGATGCTGGTAGTCCCGAAAAAGCGGCGACGCTGGCCGGCCAACTTATCGACGTAGACAAAGTGATCGCAATCATCGCCGGTGGAACGTCGAACAACAGTCGCGCAGCGGCCCCAAAAGCCCAGTCTTCGAAAACACCGCTGATATGTCCATCCTCAACTGATCCTGCCGTTACCCAAGTAGGTGACTACATCTTCCGTGCTTGTTTTGTAGATGCCTTTCAAGGAGAAGTGATGGCCCGCTTTGCAGCCAACACTTTGAAGGCAAAGAAGGCAGCTATCCTGTTTGACTTCAATTCAACCTACGGCCGAGGTCTGACCGACTATTTTGAGTTGAGCTTTTCAAAGTTAGGCGGACAGATCGTCGGCAAGCTGTCGTACACGCAGGGTGATGTTGATTTCAAAGGGCAGCTGAGCACGATTCAAGCAGCAGCACCGGATGTGATTTACATTCCGGGTTACTACGGAGATGTTGCTGTGATTGCCAAACAGGCACGCATGATCGGTTTGAATCAGCCGCTACTTGGAGCCGACGGGTGGGATGCGCCGGAGCTATGGCAACTTGGCGGCGATGCTTTGAATGGTTCGTTCATTACCACTCACTACTCAGTGGACGATCCGTCACCAACGATTCAGAGGTTTGTGCATGAGTACAAACAGCGTTACGGCAATTTGTCGCCTGACGCTCATGCTGCACTGGCCTACGACGCAATGCGTGTACTCGCCGATGCAATCTCGCGGGCACATACAACTGACGCCACGCAACTACGCGACGCGTTAGCTCAGACAAGAGATTTCGCTGGAGTGACTGGAGTGATTAGTATTGACGGGAATCGTAATGCCGTGAAGCCTGCCGTTGTGCTCAAGCTGCAAGATGCGAGGTATATCTATCAGGAAACGATTCAACCGCAGACGGTGGCACCTTCGGCATCACCGTCAGGGTCACCCACGTCAACAAAGAAAAAATAGTGCACACCTCCTTTGTCTGGAAGCCCACGCCTTTAACAAATCCCACCAACGGGCAGAGATAGTGTCAAAACCAGGTTTACCAGGGAGTCTTTCATTGGTGTTAGTTCGTGTGATTTCGTGGATCGCGCTGCTCGTTAACAAAAACGGACGATCCACGAAATCACACGAAATCACACCAACAAAACCTAAACATAAACCTAGTTTTGACACAGTCTCGGGCAGTTGGTGGATGGTTCAAGTCCTTTCTACAGATCAGGGTTTCAGTACGATGGGTTTGAACGTAAAGTCGACCTTCCTGATTTCACCAGGCACTAACGTTATTTCAACATCTTGCTGAGCTAGCGTCTCGTGCCATGCAACCAGCGTATAGGTTCCTGGTGGTAATCCGCGAATCTGAAAGTTTCCAAATGCATCGGTCACTGCGAAGAATGGATGGTCCAGGACGGCAACGTAAGCTCTTTCCCAAGGATGCTGATTATCTTTGAACGGAATAGAGACCTCCGTGCGAGCAAAACTCTTTACGAGGGGTTCCGAATTTGCCGGCTGACTCTGGTTCCACTCTGGATTCGATCGGGGAGTCGGATGTGTGTTGTGTTGAGTGAGGTCCCGATTGTTTATTACGAGGCGTTGACCAACACGCATTCCCAAGATATGCGGTAAATACTCACAGTCGCGATGCTCTAATAGGACGTCCGAATCAGGCTGCTCAAAGCGATACACTTCGAGAGGATCACCCTTTTTGATGAAAACCAACACGTTCTGCAATTTGTCTCCGTTGACAAGAATTGGCTGCCAGATCGGATCTTTATTAAGCTGAACACAGATTGAATCCGCAGACATGTCTATCTTCTTGGGACTCGGGACCACGCCATTGATACTGATGGTTCCTTCAAGGACTGCCTCGTTTCCAGTTGGTTGATAGAGTGGCTTCGATGGGGAGTCAGGATTCTGAGATGCGGCTTGGTGCCCCCAGGCTAGAGTAATCAACAGCGCCGCAATTCCAATCTTCCACATATGAGGGTTCATAACGTGCTCCGGTTGAAAGCTTACGTTTTTAAGGATGCTCGCGCCGTCGCAAGTGCGCGAGCCACCTGTGTCGGAGCGGTACCACCTGGCTGAGATTTGGCAGCCAAGGTGCGCTCAAGCGACAGTGCCAAGTAAACGTCTTCATCGATTAATGTAGAAAACGCACGAAGGTCTGCTATCGGCATGTCGTTCAATTCTTTTCCAACTTGAATAGCGCCCATCACGATCTTTCCTACCGTTTCGTGCGCATCTCTAAAGGGCATTCCCTTTCGCACAAGATAGTCAGCTAATTCGGTGGCGTTCATGTAGCCACCAGCGCCAGCAGCCTTCGCTTTTTCGCGGTTTATAGAAATATTGCTCAGCACTGTTTGGCTCACTTGCAAACTTGCAAACGTCGTGTCGAACGCATCAAACACAGCTTCTTTATCCTCTTGCATGTCTTTGTTGTAAGCGAGTGGAAGACCTTTCAATGTCGTCAACATTCCAATCAAATCGCCAAACACTCGACCCGCCTTGCCTCGAACTAACTCCATCGAATCTGGATTCTTCTTCTGTGGCATCAAACTGGACCCGGTTGCAATTGCGTCGCCGAGTTCGATTAAACCAAATTCCGTGGAGGAGTAAATGATGATGTCCTCAGCAAGGCGGGAGAGATGTACCATGATCAGGGAACAGCCACTGAGGAAATCCACACAGAAGTCGCGATCGCTAACAGCGTCAAGACTGTTTCGTGAGACGCCTTGAAACCCCAACTCCGCCGCCAATACTTCACGATCGACTGCGAAGGAGTTGCCTGCCAATGCTGCCGATCCGAGCGGGAGTACATTGACGCGGCGGCGAGTATCAGTAAGGCGTTCACGGTCGCGCATTAACATTTCAAAATAAGCGAGACACCAATGTGCCATTAAGACAGGCTGTGCGCGTTGCAGATGGGTGTAACCAGGAATGACGACATCTTGATTGGCCTCCGCAAATTCCAGCAGGGAGGACTGAGTCTCGCGGAGTTGGTTGCTTAAGTCATCGCTTGATTGGCGCATCCATAGACGAAAGTCTGTCGCCACCTGATCGTTTCGACTGCGACCTGTATGCAACTTCCGACCAACATCACCAGTCAGTTCCAC
>DASYRR010000156.1:0-10253 GCA_036004125.1 Pyrinomonadaceae bacterium | reverse complement strand
TCGGGTCGATAGATCGTGAACCTGTTAGTCGTGGAACTTACGCCCCCGCCGAGTTTGGATTGGTTGGGCAGTTGCCCATTGGATGGTGTTTCGATCGGATTGAAGTGGACCAAACCGTCGCCAGTAGCCACCCAATAAGTTCCGTCAGACGATTCGAGCAGGTCTCGCACCGAACGATGTGGCAAGCCCTTTTCGGTGCCGTAATTAACGAACCTGTAGCCATCGAAGCGAGAGAGACCCTCCGCCGTGCAAAACCAAAGAAACCCATGTGTGTCAGGTACGATGCAGCTTATGTAGTCGCGTGGCAGGCCATCGGCGATGGTATAGCTGCGAATTGGAAGTCGCTCGGCCCTAACATTACCTGCGATAGTCAACCCTACGGCGGCCAGAACACACCGAACCAGGACACGAATAAGGCTTCGCGTTAGTTTTGTTACTCCGTTTGGTTTGCAGAGAGACAACGTTTCAAATGACTCGGAAGACTGTGCGCCGAGACCGCGTTAACACCGTGGGTCACGCAAGCGTTTCGTCGGGTAGTGTCATAATAGTTTAAAGGCTCATTTTCAGGAACAATAGTATTTGCATTCATTTCTAGTTTTGATGTTGCTATACAGTGAAATCGGCTCATTATTAGAAAAGGACGGATTAGAACGTAGGCTTGCGGTAAGAACTCCCACGCCCGAAGAGGAGGCAGTCGTAACTCGTTGATTTATTTGGTAGCGATCTCGCTCATTGGCACGCGGGCTTAAGTGTCGCGCCTGGTTTTAGGGTCATCACATCGCTACCGCTATCGTTTTTAATGCGGAGCCTCCATTGCCCGCTGATGTGCTGCTTAATGAGAAAGCGAATTTTCAGCTTGTCTCCGCTGCAGCAGGGGTTTATTTCATGGTTTGAGTGGCCCGTGTCGTATGCGGCGATGGATCCGTCTGGTTTGAGAAGGTCAAAATTCAACTTAACCGGTAACGGGCCGGGAAATCCGAAGATCGATTGGTTCCATGTTCCGATTATTACCACCCAGCCTTCGTGAAGTCCGCCTGAACCACCGATATTCTTTGTCGTCGAATTGCCGTTGGTGAGAGTTGCCGCGTCCTCGATATCCATGATCGTGACGCCGGCGAAGCTGACACTGAAATCCCCTCCGATCCTGCTCTCCCTCGTCCGCCCATCTGGGAAGATCCGAACCCGCCACGGACTACCTCCGCAGCCTGCATCGCTTCCCGGCACAGTAAAAGTTTCCACCTTCTGGTTTTCAGGCTTCGAAGAAAAAATATGTGTATGCGTGGGTGGAGACTGAAGCGAAACGCCGGGTGCTCTGACTTCAATCTTCATAGGTATGTCGTCCGCCAAGTGGTCGTAGCGAGGGGCACTTAGCCGTACCGAAACCTTTGCATGGCAAGGCGCAACCAAAGATCGATCGACAAAAGTAGGGAACCAACCTGAGGGGCGCCCCTCGAAGGTGTATGGCTCAGCCGAGGCCGTGGAATGAAAACCCCCGGCTATTGCTGCAAAAGTAATTGTCAGCCACAACCGCTTAATATTTGTCGAATACACCGACTCCCAATGATATCAATTCAATGTTCTAGGACTTCCCACAAATCGCTCCTCATATTTCTTCTGCCAGACTGAACTAATTGAATTAACGATGAATTCCCGCCAGCGATCCAGCAAGTCGCCGCCGATGAGCGTTCACGATCAGGGTGGTGAGCAAGAATCGATGATGCTTTGACCGTGCTGTGGCAGCGGCACAGACGGGCGATATATATAATACAGGGCATGGCATTGCTGGTGATTACATGCCCACATTCTTGGGGAGTTTTACTAATCTCAATTGATCAATCACGGGCAAAGGTCTGGGCCGCCGTTCGTCATTGGCACACGATTCCATGAGACACTGGTTACTTCGCCGACCACCTCACTACACGGAGATTCATCCGAGTGCAGCGAACACACCTTGGGATTATGACAAGGTTTCTATAGATGTCCGCCTTACAGCCCGGTGATGTTGAAATGCTTGTTGAGTTATGGTCAGATCTGCCAGAAGATTTCGACTACAACAGAATTGACAGCCGTCTCATCCGTTTTGGTGTTGATCTTACGCCCCTTGACATTCTGCATGTCGATGCCGCCACTGATCTGGTTGAGAAAACCGATCAGGTCATTCGGTTTACTCGAGAGCTAATCAGAAAACAACCCAGCATTGAAGCGATAACTTCCGAACAAGTATCTGAGGAGTTGACGATTCCTGAAGAAGATGTCGCTCTGATCTTCGGGCTTATTAGTCATCTAGGAGAGTTCTGGAACGGCGGTGCCGGACACGGCAACGGGCCTGGTTACTACTCCGTTACGATACGCGACGAGAAGGTAAAGCGTGCATACTTGAAATACAGAGGTCTTGATCAGTTGCTTGAAAAACTAGCCGGCAACGGATCTAATCCGAATCGCGTGACTACAACGATGGAACCTTCCACGGCAGACGATAACCGCCACCTTGACGTTTGTCTTTCATTCGCTGGCGAAGATAGACAATACGTTGAACGTGTCGCCGAGGCACTGCGCGGCCTTGGCGTCAAAGTGTTTTATGACAAGTATGAACAGGCTTCTCTTTGGGGCAAGGATGTGTATCAACATCTCGATGAAGTCTATCGCAAGAGAGCTACATTCTGCGTAGTCTTCATATCGCAGGCCTATTCACAGAAGGTGTGGACGAAGCACGAACTGAGAAGCGTGCAAGCGCGAGCCTTAAAAGAAAATCGCGAGTACATCTTGCCTGTTCGACTGGACGACACAGAACTGCCGGGCGTTCTTCCCACAATTGGATATATAAGTGGCAAGTCACCGGAGAAACTGGCCCAGCTAGTCTTAGAGAAGCTAAATCAAATCGAAGTGACGGCTGCTTCATCGCTCGCGACCATTGACACTGCTCAGCGAATCATGTTGCGTGATGGCTCGGTGGCCACTTCAGAACAAAGGGCGGCATTCCTCAGTGTTTGGACCTCACTAGTCGCGCTCGAAGAAGCCGGAGAGGAGCTCTGGAGAGAAGTCAGCGGCGAAGCTCTGGCCCGATCGCCGACGACAGGCGAAACAGGTCATCGATAAACATGGTCTATTCTTTTCAGAGGCAGACTATGAAGCACTCGAGGAGATGATGCGAGCGGCAGATTTCTATCTGAACGGGAAGACGAAGCTTTCAGACATCTATGATGGCCGAATTGAGACGCAAGCCTTGGATCTTACCGTGCCTACAGAACGAGATGCGTTTATGGACCAAGACGTTCGCGCTCAGATTCGACAGAACCGGCGTTGGCTCACACGTTATCAAAATCTCCTTCGGAATATTAGGGATAGTTTTCACGAGCGGATTGTCTGAGCTGGCAAACAGCCGACTTCTCATCCAAGAAAATAGTTCCGCCACTCGACGATTCAAAGAAGCCTTTCTTATTCGTTGTTGCACCAGTGAAGGCCCCTCTTACATGCCCAAATAGTTCTGACTCAAGCAATGACTCACTAAGAGCGCCGCAATTGATAGCGAGGAATGTTTTGCCTCGCCGTGGACTCAGATCATGAATCGCACGCGCAATCAACTCTTTGCCAGTACCGGATTCACCGGTAATCAACACAGTCTCTGCTGAGCTGGCTACAGCCTGAATCAAATTCTTGAGAGACTGCATGACTAAGGAGTCGCCGATTAGTTTTTCATTGAGTTCTTGCAGCAATGCTTTGCCGGCGGAGGATGCAGAACTTAATGGTCTTACTAATAGGACTCCAGGAGAGCTTTCACGAAAATCGAACGAATTCTGGTGAGTGGAGATCATTCCTTCTCCTTCTGCGCAGCATGGTTCGGCAAGAGGAGTCGCTAACAATCGTTATGCCACCAAACGATCACAAATTGAACTTCAATTCCGATAGAGACCAGAGGGTCACATGTGACCCATCGGGTCGCTTATGACCCTGCCAAGAATCAAACATGACCTTGAGAAGTCGGACGTTCGATTCACAATTGCGAGTTGAACTGGCATTCTTGTTGCTGGATAACCCTCTACTTAGGAATTCACAGAATAACCTTTTGGTTCCGACCGTTTGGGCTGAGGTATGCCGTTGAAAGCAACTGAGCCGAAATTCTCGATCGAGCAAGTCGCAAAGATTCTGGGAGGCCTTCATCCGACCACGGTCCAGCAATCACTAGCGCCCGTAAATGTCGACGATCTTCTCCGTCGCACTCTTTCAAAAGCCGCTGCTCCTCCTCGTAGGTTAAGATCGTTTCTCGTGGCTGTTCATCAGCAGTGTTTATCAATTCGCCAGGTCTGACTTTAGTGAAAGGATTGACAGTGATCCAATCGTTGATTTTCGCCTCAATGAGCATTGCTCGCAGAGTATTCATCTCACGGTTTGCTGTGCCAACGTTGACGTTTCCTCCACCCTTCGTTTTGCTGCGGAGTCGATGATTTCGATAGGCACGCAAATTTCCAACCCTGATATCTCTAACTCTGACCGTTCCGAAAGCCCTCTGAAGTGCTTTAAGTGTGCCTCGTAAACACTTGTATCCCTGACACCAAAGAGCTTGTTGCCGGCATCGTCGTACTCAGCTTGGCAGTATTTTGTTTGTTGGCAATGGGTTGCCAAATCTTCGAATGTCAAATTGTCCGAGAACAACGCTACTTCACCACCCGAAAGATATTCATCTTCGAGTTCACGCCTTATTCGCTTAGCGTCGCTATGTGAGTAGGCTGTACGCCGTTTTTGACGCCGTTTTCCGTTGTGATCGTAATAACTGAGAACTGCGACGTACTCAGATCTCCCTCGACGCTGTCTCCGAGTGACGCAAGAAGAATATCGCACTGCAATGCTCCTTCGTTGGACCTCATGGCAAAGGTCGATCCAAGAGGCAAACACAGTTTTTGTGTGCCCAACTGTGTGCCCAAATTGCAGTGGATATTTAGAAGTGCGGATTTACTGAGGAAATTGGTAGGCGCGTGGGGATTTGAACCCCAGACCCCTACCGTGTCAATGTAGTGCTCTACCTATTTTTAACTCTTGTGAGTGCATCATTTACAAAATTGCTCAGCAAATTCTCAATAAATCTACCCTGCATTTATTGCATCCCTTGCATTTCTTCTTCCGATTGCATCCTCTAGTGGGACATTTGTGGGGCAAGAGTCACTCAAGAGTTTTCTCCAGGAGCGTAATCGGTGTCAGCGTGTTGTACCTGGGCGAGAGCTGTAACAGGGCGCCCCGGCGAGGGTCGAATGCATACTCGGGACTAGTCATGCTGGCAGGCATCATCCTCCTCGACGACTGCGACTGCATGGCGAAGCGCGCAATAGAGGATCAAATGCGAAATCCCGCCGCATCGCCTCGCAGTAATCTAAACGCGAAGAAATAACCCACCTCTAAAAGTACTTCAGCTGCCAAGGGCTTCTGGGCCATTGCTTTCGGACAATCTCGCGCGTTGTCGTACCTTTCGGCGTGATTAATATCAGCAGACGTGGAAGGAAACTCGAAAATATGCATATACGACATCAACGCGGTCATCTCAGATGTGTGAAGCGCAAGAATGGTCAATCCGTGTGGGAATTTCTCTGGCGAGAATACGGGGCAACGGGTAAACGCGTACGTCGCACAGCCGTGGTCGGCACCATCGAGCAATATGCTACTGAGGACTTAGCACTGGCAGCCGTTAACGGACTTAGAGTGACAATCAACGAAGTCTGTAACCGCCAACCGGAACAGTCCGTTCTCTTTGGAGACTTGGTCGATCATTACAAACAGACCGAGCTTGGTGATAGAGCAGAGTGGTATTCGGAGGCTACCAGGAAAATTTATGCCGAGTTTATGCAGACATGGATACGACCACATTGGGCAAAGATTGACATCCGCGACGTCAGGACCATTGTCGTTGAAAACTGGCTGAGACAGTTGTGTCGCAAAAATGGAAATCCCCTGGCCAATACAACCAAGGCAAAGATACGCAACCTTATGAGTGTGTTATTCAACCATGCCATTAGATATGAATGGCTGGAACAGGGGAAGAATCCCATTACGCTGGTCCGTCAAAGTGGTGCTCGCCAAACAACTCCTGAAGTCCTGGATCCACATGAGATTCAAAGTTTATTGTGTCAACTGGACCATCCTTTCCGCCTCATGGTGTTGCTCGATGCGACTACCGGATTGCGTCGCAGCGAATTGTTTGCTCTGAAATGGGGTGACATTGACTTCTCGGAGCGTATGATGAATGTTACGCGCTCTATCTACAACCAAGTTAGTGGGAGCTGCAAGACGGAAGCTTCGCGGAAACCTGTTCCCCTGGCCGCTGATGTAGTTGCAGAGTTGTTGTCATGGAAAGCGGAAAGCCTCTATTCACTGCCCGATGATTGGGTGTTTGCAAGTCCTCGCAGCAAAGGAAAGCTTCCCTATTGGCCGGCCATTCTGATGAGAAAAGTAATTAGGCCAGCAGCCGTACGAGCCGGCATCACGAAGTGGATTGGCTGGCACCCATTTCGACACTCCTTTTCCACGTTGCTGATCGCAAACGGAGAAAATGTGAAAGTAGTGCAGGAGTTGATGCGTCATGGAAGTGCTCGTATCACCGTCGATATTTACTCGCAAGCCAGGAATCCAGAGAAGCGAGCAGCGCAACAACGCTTGGTGCAGATGATTCTTGAAGAAAAACTTAGACCTGTAGTTGCTTCGTCAATGAGTAGATCAACTCAACATTATTTAGATGGTGTCGCGGAGCTATCGGCCACCGAGCTGCAAATGATGTGGAGCGCTTTGGACCAGGAGGAGTTGTTTATGTGAGCACCTAAGCAATGAGACATTGGCGATGTAAGAGGCACGCTCATGACTCGGAGTAAAATGGCTCGATCCGATTAGCGTCGATCGATTCCAAGAGTGGGTCGTCGGCTGTGATGACGCACAACTAAGACACGAACGCAGTCGTTAACTATTCGGAAGAGAAAATGATAGGGAAATCTTTCGAGGTTTACGCGCCTGAGATCCCGCTCGCGAATGCTGTGAGCTTCGGGATTATTGGCTGCATTCTGAAAGAATTGACGTAGTTCGTTGTAGAACTCCTCTGCGAGTTTGGGTCCTCCGACATCCTCGTAATACGTCATAATGGCCGAGATGTCAGATGCAATCAGGCGATGAAATTCCAATCGCATCAGTTGCGCCGGCTTTGAATCTGCGAATCCAATTGGGCGAGAGAAACAGTCGCATCCGGATTCACATTAGCCTCCGCATCACGGCGCAAAGCCTCAGCAACGCCTTCGTCCTCCTCCGACAATATACCCGGAAGTGAATCAAGCAGATTTGCTACAAGAGTTGCGCGTTCTTTGTCGGGCAAGTCCAAAGCTAGTTTCTCAATTTCAACAATAGTGGACATGCACGAAGAATAACTCTATGAGCGGCCTGAGACAACAGCGCCGTTGTGTTCAGGAGACTGCGGGCATAGAAGGATATTGTCAACTTAACTTCCTTGCAGACGCAAAATCGTATAGCGATAAGATCAAATCCACTTGGGTCATCGGTTCTATTTACGACCATGGTTATTAATCTGCGGCCTGGACGCAAATGGCCTCTTCCCATAAGGCGAATCTCAACATCATCACTGCTCTGTAACCGCCTGCGCTGTACAGATGTCTCCCTACTCGGAAGTGTGAGCTAATAGTTCCGAAGGCCGAGAGAAAGCGCTGCGCGTGGGCTGGCGATTTGAACCGTCTCATCACCTTCTCTCGCAATCTGGTCGGCTGATGTGAATTCTCCGCGCGGTTGTTCTGATACTTCTGCTGCAAGTGCTCGACACTCGGCATCACTTCAGCTCTGGCGGAACTGTAGCTCTTCAGCTTGTCGGTAATAATCAGACGCGGGACATAGCACAGTCCCTTTAACAGTTTGCGGAAGAACTTCTTGGCCGCTTTCTTATCTCTCTTGCTTTGGACCAGGATGTCCAATACATCGCCATCCTGGTCAACTGCACGCCAGAGGTAATAAAGCCGCCCGTTGATCTTGAGGAATACTTCATCAAGGTGCCACCTGTCGCCGGGTCGAGGAGCCCTGCGTCGCAAGTGGTTAGCATAAGTCTGGCCGAACTTGAGACACCATTCTCGGACAGTCTCGTAGGACAGTGCGACGCCACGCATTGCCAGCATTTCCTCGACATCGCGAAAGCTCAGGGCGAAGCGAAAGTATAACCAAACGCAGTGACTGATAATCTCAACTGGAAAACGATGACGATGGTAGGGAGAAACAGAGATGCGCATCCGTGCAGTATGCGGCATCAACACCTCTCATCACATTACGTAGTTAACCTGACAATACCGGCACGAATGGTGCTGGATTACATCTCCGCACACATCGCCGTTTCCAGCAGCGACCTGAGACGCATGGTTCCATTCCGGCGAAGGAATGAGTTCCCTAACAACAGGACTCTCGATCCTCCGTCCACAGGGTTCATGAATGTCGGTCTTTCGGATTCGGCCCTCGGCGCCGATCCCATGGTAGAAAACTTTGCGATTCAAGCAGGCAACATGAGGGCCTTCGAAAAACCTAACTACACGCTTATCCCAGGTGACATTAATCCGGCTCGTCCCCGGCCATGGGCTATCGCGAGTAACGGTAGAGCAATGACCATGGAAGCAGTCAGCAACTATCGGCTTCCGCACTCGATCAATGATTTGTTTGTGAATGACCGGCACCGTCGCTTTTTTCAGAGGCTTCACCGCGTCCCTCACTATGAGGAAGTAGCAAGCGGTCGCAATTGTGACAACATGGAAATATACGCGAGTTCGCCCAGCTACCTTATCACGGCGGGAGGAAGCCCCGCCCCTTGGGCCGTTTTTCCACATATAGCGGAAGTCGTCGAACCTGGGGGTCAAGATGATCAGTTGGGAGTTGCCGTAACCACGTCCTTCATGCCGACCACTCAATTGCTCGGTGGCGCGGCCCAAAACGCGAGTGAACTGATTCAATTCTCAACCTTCTCGCAAGCTGTAGGAGCGGTGGAGAATTATGGTGTCGCTCCTGATTTCGCCTGTGGACAGAAGGTCTATCTACCGAACTGGGTGCCGGGAAGGCCCGACCGTGGGTTCATTTTCATCGACCGACGATACCATGGGCGAGGTGATATTCCTGGCTTTTATCTCGCCATTTACCTGGAGGGAGATTTTGGGTGCATGGAAGCATTCGATACCTGGCTTCACCCAGAGTTAGGCTTTGAGGAATTCAAAAGCAGCGTTGTTCGAAGGAATCCAGACTTACACCTTCGCAACAACGTCGAAGCTATATACACGACTCAGAACGGCAATAAATTGCACTTCATCATCTGGAGCGAGGTCGACGGCGATGGCGACCGTGCGACTTCTGGTGCAAGAATACTAAACATCGAGTATTCGGAAGATGGAGATCGAAACGATACTTTGATCGATGCTGGCAATGACACGAATCCATTTCTCAGCGGCACAGTCATGAAAAGTACAGCGGATGCCGTGGTGGAGATTACCAATCCCGGCCTCAATACCAAGCTCACGCTCGACATGCGGGATTTATGGCACCCCACACGCATTTCCGAAACCGGCGAAGTTGAAAAAGCGGGTTCGAATCATGAAGTGTGGGTGGATTTCGATTGGAGCGGACCGAGCGAGGGAGATTTTTATCGCCCTTTCACTACCATCGCCGCGGCTACTGCGGCTGTGGCTGACGGCGGTGTAATCAAGATCGTACCGGGACACACCCCCGAGAGGACGACCATCGGCGGCGGCAAACGAATGAAGCTTGTGGCGCCGATTGGCGGCGTCATTATCGGGATTCAATAGCCCTTCACGATCGACACCATGTCCTCTTTTGCGTGTCAGTGCTATTCCGCGTAGTTATCACAGCGGAGTAGCAGCAGATTGGAGGACAAAATGAATACACGACATAAGCGCGGTCATCTCAGATGTACGACGCGCAAGAATGGTCCAGCCGTGTGGGAATTTCTCTGGCGAGAAAACGATCCGACTGGGAAACGCTTGCCGAAATCAGAAGAAGATCAAATTGCCAAACGGCCATAAGTTTCTAGAACTGATTCTCAGTTGTCTTGACATCCTATTACCGGATGAGGCTCTTCCTAACTCTTTAAGTAACGACTGCGCAAGACGCCCATGTGATGCAGTTCGTGTCCGGCAATGATGTAAGCCAACGCGCGAACGCTGACATCATTCTCGTTTGCCTTTCCGTGTCGCAACCACTCCGTTTCATTTAAGGGTCGAAAGAGTTGA
>DASYRR010000155.1:0-8484 GCA_036004125.1 Pyrinomonadaceae bacterium | reverse complement strand
AGAATCTCGTCCCAACCGATCATCTTCTTTCCATGTTTCTGCAGAATCTTCAGCAGTCGCTGATTGAAGTAAGCCTGAAGGCCGTGGTTGTCTTTGATCCCTTTCTCTTTCATGTAAGCCTGGATCGCAGGGTTTCTATCCCACTGTTTGCCTTCATTCTCATCTCCGCCAATGTGCAAATAAGCATCAGGAAAGAGTGCCGCCATCTCGCCGAGGAAGGCTTCGAGAAACTTGTAGACCGCTTCACGGGTAGGATCGAGAGCCGGTTCGAATATGCCTGGACGCCGCTCGATTGTGTATGGCCCAGGCGCGCTACCGAGTTCAGGGTATCCGACCAGCCAACTAGTGCTATGACCAGGTATATCAAACTCCGGCACCACACGAATGCCACGGTCGCGGGCGTAGGCGATAATTTCCCTGACTTGCTCCTGCGTGAAGTAATTGCCATCCGACCCCAGCTGATGAAGTTTGGGAAACTTTTTGCTCTCGACGCGAAATCCCTGGTCTTCCGACAAGTGCCAGTGAAATACGTTTAGCTTCAACGCCGCCATCGCGTCGAGGTTGCGCTTCAGAGTGTCCATTGTCTGAAAGTGACGAGCGACGTCGATCAATAACCCTCGCCAGGGAAAGCGAGGTTGGTCCTGAATCTGAACTCCGGGGAGGTAGAACCCTGACAGATCACTGTCGAGCAACTGTAGAACTGTCTCGAGACCTCGGAGCGCGCCAACCACAGTTTGGGCCGTCAACAAAGCTTGGCGGCTGGTGATATCTATGCGGTAACTTTCGTTCTCGCCGACTGCTGGTATGTCTTTGCCCGGACCTTCACATTGGACCACCAGTGTGGTCGTTTGATCGTCGAGTGCCAGGCCTGGCGCGAATGAGAGGACGGTGCGGCCTTCCAGGCGTTTGACGAAACGCGCGATGCCTGACTGTAGCCTGGCGTCGGAATGACCTCTGATGGCGGCCTTGAATGAACTGTCGATCGCTAAGCGCTCGTTGTGAAAACGCACCGAGGCAGGGACCGGCATCAGATTGTGTTTAGTCATGGGTCCTTGCGCGCTTGCTCTCAATGCACAAGCGAGAAGGAGGCACAGTGAAAGACCAACTGCCCCCCGGGCAAGCATCACTTTTCTCATCTATTTAGTTTTCCTCAGGCAGGATTACAGGAGCGCTGCCATTCTCTTCCATTCAGATTGGATATTCAACAGCGCTAAGACGGCGGGATGCGACTTAGGGTGCTGGATTGAGATACGGATTCATCTCAACGGGAAAGGGCTGCCTGATCCCCCTTGCCTGTAAGCTACCAGGAGATGCCGGTTGTAACTTATCAGTCCCCGCTTCTCGGCGTCCGTGGCTGACAACAGGTATGACCTAAGGACTCCATCCTCAACTAAAACCGTCCTTGCATTTGGATGCTCAGCCACCTCGACCGATTCCAGTGCCGGTGGCTGATTCTTTGACGTGTCCAAAAGCCAGTAAATCTTCCGAGTCGCAGTGTTTTCCGGCGGCAGATGCTGTGACACAACTCCGAGTGTCGCAGTCACCAGAAACTGATCTCCATGGGAAGCGATAATGAGTGAATCCTTGCCGACCCGGTCTTGATAATAAGGAAGAGTCTGAGCCAACTCCGCGCGCCTCATCAGATAGTCGCTTCGCAAACCCAATGGTAGAGGCGATAGTGCGGTGAGAATTGCAAAAGGCGGCAAGATTGCCAGCACGTAAATTGTGAGCTTCCGCCGTACCAAAAGTACAAGCCAGATCACCGCCGGCAATAGGAACGCCACTTGGATGTAAGCCAATCCTCTAATCCGTCCTACAGTTTCCGTCCAACCTCTCTCCTCGCTGAGGAAAGGATTGAGAGTGACAAGCAAACTGCAGAGCGCAACCAGTGCGGCAAGACCGCTACCCACACTTACAATTCCTAGTCGTCGCACAGGTCCCAAGAGTAGCGCCAAAGCTATAGGAGCCAATACGGCGAGCATTAAGGTTTCAGGGAAATAGTTTTGGCTGATTGGCCAACGTGGGACGGTGGTTAGGTCAGTCCGCAGCCGTCCCGATATTTCAATGACCGCCTGAGCTTTGACTAATGCAGGAGCGAAATAGATAGCAATAAGGGCAATAAGAGAAGCGAAGGCATATCTACCATTTGATCTGGAACTGACAAGGCCTTGAAATAAGAGTAGAGAAATAGCGATTATCGATATAACTCCGAGTGCTAGTCGATGGCTGAAGATAGCGGCGCTGAGCAAAACCAGAGTCAAACCGATCCACTTCAACTCACGAGTCTGCACCCAGCGAACGGTGAACCAACCTGCCCAGCTCAGCAGCGTTAATGCGCCCAGGGAATTAATGAATTCGGCAATCATGTACAGGTGGAGTCCGGAGACTGCCGCCAAAGCACTGCCTAGTACGCCCAGCCAAACGTTGCGAGTGGCGCTCTCAAGCAGAGCAAAAATGCCCAGACAGAGGAAGGTATGTAACAAGACACTGCCGACCTTCAATGCTTTAACAGAATTGTTTGTGAAATAGCTGATCGCAGTAAGGAAGTACAAGACAAGCGGAGTGCGAGAGGGGAAATAAAGCTGGTGATTGTTCTTCAGCCCGTTAATCTGCAGGACGTAGTAGTAACCGTCGATCCCAACCGCCACGTTGCTCTGAGACAACAGCTGCGCATTTCTTATGGCTCCAGCAAGCAAGATGGCGAGCAGTGCTGCAATCGCAACCGCCTTGAAGTTATCCTGGCGAGCCCACCTTTTGGTGTCAGTAATAAGGCGACTTGTCGTCACAGTTCGAAGGTTAGGGCCACCTGCTTTCGTCTTTCCGGGCTCCTCTGGAAAGCAGTAGCTTTGCGATGGCCCAATAGCCCCTTTGCTCAGCCCGAATCAGGGCCGTGCGATCGTTTCTATCCTTGGCATCCACGTACGCACCGCTAGCAAGCAAAGCCTCGACGACTGGACGATTATTTGTTTCAGCAGCAAGCATTAGCGCCGAGCGATTTAGATTATCGGTTGCATTTACGTCCGCTCCATGAGCTAAAAGATTCTCGACGACGCTTGCGTTTCCGGTAAGCGTCGCGAACATCAATGCAGATCTCTTTCGTGAGCCCTTGGCATTGATGTCGGCGCCCTTTGACAAAAGTGCCTCGACGACGTCTTTGTTTCCTGCCAGAGTGGCGTAGATTAAAGGAGTCATACCATCTCTGCCGCGGCGGTTAACATCAGTTCCCTTATCTATTATTGCCCGGATTGTTTCAGTATGTTTGCCTAAGAGAGCAAACGATAGCGGTGTTACGCCGGAGTTATCTGTAACGTTTACATCTGCGCCCGCTTTAATCAATACGAGCGCGGTCTCGGTATGTCCCTTCCATGCTGCCCATGAGAGCGCGGTCTTACCGGTACTGTTTCTGCTGTTCACATCAGCGCCACTGGCAATAAGAGTTTCGGCCGCGACACTCTGCCCCACCATCGCTGCCACCATCAACGCTGTCGAGTAATCTCTGTCTTTTACCTGTCTCGTGTTTGGATTCGTTCCTGCGGCCAGAAAGAGTTTGAGGGTTTCGACATCTCCTTTTCGAATGCTTTCAATAAATGCATCAGTGGTGAAGGGGATCCCCTTCTGCTCAAGCCTAACGCGCGGTGTCGCGGGCTCCTGGCCACTGGCAACAAGCGTGGCTGTCGTGATAATGAAGATCGCACTCAATGCAAGCGCGATTCGTAGACGAATTCCCCTCATTTCCGATCTCCTCATTTTTCGCGTGCGGATGAATGTACCGGTACGAGGCGCGAACGGCCGACACTACTTATTGGCTGTGCGAACTTCAGCGAGAAATGATCTCAGCTTCTTGCCATCATAGTTCTGCGCCAACTTGTCTTCGGGCCGTACCTGAGCTTTTATGGTTCCCGCAGCATTGATCTCGAACAGGCCCTGCGGCCCGCCGCGCAATACAAAGCTTCCATCCGTTCTACTTTCGAGAAAAACGACATAGAGCTTGCCCACTTCCGGATACTTCCAGAAGTCCGGCATCTTTACTTCGGCATACTTTCCATCGCCAAAGTCGACCCGCCCACCCGGAGTCCGAACACTTATTGTCTGGCCGGTCACCAAAGCTCCTTTGATTGGCTCTCGAACCGTAATCTTGAAATCAGTCACGATTAACTTCTCGGCGGGAGGTAGCAACTGGCTCGTTTGGGAATTGACCGTACCAGTGATAATCGCATTACTTTCTTGCGCTAGCGTGTTGACAGCATCGTACCTGCGCAAGTTCGTCGGCCGGGCAGTTGCGGTCACTGATCCACTCTTCTCCGCTTGTGTGCGAAGACTCTGTGATCGAATGTCTGGCACTTGTTGGGACTGTTGCGACAGCAAGGTGTTATTGGAACGCTTGCTAACTAATCCCAGGGCGACGGCGGATAACAATACCGACACCACCACAGCTATCAAGATGTGCTTCCCCATGTTGCGACCTCCGATCTCTAAGGGCACTGCAGGTAAATTATTTCAGTAACATTGTGTTTCACAACTCGTGTCACAGACCTGTTCCTCCCAGTAACAATTACCATAGTCGTCATAGACGGTGCAGCTGACATAGCAGTAGGTAGTACATACCGTATAGCACTGTTGACCGCAGCTGGGATCACCGCAGCACGGATCGCCGCAACAGGGATCGCCACAGCATGGATCGTCACAGCATGGATTGCCGCAGCATGGATCGCCGCAGCATGGATCGCCGCAGCATGGATCGCCTTCGCATAAATCACACCCAGTACAAGCTATGTCCGTATACTCCCAAACAGTGTTAACGGCTTGGTTGTCGCATGGCTTTACCTGTGTCGGAAGATTACCGCTTGGCGTTCCGTTGACTGTGCATCCGTCGTTCGGGCAGCTTGGAGCGATCTGATTCATGACTGAGTTCTGAGGGGTTTGTGAGTTGGTGCCAGAGTTACCAGGAGCCTCGCCCAAGCCCAATGTGTGGCCCAATTCATGAAGTAGTATTTTGAGAAAAACCAGATCGTAGCCCGGCTGCTGCGGATCGTAAAACATACCGCATGATTGGCATCCGGGATTTGCTTGAGCTCCTGCAGTATTAAACGTAATGGTTGCGTTGGTGAGCTGTCCGGCGGAATTTGTTTGAATTCTCTGCGTTAATGATCCGACATCAGTGGCAACAGGCCAACCTGGCACGTTCGACCCGTAGCTATTCGGATTAGACGGGTTTTGGTTAACAGTTCCTTGTGTGATCAGGAGGACGTTATCACCGTTGTTCTGCGGTGGTCCTATCACAAAATGAACATTCGAACGGTTGTCGTTGGCATTTGCACCACTCCATCCCGAAAGAGCCAACGCGATTTGCGCTCTCTGATCCGAGTTGAAGCTGGAATCAACTGTCACATATACGGTGGAATTTCTCGCCCAGGCTGGTCGGGTGGTCCCCCCTGGCGGACATCCGGTCGGAGTTTGCGCTAGGACAGTCAAAGGCGCTTGTGCAAGAACAAGTAGTAGCGAGGAAAAAATCAATCGCGAGCAAGCTCCAAGGTGCTTGGGCCTGTTGGTGAGAACCATTTTTTCTCCCTAGTGTTTGCACGGAGCATTCACAGCGGTTCGAATCTGGTTTAGGAAAGCGGGGGTTTCCGCGGTACCCGATGCTCCCATCGGCATTGGCTCTTCCGAGACTTGCGTTAGTTTGTCCCCTTCGATTTGAAAACTGCTCTCGCCGGAGATGCCCATAGGGGTGTATGCGCCTGTTGCGGGGACTCGTTTAAGAAAAAGGATGTAGTCCTTGTTAACCTTGAGGGCCGGTTGTGACGTGTGTGCGACGCGCAATATTCGACCGTTCAACTTAACGGTGCCACCTTCACGTGTAACCGTTATATTTGAGTTAAGCTGAATGGGTGTCGGCAGATCACTGCCTTTCAGAACGTTTTCTATAATCAGCTCGTAGTCGGTGAAGATGTTCGTGCCTAGTTCGGTAAGTTGTGAAGATTTCGATTTTATCGTGCCCTGTACAATCGCGTCCGATGCGCACACGAGAGCGTTTAGGTATTCATCGGCGTTTGCATATCGAGCAATCCTGAGTGGTATGTCTTCGCCAACATCGGTTGAAGACTCCTCTGGTGCGCGATCCTTCAGTTTAACCTGACCCGGTATTTCGAAGAGCCGGCTATGCTTCTTCTGGTTCTCCGTTAAATTACCCTCCGTTACTTCCGTCGGCTCCTCCTGCCGCGGTTTGGTCTTCTTGGCCGTATCTGAGCCTTGGGACGGAATAGCCTGGTCCTCGAGGGGAACCGCCTGGCTCCGAGAGGAAATAATCGTCGTTGGGACTACGGCAACTACAACAAGAAGAAACACATAAAAGCCTGCATACCTTGGCATTAGAACCTCCTTCATGGAGACGGCTGCGCTGGACTGAGAATTCGGGGTCTCTTTAGTTCAGCGGCCGTAGTTATCTGGGTTTCAGCAACAGTCAGAGGGACCGCAATTCTGTGCGGCGACAATCCTGTTGGCAGAAATGCGTTTTCATTAACGTGAGCAGCGTGAAGCAAAAGCTGCGATAAAATGATTATCGTACCAGGGGATTAAATATAGCGTTCCCGATTGCTCTCTTCTTTGTCGGGTCAAGTTTAGCCCTCTCTAGGGCCTCGGAAAGGTGGGGGAGGTTAAGGAACCTTGCAAATAAAAATGTGGCAGCAATCTACTCCGGTGGCTCATCGAAGTCAATGAGTAGTGAGAGACATGAGTAGTGAGAGACGCGGAGTGGGTCAGCTTGAAAATACCACCAACGAAGTTGGTGGATTATTCAGACTCAACCTACAATGATACGCGACTCCGCTTTATCAAATCCCACCAACGCAGTACGCAGTTGGTGGATGGTTCATACATAGCCTTTCTGAATTATCGTAGGTTGAGTATGAACGATCCACCGACTTTGTACTTTGTCGGTGGGATTCTGTGAGCTCGGTAGGGTTCATTCTTCTAGGCTGAGTATCAACAATCCACCAACTGCATTGGTGGTATTCTTAAACCGACACACAACTGAGCTAAGGAGAGACTTTGCCGGATTGAAACAACTCTAAAGAAACTTCAAACACACCGGCACTGGTATTTCCGCAACCTGGCCAAAAGGCTCGAGTAGGCCGGTCCGTTCATCAACCTTGAAACTGACTACGTTGTCAGTATGCTGATTGGCTACGAGCAAAAACCTTCCAGTAGGATCGATGGTGAAATTACGAGGCCATTTGCCCCCGGTTGCAGTGTGTCCCAGTTGCTGGAGCTTACCGGTTCGCCGATCGATTGCGAAGACAACGATGCTGTCGTGGCCTCGATTTGAACCATAGAGGAACTTTCCCGACGGAGACACATGCACCTCCGCGCAATAACTGACACCTGTGAAGTTGTTTGGCAGTGTCGACACCGTATCGATCATTTATTCAGCTCACCACTGATACGGTTCATGCGGTAAACATAGATACCCTCACTCTTTCCCGATGTGAAGGTGCCAATGTATAAGGTGAGCTCGCGTCCTTCATGGGCCAACGCGCTACCGCGAAACGCGAACGCACCCAATACACCAATGCCGCCAGCTTTCAAAAACTGGCGGCGGGAGAAATTGTGTTTGGTCACTGTGATTCCTCGTGATCGTTTGAACTGTAGAAAGCAATTTCAGATCGGTAACCAGTTGGGGGTCGATTCTTGGTAGTCTACTTCGGGAGCCTTTGCACAAAAAATCCAATCCCACCCACGGTAGTGGGTGGATGGTTCAAGTCCTTTCTACTTAAGTCGTCGATTAAGATTCCTGAATCCCACCAACGGCAGTTGGTGGTTCGTTCAAGTCCAAACTATTCATTGCACTTTAAAGTCACTTGTTGTTCTCGCCCCCCAAAGTTTGTTCTTCTCCTGGTACAACATAAATAGTGCGGACTTGAACCATCCACCAACTGCCGTTGGTGGGATTTCTGAGTCTCATGTGTTGTCGCGTTCCGTAGAAAGGATCTGAACCATCCACCAACTGCCGTTGGTGGGATTTGGACTTTTTGTGCAAAGCCACTTCGGGATGAAAAGCAAGGCCCTGATTTGCGCCAGAAAAAAGTGGCAAGCGCTCTCCTATCTGGTAATCAGCTTACCAATCTCACGCCAGGTGATTAGCTTGATCTGGTTTTCTTCAAGTACCTTGCGGAATGCATCGCTGGCAAAGAAGTCGAAGTCGCGCTGCCGCCATGCGGCGCCCCAGTTTGGATGATCGAACGTTGCGCCGCGCATCTCGGCGTCGTCATAGGCGAGGTGAACGATTATTTCTGTCACGCCCGGAGGAAGACTCTTGATCGCGTCAGTATAGAATTTCGCCCAGTCGTTTGGCGCAATGGTCGGATCGATATCCAGAATTCGATCGATAAACACATCATTGGGATTCAGTGTCGCGGGAAGAAAGTCTGTTCGCTCGAACCATGTCTTCGCTATTCTTACCGGCAGCTTGTTGCTGCGCGCCACGCG
>DASYRR010000154.1:0-39535 GCA_036004125.1 Pyrinomonadaceae bacterium | reverse complement strand
GCTCAAAACGGTCAAACAAAAATCGACTGGCCACGTTATCAAGACATGGCTGTTGATTTGATGCAGAAGTATCTCCGCATCAACACCTCGAACCCGCCAGGTAATGAAATCGAAGCTGCCCGGTGGTTCAAGTCCATCTTCGACCAGAACGGTATTCAGAATGACATCTTCGAATACAAGCCAAGTCGCGCCAACATCATCGCCTGGCTAAAAGGGAATGGTTCAAAACGCCCAATCATCTTATTGAGTCACATGGACGTTGTTACCGCCGACGCCAGCGCCTGGGAAGTCGATCCGTTTTCGGCTGAAATTCGGAAGGGATCGATTTATGGACGCGGTGCTTTGGATATGAAAGGTGAAGGCCTGCTTCATTTGATGACGATGCTGATCCTGAAGCAGCAAAACGTGTCGTTATCGCGCGATGTCATCTTTATTGCCACAGCCGATGAGGAAGTTAAGGATGAAGGCTCATTGTGGATGATTGCCAACAAGTCGGCTCTCTTTAAAGATGCGGAGTATCTGATCACTGAAGGAGGCGACAATCTACTCGAAGGCGACGCGGTGCGGTATGTGGGTGTAGATGTCGCTGAGAAGGCGCCCTTCTGGTTGCAACTGACCGCGACTGGTCAACCTGGACACGGTTCGCGTCCGATCTCGGATTCCGCACCTAACCGGCTGGTGCGAGCAATGACGCGGATCGTTAATTGGCAGACGCCGATCAAATTACTTCCGGCAGTTGAGAAGTTCTTCAAAGATGTGGCTCCGTTACAGCAGGAACCCTGGCGCTCGAAGTTTGCAAGTATCAGCCAATCACTGAAAGACCCAGGGTTTTTAAAGGAGTTGACTGACAACCGGGAATACAACTTTCTCCTTCGCAACACAATTTCTTTGACGATGCTCAGTGGCAGCAAGCAGACAAACGTTATTCCAAATACGGCCACATGCAATATCGATGTGCGGCTACTCCCGGGCGAGAAGACTGAAGACTTTCTGGTAGCGCTTAGGGCGGTTGTGGACGATCCAACGATAAAGATAGAAAACGTCAACACTTTCAAACCACCAAATAGTTCCCTTGTGGATACGGAACTATTCACAGTGATAGCGCAAGTGACCAAGGCTAACCATCCTGAGGCCATAGTCACAACCAAGATGCTCAGCGGCTATACTGAGAGTCAGCTCTACAGACAACTTGGCATAATCGCTTATGGCTGGGTTCCGTTTTATACAACCGAAGAAGAGAACGAGACTGTTCACGGTAACAATGAACGCATCACAGTAAGGAATATCCGTGAGGGCACTAAGGAGTTCTTCGAAGTGGTGAACCAAATCTCCCGTTAATCCGCCCCCCACATTCACCCTGTCCGATAATCTTTAGATTGTCGTTGTCATAAGCGAGCTGTACCTGGCAGACCGACGACAAGCTAAAGCAGATCGGACACCGCGCAAATGCGATTTCATTCGTGGGGTAACTATGCCCAAAGATGCACATGAAATGAGCGAGGCGGAGCTTCGCTCCCGAGTGATTACGCTTGCGTTCAGCGGTGATGAACGTCTTTTCATCGCTTTCTACCGCAAGCTGCAACAGGGAACGCCGGAAGGAACAGGGATCGTTTTACGTGGCAGCGTAATCACAAACAAGCGTCACGACGACGGAGCACCTTTTGACTCACGAGGAGAAGGAAGCAGCGATCTCGATGTCACTCTTGTCGGGACGAAGGTGATGCAGGCATGGAATACAACCGCTCATTACATTCCGGGTCTACACACAAAACCCTTGTGCGATGCCGATCCGAATATCGCGGATAGTCTAAATCCGCTCCGCGAGTCGCTGCAGAAACTAGTGGGACGACCAGTCAACTTTCAGGCTACGTCCAGTCTTGTGCTGTTCACGCGTGACGTACTGCTGGGTGAGCCGTATTACGTTGTGATTCCAGCCGGGGATAAGGCGTGATTCTAAAGTTGCTTAGCTACAACATTCGGTTCGGGGGCCTGGGCCGTGAAGATGCGCTCATTAAAGCCATAAAGTATGTTGCACCGGATCTCGTCGTCTTTCAGGAAGCAATTCATCCTGGTGTAATCGAGCGAATCTCCAGTGCTACTGGTTTGCCGTACTGGGCCGCTCGGAAGGATCACTCTATCGGTTACGTAAGTCGTAATGAAATCGCCTATCACGAGTGGCACTATCCTGCCGGCGCGAGACACTCGTTTCTCGAGATTGTTCCCGCCGGAACGGAGACTAGGATCTTTGGTCTTCATTTGAGTGCGAGGTTTTCCAAATGGGACGAACGTCGGCGTGCGCGGGAGATTCGATCCTTACTCGAGGGAATCAAACGGCACCAGAATGGATTTCATCTGCTGGTTGGTGATTTCAACACACTCGCTCCAGGAGAGGCACTGGAGATCAAACGCTTGCCCAGATGGATACGCGCGCTCATTTGGGTTAGTGGACGAGAACTACAGCGAGAAACAATCCAATTGATGCTGGATGCAGGTTACGTCGACGGCTATCGACTTCTTAATCAAGATACAAAGGGTTACACATTTCCGACCTGGGATCCTCACGTTCGTCTTGATTATGCGTTTTTGCCTAAGGCGTTTTCTGAGCGATTGATTGAGTGTAACGTGATTACTGAGCCTGAGAGTGTGATTAGAGCCGCGTCGGATCACTGTCCCCTTGTAGTCGAACTGAGAACTGACAGGGATGGCGATTAGTTTTTACAACCTCAACGACGACTACCCAAAGGCAAAAAAAACTCAGGAACGATGTCATCCTAAAGCCGTCTTCGATTCAGCGAGCCTCACTTCCGCCTGACCAGATCAGCCTTTGCGTGACTTTCACCTCTTCATACCCTGATGGCAAACGAATCTCCTTGTGGCTGTGAATGCAATATTCAGTGGTCGGGCCGAGAGTCATCTGCCGTCCCCACAGAGCGACGCCTTCCTGCGCGCAGATTGGTTGCAGCGTCGAGTGCAAGTGGTTGTAAGAAACACCAGTTGGTTTCGCAAACCATATTGCTACTCGTGATTGAGTTAAGCTTTCCTTACCCGCGCGCAGTCGATACAGACCAGCGACTCCTCCAGCAGCCTCCCTGGCAATGCGATTGTGAGGCTCTTCGCAGGCACCGGACACTGCGGCGTGATTCAGTTTGTCCATCGCCGCTGAATCGTCGAGAAGGTACCACTCCTCATACGCGTCGCTGCTAGTGCCAATCCACGGCATATCTGAGGTGAGAAAAACGGCTGATCCCTTGAATCCGTCAGGTCGGTATGCCTTTAGAGTGCTGTGAAAGCTCACTAAATGCTCTTCATACACCTGGCGGTCGATTGTGCTTTGTGGCCAATGCCAGAAGACGTATGCAAGCATGTTGCTTTTTGGTTGAAGCGAGTGATTAGCTTGTGGCAGATGAACTAGCTGTTGCTTGCATTGACTTAATATCTGCGAGAAGGACGCGCTCGTGACCTTCTGGGTTTACCTTATCGTATCTCTTCCGCAAGTTGCCATTTGGATCGATGACAAAGCTGGTACGGTCCCAGTACATGGTGCCCTTGTACTCACTTTGCCCCACTCCAGCAGCTTTGAGTAGGTCGTGATTTGGGTCCGCCAGCAGATCAATTGTGAAGCCAAACTTGTTGCAGAATTGCTTATGCGATTCGACATCGTCTTCACTTACTCCGACCACTAGGATGTTTGCGTCGTCAAATTCCTGCTTTGTTGCGGTAAACGACTTTCCCTGAATCGTACAGCCCGGGGTGTCGTCTTTCGGATATACATAGACCACCAGCCATTTGCCCGCAAAGTCGTTTAGCGAAATGGTCTCACCGTCCTGATTCTTGAGTGCGAAATTTACAAAGCGGTCACCTGCTTGCAAAGCCATAATATTCTCCTTCACCAATTGAGATTTGGTACTGCCACTTAACCGACCTTCTCCTGGACCTCACATGGTTGTTTCAGCCAGGTTTGACTTGTATTTTGTATTTGTTTGGCGATCGTTGAGTTCGATGTAGATCCAGCTAGGTGGTATCGCATCGCTCGGTAGCGCAAACCAAATTCCCTTCAAATCATCAGGCTTTCCGAGCGCGCAAAATCCGAAAAGTCTCTTTCCATTTTGGTCGAAAATATCAACCCAGGTTCTCGCCGCTTTCGTGTTTGAGCCACACGGAGGCAAATTGGGCGAAGATGCAAACATCTCCGCTGGATAAGCTTCTTTGTTGAAGACATCGAACTGGTATCTCGTGAATTCTTTGCCGCCCTGATTGAAATTCTCGCTACCTATGAATATCAGAATGGGATTCGGCACGGACGGAGAAGCGAAGTTACTAGCGGGAAGGACAAGAACAAGACTAATCGCGCAACACACTGCTAGTTTTCTAACGATTCGCATGTGGGGAACTCCTGTTGTTTGAGATTCGAAGTAAGGAAAACTTGCTTGCTTCACTTTTTCGAAATGCGAGTAACTTGGTTTTGTTCTAACGTCTCACCAGGCAACAGCGTAACGACCACGCCGCGGATCGGCGCCGGCTGCTGCCACGCCCGTTTTATTGTCGTACACAATGACGGTTGGCGAGGAAAGAGTACCCCATTCCGCCTGAAGCTTGATCTTGTGACCTCGCTGACTCAACTCCTGAACGGTTTTCAAACCTAGACGTGATTCTATGTTAAGCGACCCAGGAAGAAACTCATGATCATCGAATGAGCTGATGAAGTGTTGTGTGTCAAATCGCGGGGCCTCAACTGCCTCCTGCGGATTCATCCCGAATTCGATAATGTTGAGGAGTACCTGTAGAAGTGCTTGATCCTGATTGTCTCCACCAGGAGTACTCAACACCATAAATGGCTCCCCGCCTCTAAGGACTAACGTTGGCGTCAATGTGATTCGCGGGCGCTTACCCGGCGCAAGAACATTGGGGCTGTTTGGATCGATCAATGCCGACTGTAACCGCTGGCCCATCAGTACACCCGTATCGCCTGCTACAACGGCGGGCAGCCAGGCGCCACTTGGCGTTGCGCTAAAGAGATTCCCATCTTTGTCGACAACGTTCACACAGGTCGTGTCGTTCGCACGCTCGATTGGCGGAACGGTAGACAGACGTCCAGTGGTCTGCACCGCGTTCGCGAGAATCGCTTTCATGTTTGTGGGATCACCAGGTTGCTGAGCTAGTGAGGCGCGGAACGGATCAATCAACGGCCGACGGAGTGCCGCGTAGCTTTTTGATAGCAACTCGGTCATCGGGATCTTTGCGAAATTAGGATCGCCGTAATATCGGTCGCGATCTGCCATGGCCAGTTTGAGTGCTTCTACCAGGGTGTGAACATATTTCGATGAGTTATGGCCCATCTCCTTGAGGTCAAAGCCTTCAAGCATGTTTAGCGCTTCAACAAGAGCAGGGCCCTGGGTCCAAAAGCCGGCCTTGTAGATTTGGTAGCCGCGATAGTCAGCGTGCACCGGTTGTCCTGTTTTTGCTTCAAAGCGAGCAAAGTCGTCGGCTGCTATCAATCCGCCGTGTGCTTGCATGTAATCGCCGATGCGGCGTGCGATTGGACCGCGGTAGAAGTAGTCGCGTGCAGCCATTAACCCTGCGTGACGATTATTCCGCGTGCCTTTGGCCGCCAGTCTTTCAGCTCTAACTATCTCTCGTAATGTGCGGGCCAAGTCGGCCTGGACGAATAAGTCGCCAACTTTTGGGATTTCGCCTCCTGGAAGAAAGACACGCCGAGCATCTGGCCACTGTGAAAAAATTGGTGAGCGCGTTTTGATGTACTCCACACGCAGTTCGTCAATCGGAAAGCCATCAGCCAGTTGGATGGCTGGCTCCATTACTTCCCCAAGAGTTTTTGTCCCAAAGTGATCGAGTGCAGTTACGCAGGCATCCAGCACAGCGGGAACGGTTGCCGACAGTGGGCCAGTGGAGGGGATTGGCCCAGGTTTAGCACCTTTAATACTTGCCATATCTGTCTCTCCGCGCTGGGCTCTCGACGAATCCGGTGCGGTTGCGACTGCTTCGTTTTGGTTCGCTTTTGCGCGATTAACAAAGAATTCTCGGGTGGCTTTCATTGGGGCCTGGCCCATCCCCTCGACAACTACGACCTCGGCGCCCTTCAATTTGATAAGGATGGGCACTTCCCCACCAAACGAGAAATGCGAGAATTCGATAACTGAAGCTGCGAGAATTGTCGCCACACCAGCATCAACGGCGTTACCTCCCCGTTGCAGTATGCGAAGTCCCGCCTCGACCGAAAGAGGCTGACCGCCAGCGACCACGCCCCGTTTCCCTCGAACTACTGGTCGGAAAGTGTCTGCATGTGATGGATTGGGACCCAATGAAACGAGGGCGACAGTGACGACTAAACAAAGGACAATTCCAGTATGTTTCTTTATTCGCATGTGTTCACTCTCTCTTTGGCTGGCGAATTGTTAACTTGTTTTGACTGCCAGTCAATAGGGTCGCACGCAAAGCAGTGTTGGCTGGAGATCTGGGTGGCTTTTACGAGGATTGACGAACGTCCGTCAACGGTAAAGCGTTCGCTGGTAAGATACTCAGGACAAAAAGAGAGGGCGCTGACCTCCCCCAAGACCAGCGCCCTTGCCTTTATCTCAGTTCTCCCATGGAGAATTAACGACGGGGCAGATACTAAACTGCCCGATAAAACTATAGGTTGCATAAGTCTTGTAAAGACTTTGCGAGGTTGTGACAAAAGTTTTTCAAAGCCTTTCTCTGGTTGAATTGTTTAGACTATGGCCCGAATCGCTCGCTAAAACCAGTCCTTATTGAGGAGATGCCTTTGGTTAAAACTCGGATTATTGCCCCGTATGGGTCGTGGAAATCCCCGATAACGTCAGACTTAATAGTTGGCGGCTCCGTTGGGCTCAGCCAACCAACCATCGACGGTGATGACATCTATTGGGTCGAAATGAGGCCCACCGAGGGCGGCCGCAATGTCATCGTCAAACGCTTGCCCTCCGGAGAAAGCGTTGAAGTTAATCAACGACCCCTAAACGCGAGGACAAGAGCCCATGAATATGGTGGCGGGGACTACGTTGCGAATCGAGGGGCCGTTTACTTTTCAAACTTTTCCGATCAGCGGCTGTACGGTTGTCTTCCTGGCGCGGAGGCTGAGGCGATCACTGCTGTGGCCGATGTTCGCTACGCTGATCCTTGCTTTGACCGCGTCCGTAACCGACTGATTTGTATTCGAGAGGACCATTCCAGCAGCGGCGAAGCCGTCACCTCAATTGCGAGTTTCGGTTTTGAAAACAATGGAGACACCGGCCGAATTCTCGTTGAGGGAAACGACTTTTATTCATCCCCTACATTAGGTCCTGATGGGATCCACTTGGCATGGTTGACGTGGAATCATCCGAATATGCCGTGGGACGGTTGTGAACTTTGGGTTGGTGAATTCAATCCTGATGGTGCTCTTGGAAACACTCGCTGGGTTGCTGGCGGAGCTCACGAATCGATCTTTCAACCTGAATGGTCGCCATCCGGGGCGCTGTACTTTGCTTCCGACCGAAATGGTTGGTGGAACTTACAGCGAATCTCGGAGTCTGGAGAGATAGAGGGTGTTTGTCCGGTTAAGGGTGAGCTAGGCATGCCGCAATGGCTTTTCGGTATGTCGTTTTATGCGTTTGCCTCAGATGATCTGGTTGTTTGTAGTCACATCGAGCACGGAGTGTCTAGACTAAGTTTACTGGATCTTCGCACGCGCAAACTGAAAGACGTTGATTGTCCCTTTACTGATGTCCAATACGTGCGTGCTTCCGAGGACTATGCGGTATTTCGTGGAGGATCACCCACTGACGTCGCTTCTATTTCAAGATTGGATCTAAAAACAGGAAAGATGGAAATCCTGCGTCGTTCAAACGATCTTGAAGTCTATCCAAACTACTTCTCGGTACCGCGTCCAATCGAGTTCCCGACCGAAGCCGGTCTAACTGCACACGGGTTTTTCTATCCCCCGCAAAACCCCGACTATCAAGCACCGCAAGATGAAAAACCACCATTGATTGTTAAGAGCCATGGAGGACCAACCGCATCTGCAACCACCGCTCTGGCCCTTTCAGTGCAGTACTGGACGAGCCGCGGTTTCGCCGTTCTTGATGTGAATTATGGCGGCAGCACGGGTTATGGTCGTCAATACCGGGAACGGCTGAATAAGCGGTGGGGAATAGTTGACGTAGACGATTGTGTTAACGGAGCGCGCTATTTGATTGACCGCGGTGAAGTAGATGAGGATCGCTTGATAATTACCGGTGGGAGTGCCGGAGGATACACAACGCTATGTGCGTTAACCTTTCGTGATGCATTCAAAGCGGGTGCGAGCCACTTCGGAGTCAGCGATGCAGAAGCACTTGCCAGGGACACGCACAAGTTTGAGTCCAGGTATCTTGATGGCCTACTTGGACCTTATCCGGAGAGGCGCGACATCTATTTCGAGCGCTCGCCGATAAACTTCACGGAACGATTGTCATGTCCCGTGATCTTTTTCCAGGGACTTGAGGACAAGGTAGTACCACCGAATCAAGCAGAACAGATGGTTGATGCGATAAGGTCAAAGGGAATTCCTGTTTCTTACGTAGCGTTTCCGGGGGAACAACACGGCTTCCGGCAAGCTCGGAACATCAAACGAGCCCTCGATGGTGAGCTCTACTTTTACTCGCGCATTTTTGGTTTCGAGTTAGCCGAGCCGGTTGAGCCTGTGGAGATTGAGAATCTGTAAGCAATGTCCGATATGCTTTAGCTTGTCGATCAGTATTCATCCGTGACGCTGTTGATTGGCGCAGTCGACAAGCTAAAGCATATCGGACATTTACTGAATCGGCGGATCTTCCTTCGTTGCAATTCCACCCGAGCGATCACTTCCTCGCAAGATGTTGGTTTCGTCGAGATAGTATGACCTTTTCCCAGTTTTCCCATACTCAAGGGGTATAGCTGTCGCTTGAAACGAGGAGCCGATTAGAGTCACTTCTATCTTATAACCATGACTTTGCATCAATTCTTCGGAAAGAACCCCTCCGGCTAACAACTGTTCGAGTGTGCCAAAACTGCCAGCTTGGCCTGTGTGGTATTGGATCTCAGCTTGTCCAATCATCCGCATTAGACTCATGGTTGCTCGTTCATTTGCGACCAGCGGAGACGGATCAGATTCCGCCGAAATTCCTGTGACGGCCATGAGTATCAAATTCTTTGGGATGTGTACTTCGTGCAGTGTTCCCAAACCGTCGTTCGAAAGTGAGTAGGTAAGAGGCTGTGTTACTAGAGTAAGTCGCGACAGAATCTCCCGAGTCTGATCACTCATCAACGTTCCTGGTTGATCCACCCAGCTTTTATAACTCTCCATCAGTGCCGGAGACACATAAACTTGAGCTTGTAGTTGACGCGGCTGCCAGCGCGTATAGTTCTTGAATTGTGTATCGGACGAGAGGGTCTCATGCTTCAGATATGAATCTACAACATGCCGAGTCGTCAAAGCATCGCTTGAAATAACCAGAAAGTCTCCGATGAACGCGTAGGACAACATGTCGCCGTAAGTCACCATTTCCGTGTCTTCGCGGTGTTCGGTTTGGGCCAATGAACTCGCGCCCTTGAATCCGATCGTGTCGACTATTTTGGGAATGAGTGCGCGCATCCCTTCTTTGTCCTTCAAAGAAAGTGCAATAACGAAACTGGGTTCCTTGGCGCTCTTCTGATCAACAGCTATTGGGCTCTTTGGCCCTGCGCCTTCGAGATACTTGACGGGCATACTGACAACGATCTCCGAACCTAAAAGCGGCAGCAGGTCATCTTTAACCTTTATCTTTAGCCGTTTCTCAATCTCCTCAAAAGGCCCAACCGGTTCTGACTCTTTGATTGTTCTGATCTCGGACCTATCGTCAGCAGATGGGGCTGGTGGTTTGGACAACGCTGTGTAGATTTCCGGTAGGTCTAGTGAAAGTGCAGCAAACAATTCTGTATCTGCAGGCAGAATGGAAGGTGACTCTGGAACAAAAGCTGGTCCAGGGACGAGGTTGGGAAAGAAGGGGATGGGATCGCACCTGACACCTGGTGCACTCACCATCAAAGCCCGGACGTCGAATGAGTCGGCTTCGAAAGAGACCGCGAATCCAATAGCAACCGGCCAGGTTGCTTGACCAACAAAAAAAGAGTTAGCCAAACCTCCAATCGCTGCCGAGAGAGGATCAGGCTGGGGTTGCGGAACTGTTAATTCACCGACAGGCGACACAGTTGCTTGGGGGACAAATTGGTCCTCCTCTTTCGGTTCATTTTTCTCTTCTTCTTTGGGTGTGGATTCCGGAGACGCGTCATTTTCTGGCGCTCTCGTAGCTGCTGCGGCTATGAGATTCTTTTCAACCTCTTCGTTTCGCTTTCGGTTTTCCTCCTCCTCCTTGGTGATTCCATCAATATCGACGTAAACAAAAAGTTGTTCGGAGCTAAATCGATTGCGAGCAACTCTAAAACTAACGTCTTCGGTTAAAAGCTTGCTTCCGGCTGGCCGCAGATTCTTCAGTATTAGCGGCGTCGGGCTGATAAGAATCAACGAGCCAACCTGTTTCAGATAGTATGAAGGCTTGGCCGGCGTGTTCTCGCGGGGCTTGGGATTGTTTTTCTCTTCAGCGGATGTTGATGATGATGGTTCCGGCTCGGGTGTTGGCAGAATCCGGGGCAGAACTGAGTCGAGTTGTGGTGCAAACTTAGTTGCTTCTTCAGCCGAGTCAAATTCTATTGCAAACACCGCATCGGGAACATTCTTGGCGCTGGGCCAGGTGGCAACTAACATTCTGGAAGTCATCACGTCATCAGCCCGAGTATTGAGCCATTTAATGAGTGTTTTGAATTCCTTTGGAGGGTTAGTAAGCTTCATCACCGGTTCGAGCAAGTCCGACACTGAGTTAGACCGAATCAGCTGACCTACTCCGCGCACCTCACCGTAGATCTTGTAGGAGTCAGCAGACAGCAGAGTGTCGAAGGTGACCTGAGTCGTGCTTGCATTAGTTGGAGTGACTCTGCGAGGTGGCTTTGGTTGCTGACGTTTCTGTTGAGCAAAGCTGTTGGAGGCTATAGCCAACAACAGTACGAGCGGCAGTATTAGAAAGTACCGGAAGAATCTCATAGCTTGCTACGCCTCAAGGAAATGGGGGTAGTTGCCTCGCGTATTGACTCCGTATTGACTCCAACTGAGCGGTCGTCGCTGCGTCCAGCCCGTCTGTCTAATCTGAGAACGCCAATTCACACGAGTCATTAACAGTAGTTTTCCTGATTTCACCGGGCCATTAACATAAGACGTTTAGGATCTCAGACAGCGCTCCATAGTGTAGCAATACGCAAGCCATGAGTAAGTAGTTTTGACGTTTTTAAGAGATCATTCATACCAGAGTTGGGATACAGTTTGGAATGATCGATGCCGTACATAACCCAAGAAAAGAGTATTGCAAATTCCAGCCGCCACGGTTAGATTGTTCGCACTGTCATACAAGGTAGGGGCTCTCCTCCAGGGTTTTGAGGTTACCACTGCCTTTATTAAGTAGCGTGGGAGGAAGAAACAGTGCCGACCGGAACCTGCCCCGAATGTGATGCTGATGTCCATGTTGATTTGGACACGGATAAGGGCGAAATTGTCTCTTGTGAAGAATGTGGGACCGACTTAGAGGTCGTCGGACTTGATCCCGTGGAATTAGACATTGTTGAAGAGGAAAGTTACGACGAAGACGAGGACGAAGACGAGTACTAGATATCGCACTAAGTCAAACTAGAAGACGGCATTTAGCAGCCACAGCTATCGCGGTTTCATGAACCGACCTGCTTTTTGCCGTCTTTCTGATTTTTTACTAAGCTCTCTACTGCCTGCCTGCTGCTTTGTACTCCATCCTGCTTTGCCGGAGCGTTAGACCACGCGGACCCTCAACTCTAATAGTGTGCATTTGACCGTCGCGGCGCTTTTCGTCGGGTGGATAAAATGCTAACACGTACGCCGATGTTACTTCCTCAGCCAGTGCTCGAAACAATGGACCGTAGTCCTTTTCATTTGCATAGACATTCCGGCCTCCTGTCGATTCCGCTAATCCACTTACATCCAGTGGTGTAGGTAAAGGTGTTTGCGACGACGAGGCCATCATTCGCGAATACGAAGGCAGGGTGACAATGAAAACGCTTACGTCTGCGGCATTAGCACGTTCGATCACCGTTTGTGGTGCAACAGTGTCACCGACCGGGAAACCATCGGTGACTACCAACACTGCACGTTTCATTAAACGCCGCTCTTTTGTTCTTGGTGCGCTCCTCACCAGGAGACGTATTGCGTCGTCGACGGCGTCGTAGGTGTGGGTGGAAAGGCCGTTAGGCGCGTCACGGGTGAGGCGTTCAATAGCGTCGTCAAGTTTTCCTGGGTCACTCGTAAACTTCTGGACGGTTTTTACTCGCATACCAAAGGTCATTACGGCGTAGAGAACTGGATGAGTTGATAATTGATTTGAAAACAGTTGCAGTGCCGATCGAACGCGATTCATTTCCTCAGTGGTCATGCTCCCCGACACATCTAAGGCGAAGACGATGGCTAAGGGACGAGCTTCTCCTTCTCGTTTCTCAATCTGAAAGAACGACACAGATTGTTCGAGGCCGTCTGAGTAGACTTTGAAGTCCTCTTGCCGCAGGTTTTTCACAGGCCGTCCGGCAGCATCCATTGCCGTTACATCGACAGATACTAGATCGGTGTCAATTCTTAGGACGTCTTCGGGTTCTTGCTCTTTTGGAAAGACTTTTCTCGGTCTCTGCGTGGGAAGGTTCGGATCCTGAGTGGCGCAGGGTATTGCGAGAGCAAACAACAGAACGATAGCCAGGAGCGAAGACCAAAGAGCCGCCAAGCGCTTGTTGAGCATCAAAACACTTCCTATTGACTGCCGGTACCGGATTATACGAGTACCAAATGGTTCTTTACCACTTGAAGTCAAGACAACAGGTCCGCTAAGGGAGGCATCAGTGTAATTAAGTGGTTGAAGGACGAAGATGCTATCATCCGGGCTTCACTCAACTGACTTCTCTGAATCTAGTACGTGGAGGTTCACCCATGAGATTCACGAAAACTCTATCGATGATGGCTGTCGTGGTTTTGGCCGCATCTGCGGTTTATTCACAAGACAAATCCCTCGGTGGAATTAAAGGAAAAGTAAGGGTGGAGGTTGGCTCACCGAACGGAATTACGGTGGTTATCAGAGCAGGCGAACGCGAACTCAGGAACGTCTCTACCGATAAAAACGGAGAGTTTACGATTAATGGTCTGGCGCCAGGCGTTTACGGGCTCACGTTCCGAAAACCAGGCTTGAGCATCGGGGCAATTGAGAATATCGAAGTAAAAGCTGGAAAGATGCGGTCCCTGGGTGACCGGCTGGTGCTAACGATTGACGAAGGTTCAATCGCGTTCATCCGTGGCAGTGTTTTTAACGATGGCCGAAGTGTGCCAAATGCCAAAGTCGAACTAGCCAGAATTCTCGCAGATGGTACCGCGAAGAAAATTGATGGGCGTCTGACCACCGAGACCGGGTCGTTTGTGTTCCGACTATCACCCGAAGTAGCGAAGTATCGAGTGACACTAAAACAAGAACGCGCCGAACCTGTTAGCAAAGATGTCGAGGTTGATGGCGCAGCCATTTATCGAGTGGCGCTCTCAATGGCGCCGTCTCAGAAGCCGTAGGTGGCGGGCGTCAGTCCCTGGCGACGCTAGAAAGCTTTACCAACTCCCAGAATTCTCCTATTTCAAAAGATCGGTGTTTTATATTTGGTAAGCGCTTTTGGGTTGCGCTAGGATTTTGTTCGGTGAACAACGAATCCATGGAACAGCGAGAGGAATTCCTAACAGCTAAACAGCTCGCTGTGTTCCTGCAGGTGAGCGAATCAACCGTGCGGCGCCTCGCGCGCAAACGTCGCATTCCGTCTGTTCGACTTACACCTCATATAATTCGGTTTCATTTGGATGCGGTGCGTGAGGCTCTCGAGGTTCCTCGCTATCGTATTCGTCACGGCGAATACACAGAACGAGTTGATGATGCTCAGTTATCTTTTGAAGACCTGCTTCTAAGTTAATAGATTCCACCGGCTTCAGAGACTCTGTGAAAACTGAGAGTATCGGATCCGTTAATTCCGTCGACGCGGTGGCCCTGAGAACTCAATCCATTTGCCATCCTGCTTTACATAAATGCGTGGCTGCCTGATCTTGAAGCCCTTGCTGAAAGCCGGGTTTGCGGCCAGAAACTTTTTGATGGTTGATTGGTCGCCGGTCGCCACTCGCCACTTTCCATCCTCTTTCACAAGATACTGCTGAACAACAATCTTTCCTTCCATTTGAACTGGAATGGTCACGCGACCGTAAAGAACCGTATCAACCACTGCGAAATTGCCTGAAACTTTGACGGCGCCGACGTCGAGGCGATCAAGCTCGAAAATTCCTTGGGCTCTTTGAAGTGAAACCACGAAGCGATCCCGCGACATTCGATTGCGGGACGATCCGGGTAGAACATCGTACAAACTTCCGTAGTCATGTGACTTCAGCTGCTGGAACACTCGATTCACCATCTCACGCACGTCAGATTCATCCGACGCGCGCACGGAGATGTGAAACAACAACATCGAGACCGTAAGCAAAATTAAAGTCTTAAAACTATACCTCTTCATTTGACTCCAAATTCTCATCCGTTTCCGTCTGGTTGACCTTAACGCGCTCTTGCATCTGAGCTCGGTAGCCGAGAAACCAGGAGACTGCTCCCACCGCCGCACTGACGAATGCCTTCTCGTAATCTTGACGAAGGAACAGTATTACGGCTGCCAGCGCAAACGCTCCCGCTAAAATGATCCAAAACTGTTTCACTTGATTGTCAACGGAATGCTGACGTCCAAAGTTCCAGGGGCGTAGCAAACCTGTTCATCGCACGCTTGCACTCGCAATTTAGCGGAAAGGTTTTGCGTCCCGGGTTTGGCGGACTTGTCCGTACGAAGTTTCACCTTGATGTCTGTTTTACCTTCGTAAACCGCTAACGGCTTCTCGGCAAAAGCGAAGCTCTTTGTTATTGGGTTGGGATACACGATGAAGCTTACTGCGACTCCAGGGGTTTGACCCAGCTCCAACTCCGTCGCCTTTAGATAGGGAAACGTGGGCGGATTGGCGTTAACGTGATACCCCTTTTCAATGTTCAGTTGAACTACTGCGTCGCCACTGTCGGTTTGCTTGATCTCAACTGGCAGTGCGTTCACTTTCACGACGTCGATCGAGTTACGAGGCTTGCCGGCCTCAGGGTTAGACGTTACCGGATCATTGTTGACAGCTCTCTTCGTGCACGACGCCGCGATCAGCAGTAGAAGAATCAAGAGGACAAATTTTAGGAAAGTCTGTTTAAGTGTCATCGAGTACTCTTATCGATCCATCAATCTGTAGCTGCATTGGTGGCGAGTTGTTCGGCGAGCCGAAATCTCCGCGCCCTACGTCTGAAATATAGTCCGAGCAAGCCCGCTGGCAAAATCAAAAATACAAAAACCGGAATCATGACTATCACGAAGCGAACAAAAAAGAGAACAATGGCGGACGCCAATTCAAGACTTTCGGAGGCCGCTTCGCGCACGGTGTATCCAAAACCAGAGGCACTCACGACGATTGGGACTGGAGTTTGAATGTTAACCGTAATCGTCGACAAGCTCGACTTACTCTCGAGAAAGCGTTTGCGACCTTCGAGCTTCTCGATTTCGGTTCTTACGTCGGCGATTTGCCGCTGGACCTCGAGAGCGTCCTCCACCTTTTTAGCTTGCTTCATGATTTCCAGAAACTGTAGTTCGAGTGCCTTTTGAGTTCTGATACGAGCTTCCAGGTCGATGAACTCTTCGGTGACATCCTGGCCGCTAACGTTTCGCTGCGGAAGATTCGTTGCGAGTTTCTCGATCTGATCGAGAGCAGTGCTGAATTGGTTCGATGGAACACGGACGACTAGCTTCACATCGACTGTACGTTTTGCGGGATCGGCATTCTCACGCTGCTTCGCCTCTGACGTGACGACGAACCCGCCATGAGCCTCCGCAATCGCGGTGACGTTTTGTTGAGCTTCGGTTGTCGAGTTGACTTCTATTGTTAAGTCGGCGTTGCGAATGATCTTGCGATCAATCGCCGCTTCCATCGAGACAGTCGTGTCGACTTTGTTCAGAGAGTAGGTCTCGACTTGTCTGGCTTCGTCGGTAAAACCCTTAGCGGTTGTAGAGTCGTTGGTGCTGGTTGCTTGGTTACGGACTGCTTTTTCGGCTTGGTACCTGGCACATCCACCAAACGCCAGGACCATTGCCAAAATCAGTATGGAGAGAATTTTCATGATATGCCTCCGTCCCGAAATGATTTGTATCAATTGAAGAACGTAACGGAGGCTTACACTTGCAGAAACCATGAAAATTGCCGACGTGAGTTTCCACAGTTCATTCCGGTGGTATCAACGGCAACTCACGACTCTTCACCTGATTCGGTCTCTTCCTCACTGCCGTCCGGCTTCTTGATGCCGAACTTTTCTAGACGGTACTGGAGCGTTCGAAATGTTAAGCCCAGCAATTTCGCGGCCTTGGTGATGTTGTAGTCGGTCTTTTCCATAGCCTGCGTAATCAGATTTCTTTCAACCTCTTCAAAGTTAATACCCTCTGAAGGAAGTTTGAACGCTCCGTCGTTTGCCGGTCCCACGTCCTGCCGGACTTCAGATGGAAGATCCTCGACTGTTATTTGATCGCCCTCGCAGAGCAAGATGGCCCGCTCGATCGCCGACTCGAGTTGTCGAACATTTCCGGGCCAGCTGTAATCTGACATGAGCTTCCGAGTATCTGCTGCAAGTCCGCGAACCAGCCGGGATGTATTCCGCGTGTGTTTCTTGAGGAAGAATTCGATTAAGACGGGAATATCCTCCCGCCGTTCACGGAGTGGGGGCACATCAATAGACAGAACGTTGATGCGATAATAAAGATCATCGCGAAAACGTCCGTCGACGACCATCGCGCGCAAGTCTCGATTGGTAGCGGCAATCACGCGAACGTCCGTGCTTATCTCGTGAGTACCTCCCACGCGCCTAATCTTTCGTTCTTGCAGGGCTCGGAGAAGTTTCGCCTGAATACCCACATCCAGCTCCGCGATTTCATCGAGAAACAACGTGCCTCGATCCGCGATTTCAAATAGACCCTTCTTCTCCGCATGAGCGCCAGTAAACGAACCCTTTTCGTGTCCAAACAGTTCCGACTCCAGGAGGTTCTCATTTATCGCGGCACAGTTCACTGCCTGAAACATCTCGGTGGATCGTGGCGATTGATTGTGAACCGCACGAGCGATCAGTTCTTTTCCAGTGCCCGACTCCCCTCGAATTAAGACTGTTGAATTGGACCGTGCAACTTTCAAAACCATCTTCTTGACCGCTTCCATCTTAGGCGAGGCCGAGATGATCTCAGTATCTATTGCATCCAGACGATCGAGAGCGCGATTTATCGTTTCCAGTAGTGCGGTTTTGTCGTAGGGCTTTTCGAGATAGTCGAACGCACCGCGCCGCAGAGCGTCCTTGGCCGACTCGATCGAACCGTGCGCTGTCAGCAAGATGACAATGATCGAGGAATCGAGCGCCAGTAAATGTTGGAGCAGTTCGATACCATCCATCCCCGTCATCTTTAGATCGGTCAAAGCCAGATCGAATCTGCGATCTTTCGCAAACTTTATTGCGGCTTCGCCCGAGGCCGCCGTGGTTACGTCGTAGCCTTCTTCGACGAGGATCATCTCCAGGATTTCTCTTTGAGATTTTTCGTCGTCTACTACCAGAATGTTCTTTCGCGCCATGTTCTCAAGGATGAAGTCAGTACCACAACGCGGTAGCGTGTCGCTTCGTTGTAATCGAGGGAGCGTTGATGTGTCGGGAGCCACACGCTACCGCGTTGTGGTGCTAACTGGTGACCGAGCGATCGAACACACGCAAAGCCCGTTCAATCCTGAACTTTCACCCTTTCTCCTTTCTCGTTAGCCGGTAAGATTATTGTAAATGTAGTACCACTTCCTTGCTTCGAAACCACACTTATAGTGCCCCCGTGGTCGTCAATCGCTTTTTTTACGATTGCCAGACCCAGACCCGTTCCCGTTTCCTTGGTTGAGTAGTAAGGCTCAAAGACCTTAGAGATATCTAGAGAATCAATGCCACAGCCAGTATCGCTTACCTCAACCTTGACCGAATTTGCATCGGCATTCGAGAGCTTGATTAGGACAATCCCTCCCTCACCATCGATCGCCTCCACAGCATTGATCACGAGATTGGTCAAGACTGATCGCAGTGATTCGCGATCGGCGACAATCTTTGGCAGCGTTCCCTCTTGCTGGACTTGCGTTTTAATGCCACTTTCTTCCGCTCTCGCCTCGATGATTCGCAAAGCATCTTCAGCCTCAAGCCGTAAGTCAACGTCCTGAAGGTCTAACTTAGATGGTCTGGAGTATTTTAGGAAGTCAGTGATGTGACGGTTTATGCGAGCAACTTCAGCTTTTAGTTGATCGGCAAGCTTAATAAACGTCTGGCGCTTGTGTTCATCCTCGGGAGCAAAAGACGAGCGCAGATGATCGAGTGTCAGGTTGATGTAATTTAGCGGGTTACGAATTTCATGCGCGATGGCCGCAGCGAGTCGACCAACCACGGCACCCTTTTCCGCTTGGTGCAGCTGCATCTCGAGTTCACGTGCCCAGCCAAGTTTTGCGGTCATCTCATTGAAAGCGGACGCGAGGGTTCCCATTTCGTCACTGCGCTCAGTCGAGACTTGAACGTCAAAATCTCCGCCGGCAACCTTTCGAGCCGCAATCGAGAGTTGTTTGATTGGTCTCGTAAAACGCCAGACGAAGAATCCGGTTACGAGAGTTGTTACCAGCAAAAGCATGAGCGTATAGAAAGCGGATTGTGATGCCTGGCGCTCGAGTAGTTTTTCCAGCGTATTGGCTGGTCCGAGCTCGACGATGATGAAGCGGCGTCCTGCGTCAGTCTGGACCGGAAAATAGAAGGCTCCTGCTTCACCAAAATCAAGGTCCGTTGCAGGTGGCATCCAAGCGGGAAGGGGTTCTTGCTCATCGGGGAACCGGGCGGCTCTCCGCAAAGGTGGCAGGGGAATATCCCTGAATGCCACATAGCGCGTAGTCTTGTCTTCGCGCTGGCGCGGGTTGTACTCCGCAACCAGGCTGTCTCTTACGTTCCCATCGTCATCGACAACCAGAATGTTTTTAACTCGGCCGTTTCTGTCGCTGAAAAAGGTATCGCGAGAATTGCCGATGATTTCGTCGAGGTATTGGTCGCTTCTAAGACTCTTTATGGCGAGCGCCACCCCGGTCATGATTGCCTGTTCGCGCGCCACAATCATGTGAGCGTTGGCCTTGACCGCCCGCACGTTGAAGTAATATTGCACACCCAGCGTCAGGCCGAACATCAGGGCCAGCATTAAGAGGAGCCGCGCGCGAAAGCTTCTAATTAGAGCGGGGAATTTCATGCAAAGACTAAGAAGTGCCGATTAGGTAATGGGGTTGTAAGTTCGTTACAACCCGATGCGTCCAGTTAGTCATCAATGTACTCTCGACGGGGCTTTCCAGCGATTTATGTATAATCGGTTACTTTTCTGTTGCCCGGTCGAGTCGGCTGATGTTATATTTGCTGCGGTCTCAAATCAATGTCCCCGGGACCGCCCATTTAGGGAATTCTTCCCACCTCAATGTTGCAGACGAAGGTTTCGAGTTTTGAAGCTAGGAGAGCTATTTTGAACGACTCTCAAACTGCAAAAGATGTTTTTGATGCGAGGACGGGCGCAGGTGCGCTTTATTCGTTTCAACCCCGGCGTCCTAAGAATTTCAACCTGCTTGCCGCCAGGTAAGTAAATCCCTAAGAAAGGTAGTTTTGCCCTGATGACTCTGCATTCCCATTCCCCTAAGACTCATAAGTTTGTCATCATCTCCTTCATACTTGTTATTGTTGTTTCCTTAGGTTTAGCTGACGCTGTTTTTGGAAAGAGAAGAGCGTCGTCTTCACGAGGACGCAGTGCGAAATCTGAAAAGAGAGGCAAGCGTTCAGCCAGCCGGCGATCATCACGCCGCGGTGGCAAACTCTACGCTCGGGGTTCTCGTCGGGGCCGCTCCAGCGCGCGACTCTCAAAGCGCGATATTCGTCGCCAACGAGCCGTCATTGCTCGCGAACAGGCCTCATCTCTCAAAGCTCTAGAACGAAGGCTTCATCGCAAACTAACAAAACGCGAACGTGCCGCCGAACTGCGACGCATCGAAGCTAAGCATCGACGTGACATTCTAGAAGCCCGCCGTCGAGCTGAAGCCGCCCGCCTCGCGGCTATCGCAAGACAGAATGCAATGCGTGCCGAAGTGCAATCGTTTATCGCGAAAGACGACACAACGGGGGAAGATCCAGAGGTTCGCCGGGTCGCTGTGAACGCACTCGGTAACCATGCCGGCACCGTTGTAGTTATGGACCCGACCAGCGGTCGAGTCTATACCGTGGTTAATCAGGAGTGGGGAATGCGCCGCGGCTTTAAGCCATGCTCGACGATCAAGCTGGTTACTGGGGTTGCTGGTCTATCCGAAAACGTAATTCCTGCGGTCGATACTGTAGGAGACGGGTATCGAATTGATCTCACTGCTGCGTTGGCTCACTCTGACAATCCATTCTTTGAACAGGTTGGTAGTCGCATCGGTTTCGATAAGATGGTGACCTACGCTCGTGAACTTGGACTCGGCGAAAAGACCGGACTCAACGTTCCATTTGAATTTCCGGGTCGACTGCCCGAGATGAAACCGGGATTCGTCGAGCGGCGCATGTTTTCCTACGCTGATGGGTTTGAAGTTACTCCGGTTCAATTGGGAACACTGGTTTCGGCTATGGCCAACGGCGGGAAGTTGCTCGTTCCACAGATTCCGCGTACATCAAAAGAGCAAAGTAAGTTCAACTCCAAGGTTCGTCGTCAGATTCCCCTTGGTCCCGAAGTTTGGCAGCGAATGGTTCCAGGAATGGTTGGCGCCGTGAACTATGGCTCTGGCCGTCGCGCTTACGATCCAACCCAGACTGTAGCCGGCAAGACTGGCACCTGCATCGGGTCAGGTGGTTGGGTGGGACTTTTCACTTCCTATGCCCCACTCGCTAATCCGCGTTTGGCGGTAGTGGTAATCGCGCAGGGAAGCGATGGACGTCACCACTTCCCGGCCGCGGTAGCCGGCGAGATTTATAGAGAGTTGAATCATCGCTTCGGAACTGCCATCAACCTTCAGGTAGCGACAACCGCCGACGATGAGGAAAAAGAGATTGCTGACTCTGAGGAAGGATCAGAGAGCGGCGCGAACAGCGAGGCCACCACCGACGCCTCAGATACTACCGCGACTGTGAACACCGCTGCTAAAGCAGCTGCTTCACCGTCACCCACCGTCACCACACCGGCACGGACTGGTACAAACGAGACAGTCGCACCGAAGAACACCGTGAAGCGAGTGCTAATGACGATCGAAAAGAAACCGGTTGAGACGCCGAACAAGACCGTCCGACCCGCCTCCACTACCAAGCCGGCGGACAATACGATCCCATCCGATCAGCGGCCGCGGCGGGCACAGCCAGAACAACCTTAAATGAGATTTATAAAGTCTGTTAATTTCAACGCGCCGGATTAATCCTTTCCGGCGCGTTTTTTTGTGGATTTTCGCGGTTGCCGCCTTGACACATCAAATAAAGTTGCAGGAATATTGCGCTCGTTCTTTTTTCCCGGACACTTTGTTAACAAGAAGTCGCATCTGCCCAGCGACATAAAACGGCAACCGCGCTTTGTAATAATTGCATCCTAAAGTTTCCTGTGGCGACGTACTCTTGGGCTCGGCCCTCGCCCGGATTGTTGAAGAATGATTTGGAGGTTCGGACGACTAATGAAAAAGATGATTAGGCTGATAACCCTGGGCGCAACCATGGCTGTGCTCTCGTTGCCAATTATGGCGAACAGCTTGCTTACTGGGTCGGAGCTTCAGGACCAGTGTTCGGAAGAGAACAAACAAGCTTACTACAAGGCTTTTCTTGATAACCGGAAAACAGATGAGCCAAAGGCGTACGACAACGCTAAAAAGTACCTGGCTTGCCCGGTCGCCGCGGACGTAACCGAAGCCACTAAAAACATCATTGCCTACCTCAAAAAGTGGGCCGGCTCTTACGAAGAAGGTTCCCGCAAACAGAAACTCACAACCTTGCTCTACACGGAACATAAATATCCGGAAGCATATGCCCTGGGGCGAGAACTGCTAGCCGCCGAACCTGAGAATCTAAAGGTTTTGGTGGACCTCGGAGCCAATGGCTACCTTGTGCAGACTTTGAAGAATCCCCAGTTGAACACGGAAGCCTTGAACGCCGCGAGGAAGGCAGTCGCGCTGCTGGAATCTGGTAAGACGATAGAAGATTGGCAGCCGCTTGCCGGGCGTGACGTAGCTATTGCCTATCTGAACTACACTATCGGTGTTTTCACCGTCGATAGTGATCCATCAGCAGCCGTCAAAAACTTAATCAAGGCTGCACAGTTTGAAACGCCTTTGAAGGCATCACCATTCACCTATTCCATTATCGCCGGCGCGTATGAAACCGGTGCTTATGCGAAGCAGTCAGAGGCTTACAAGGCTAACTTCTCCGGCAAGGACGAAAGCCCTGAAAGCAAATTGGCACTGGCCAATATTAATCAACTGATTGATCGGATGATTGACGGCTACGCCCGTGCCGTTGCGCTGGCTGGGGCTGATTCCAAGTTTGCTGCCCAAAAACCTCAGTGGACCGAGAGCCTCACGACTTGGTACAAATTTCGAAATAACAACTCAGACAAGGGAATGACGGACCTGATCGCCGGTATTCTGGCTAAGCCGCTACCACCTGAACCGACTCCGTTGACATCGTTGCCTGCTGCACCCTCAACGACTCCAATCGGTACCACAGGAACGGCGACCAACGGCACTACTGCATCTCCTACTGCGCCAACGGGCACACAGACCGCCGCACCCGCGGGCACCGCCACGAAGACAGCCGGAAATAAGACTCCTGGCGGACCGAATAAACCACGCAAGAATCATCAGTAAGTCTGAATCTCATGCTTCAACTATTAACGCCGGAGGCAAGTCGAACTTTTAGACAAGCTTCCGGCGTTTGTTATAATCCAACCTGTTTTGAAAAACACCGACACTTCGAATCCAGATCTCGACCTCCTCGAGACTACTCTTGTTTACACCTTCAAAGATCGCTCCCTACTTGAACGAGCTGTCACTCACCGGTCTTGGGCTCATGAACAGGTTGCGCCAGGCGACGAACACCAGGCGCGCAAACTTCATAATGAATCGCTCGAGTTTCTTGGCGACTCGGTGTTAGGTCTGGTCGTCGCAAATTACCTTTGCAACTCTTACCCGGTCGGCACTGAAGGTGAACTATCACGAATGAAGCATCGTTTGGTTAGTGCGCCAACCTTGGCGAAAGCTTCCCAGACATTGAACCTTGGCGATTTTCTACGTTTCGGCCGTGGCGAAGAGAAGAGCGGTGGACGCCAAAAAAACGCCTTGCTCGCCGATGTGTTTGAAGCTATTACCGGCGCAATCTTTTTGGATGGGGGTATGGAAGCTGCAACTCATTTTGTCTGTCATGCCCTTAGAAGCGAGTTGGAAGGTGCGGATCCGCTCGTGGCGGCTCAAGCTGATTACAAGACAATGCTTCAGGAACGGCTACAAGCAGAACGTAGACCAGCGCCTAGATACACAGTAATTGAAACCTTGGGACCTCCCCACCGTCGCATCTTTCACGTCGAGGTATTATGGGACGGAGGCAGCATTCAAGGAGAGGGGCATTCAATAAAAGCTGCGGAAGCTGAAGCGGCCAGGGCAGCGTTGGAGGTCATGAGGACCGACGAATCCGAGGAGACTGTGGAAGAAGTCAAGTAAACTTTCCTGCTGCCTTCACTTGACCGTGCACGCGTAACGTAACTAGGATGTTTTTTAATGGCGAGTAACTTAACTTCCGACAAGGTGATCCAAGGCGAAACGGAAACAAAAACCGAAGCCAAAATATCCACGTTCTCCAGGATCTTCAACCGCAACGGCAATTCCCGTAAGCCTCCTCCGCCTCCGACGAAACCGAAGGGTCCGCCTAAAACTGTTTGGCGTGAATACTTTGAGTCGGCTGTGGTCACTGTGATCATGGCACTGTTCGGCATGACGTTCATCGTCCAGGCCGTAAAAGTGCCGACTGGTTCAATGCAGAACACGATTACGATAGGTGATCACTTGCTGGTCAATAAGTTTATCTTTGCGCCGGGTGCGTCGCTGCCGTTCTTACCTCAGCGTGAGATTAAGCGGGGCGATATCATCGTCTTTAAGTATCCAGGCAATCCGTATGATCCGAGGCGGGACGATCGTCCTGATAACAAGCCAATCCTGACCAATTATGTGAAGCGGGTGATCGGTTTGCCGGGAGACCACATAAGTCTTGATGGGAAAAATGTGATCGTGAATGGCAAGGTGTTACCGGAACACAGAATTGAGGCTATAGATCACAACCAGAAAGACCCGTTGGAGATCGTGGATACTCCAGCCCGAAAACCTAATGAGACATACGACGTCTACTATCGTCCAGGGAATGATAGTGACGACTACACCTACGACGTTTTCCGAATGGCGGGTGATGGAAAAGAGGTTGTAGTCCCCGCCAACAAATATTTTGTCATGGGCGACAATCGCGACAATAGCGAGGACAGCCGGTTCTGGGGCTTCGTTCCGCGCGAGCTAGTGATCGGGCGCGCAATGTTTGTTTACTGGTCGTACGATGAAAGTGCTCCGTCGAGTGGATCGGGTGTGGGAATCATCATCGATTTCTTTAAGAACACACGCTGGAGCCGCACTGGTACGCTGGTAAGGTAAGGCTAGTGCCACTTTAGAAGTCGACAGAGGGCAGACTATGGTCTGCCCTCTGTCTTTAAAGTGGCGTTTTTCGGACCGTGTTAGAATCCGAACGCTTCGGTTTTCAATCCCGCACTTTACAAGAAACCCCGGTATGAGTTTCTGGCAACACCTGCAGCAGGCTTCCCACAGCGGTGGTGCCTTCGTGTGGGTAACGCTGCTCTTCTTTGTAGTCGCATTCATACTCTTTGCTCTCTTGCCACGCGAGCGTTTCCGGATTCGAACTGCATTATTGCTTTTTGTTCTTTCGCTGGCTGGTCTGGTCAGTGCTGCAGGTTCTGCCACGCGCGGAGGGAATGCGAATGGTTCCTTTTACCGTTGGACCACCTGGGCTTCACTGCTACTCCAGGGATTCGCCTTTGTCGGCGTGGCGAGTAGTCTGGTTTTTGACATATTGCTTGCTTCCATCCGGCTCCGGCCTCCTCGCATACTGCGCGATCTCATTCTGGCATTCGCGTATATCGTGGTCGCAATAACGTCTCTTTCGATCATTAATGTCGATGTGACAGGAATCGTGGCGACGTCAGCCGTGATCACTGCGGTGATTGGTCTCTCGTTCCAGGACACACTGGGAAACATGATGGGTGGAATGGCACTTCAGATGGAGAAAACCATCGGAGTCGGCGATTGGATAAGGATCAATGAGCTCGAGGGTCTGGTTAAAGAGATTCGTTGGCGACATACCTCGATCGAAACTCGGAATTGGGATACGGCAGTTATTCCAAATAGCTTATTGATGAAATCCCAGGTTTTGGTTTTAGGTCGCCGAGCTGGTTCACCCCGGCAGCATCGACAGTGGGTGCATTTCAATGTCGACTTCCGCTACTCGCCTCCCGACGTAATCGATACGGTTCAATCTGCTTTACGGGCTGAACCGATCCCAAATATTGCCCGTAGCCCTCAACCAGATTGTATTCTTCTGGATTTTAAGGAGAGCTATGCGCATTACGCCGTGCGTTACTGGCTTACAGATCTCGCGGCGGACGATCCAACCAATTCTGTTATCAGAACTCGAATCTACTTTGCTCTCCGCCGAGTTGATATTCCGTTTTCGATGCCGGCGCACTCTATCTTCGTCACAGACGACGACGCCTCGCGCAGACAAAGAAAATCCCGTGAAGAAATCACTGATCGTACAGATGCAATTGGTGAACTGGAACTCTTCGCAACCCTAACCGATGACGAACGCCGCAAACTGGCGTCCGGTCTTAAGTATGCTCCGTTTGTCCGCGGAGAAGCGATGACCAGGCAGGGAGCCGAGGCACACTGGCTTTACTTGATTACTAAGGGTGAAGCTGAGGTGCGCGTCTCAATCGATGGCAGTAAATCGAGCGAAAGGGTGGCAACATTAAACGCTGGCGATTTCTTTGGTGAAATGGGATTGATGACAGGTGAACCTCGTAGCGCAACGGTGATCGCGCTGACAGATGTTGAGTGTTATCGGCTTGACAAAGAAACGTTTCAGGCAACATTGATGAGCCGTCCTGAAATCGCAGAAGACATTTCAGACATCCTGGCGCGACGGCGAGTGGAGTTGGAAACCACGCGCGAGGGCCTGACTGACGAAGCGAAGAAGCTTCGCATTCGCCATCATCAAATCGACCTCCTCAAAAGAATTCAGAATTTCTTCACGCTGGACAAATAAACTTGAACTTGAGCCGGCGACAACCCAGTCAAATTCGCAGAGACCGAACAATACCTGTCAATGATTCGACATGGATAGGCAGAATTAAGCGCGTCGTGTGGCGCATTAAAGAGGATGAAGTATTCGGTCGCGCCGCTCAACTTTCCTATTACTTTCTCCTCGCGCTCTTTCCTCTGTTACTTGTTCTCATAAACCTGCTCGGCTACGTTGCGCAGCGGGGAACAGAATTCCGAAACAAATTGATCACCTATCTGGCGGCTGTGATGCCGTCGAGTGCGGTAACACTCGTGCACACTACGCTTGACGAAATTAGTGCAGCGAGTGGGAGTGGAAAGCTGTCACTGGGTTTACTGGCAGCGTTGTGGGCAGCTTCAAATGGGATGGGAGCTATCAGCCAAACACTCAACACTGCCTACAACGTTCGGGAAACACGATCATGGTGGTTGGTAAGACTTATTTCCGTATCGCTGACTATTGCGCTGTCTGTTCTGATTGTTTCTGCTCTGGCGATCGTACTTTACGGTGGGTCGATCGGTCGGGTGGTGGCGACACGTTATGGCTTCGGTAATCTGTTCACCACGGTGTGGGGAATTCTGCAATGGCCGATTGCGCTCGCGTTTGTCCTGGCGACATTCAACCTCATTTACAACTTTGCGCCAAATCTTATCTCCAGGCAACGGAAGTGGTTTACTCCAGGCGCATTGGTTGGTGTCGGAATGTGGCTCTTAATTTCGTTTGGATTTCGCGTGTACCTCCACTACTTCAATTCATACAGTGTCACTTACGGTTCACTGGGAGCGTTAATCGTTCTAATGCTTTGGTTCTATCTCACGGGTGTTGCTATTCTGATCGGTGGTGAAGTGAATTGCGAAGCAGACGCGCTGGAGGAACTGGATTTAGAGCAGGATAAAGATGTACCGAAGTAAGAAAAGAGTGGTTGCAGGAGTAGCCAGCGGCTTGGCGCTAACACTGACTGCGCTCCTCTTCTGCTCGCCGGTTGTGGCGCAAAGGAAGAAAGCAAAAAAGCCAGAACCGCCGCGGGTGACTGAACTCTCAAGGCTTCGCGACGAATACATTAAAGCTACAAACGAATACAAGGCGAGTTTGCAAAAGCTCCTCGATATCTATGAAGACAATGTGAAAAGGGAAGAAGAGAAGCTGGCGACGCTCAAGAAGCTTTACGACGAGGGCTTAGTGTCTAAAACGCAAGTCGAGGACAAGGTTCGAGCTTTGGGTGGTGAGCGAGACAAGGTTGCCGAGTCAAGGCGTCAGATGGCGGCTGCGGACTCGCAGATTGCCGATGTCCTGGTAGAGGCGGAAGCTGATGCTCAGCTAGCGAAGAATCTTCGCCTGGCTCGAAATAGACTTGTGCGCACCTCGTCATTCATGCGCTACACCGGAATGTCTGGTTGGGGGTTGAGCGACGCGTGGAAAATTCAGCGGTTCTTTACTGATACTTTCAATAAGGCTCTGCCGATTGCTGTGTTTGGTCAAGGGGTCATTCATGATCGTTGGCGACTTGATCACCGGAACGCGATGGATATTTCATTGCATCCTGACGGCCCTGAGGGACAGGCCTTGCTCAACTTCCTGCAGAAGAATGGAATTCCATTTTCGGCGTTTCGTTCAGCAATCCCAGGGACGGCGACTGGTCCGCATATCCACATCGGGAGGCCGTCGCACCGGTATTGATCAAGAAGCCGCAAACAAACTTGGACGAGGTCAGACCGTAACGCGGTAGCGTCGGGTTCTCCGTAACTATGATCGCCTGGTTTTTGTTACGGACCCGACGCTACCGCGTTACGGTACTGACCTCATCCAAGCAGGAACCGATACTATGCTAACAACAAAACACCCCTTTACCGCCTCCATCTTACTCACACTTTCCTTTACCACTACATTCTCTCAGATGAAGCAGTCCACTTCGCTTACCGAAAAAGAGGCGTCGCACTTTGCGGCGCTCGCGTTGAAATGTGTCAATCGTGAATTGCCAAACAAACCCGAGCACGTCATGAACAGTGCTGCGGATGTACAGAGTCCAAAGACGCTGCATCCAGTCTTTTATGGTTGTTACGACTGGCACTCCTCTGTTCATGGGCATTGGATGTTGGTCAGGCTCTTGAAAACGTTCGAAAAGCTGCCTGAGTCACAGCAAATCCGCAAAGCACTCAACGCTAATCTGACGGCTGAGAATGTTCGTGTCGAAGCAGCTTATATGACGCAACCAAACCGGCAGTCGTTCGAACGTACCTACGGTTGGGCGTGGTTACTCAAGCTCGCTGAGGAAGTTCATTCGTGGGACGATCCGGACGGCGACAATTGGGCAGAGGCCCTACAACCGCTCGTCGATGTAATCGTAAAGTCGTACAAAACTTTTCTTCCTAAACAGACCTATCCCATTCGTACTGGAGTTCATCCCAACACGGCTTTTGGTCTAGCCTTCGCCCTTGATTACGCCAGGGCGATTGGTGATCGCGATTTTGAAGCCTTACTGGTGGAAAGGAGTCGCACTTATTTTGGAAAAGACACGAATTATCCGGGAGCTTGGGAACCGGGTGGTGAAGACTTCTTTTCGGCCGCGTTAATGGAAGCAGATTTGATGCGCAGAGTAATGAAACCGACTGAGTTCGCGACGTGGTTTCACCGGTTTCTTCCGCAAACGGCGCAAGGGAAACCGGCCACTTTGCTGGAACCGGCTATCGTTACTGACAGAAGTGATCCGAAGCTTGTTCACCTGGATGGATTGAATTTGAGCCGTGCCTGGTCGATGCGCAGCATCGCAAATGCATTGCCGGCAAAAGCGCCGGCGCGCGCGGCCCTGTCTAAATCGGCCACTCGGCATGCAACAGCTGCCCTCGCGCATGTCGCTAGTGGTGACTATGCGGGTGAACATTGGCTTGCTTCGTTTGCGATTTTCTTGCTGACGAAATGAAACAAGTGCCCCTCCTTGGAGTGCGGTGACCTGTCACCGCTTTGGTACAAAGAGACGTAGATCTTGCTGTGTTGGCAAGTAATGGAGGCATTGGACAGGTTAGTTATACGGCGCCCTGTGACAAAGCGGTAACAGGTTACCGCACTCCAAGGAGGCGCCCGTTTTTGCAGTTCTGTGCCGCACCGCCACTGCCTCCTGCTCCTCGCTCCTTGCAAGTCTCAGCCATTCTCATCGTTCATCAACTGGCAGTTTTCACGGCGTCTCCCCGTTTCGTGTACCTAAACGTTGCCACAAATCCACGCGATAGGCGTGTAAGACTATTATCCTGATGAACGGTTGACCCGATATGAAGACAATTATTTCCATAGCAGCTTTCTCGATCTTCCTCCTCCATGCGGTCATGCAGCAGTCTGACTATTCCCGGCTCAAGACTGACGGCGAAGCCCAGTACGGTCAGGGCTCGTACGCTAGAGCAAATGAGATCTACTCGCAGGTGGATAAGAGCAAATTAGCTCCACCTGACTTGCGTTGGGTGGAGTTTCGGTTAGCAGACACTCAGTGGCGTTCTCAGGCCGCTACTGAAACGTCCGACACCACGAAGTTTGAGCAGGCTCAGAAACAACTGGAGGAGTTGATTCGAGTATCCGATGGCGAAGCCGATCGCGATTTTGTTTGGGCTGAGGCACATGAATCCCTCGGCGACTTATTCTGGACGCGGCGCAATCAGATGAACTGGGGAGGCGCGTGGCCACACTATCAGCAATGTTTGGATTGGTGGGCCGGTCAACGCCAACTCGACTTAGCGCGCGATCGTTATCTCAAGATAGTTTTCAAAGCCGCGGAACCACCAGGACACGACCAGTATTACTACTACACCTATTACGGCAACTACATACCGCTCAATATTCTCGAAAACGCGCTCAAGATTAGTATCAGCGAGAATCAGAAAGCTCAGCTGAATTTTCTGATCGCCATGACGATGCGTTATGCCGGTGGCGATTGGGAATCCCGACAGCGTGTACCGGACCAATTTGAGGATGCCCTCAAACCTGGAAGACAAACCGAATGGTATGACGACGCACTTTATTACTATGCAGAATGGATGAATAGCAATGGTTCGATACGCCAGATGGCCGATGGTGGATGGCGACAGGAGCCTGACTATGTCAAAGCGCTCGAACTTTTCCAACGAATAACGAAGGAGTTCTCCAAAGGCGAGTCGCGCTACTACGACCAGGCTTTACAGCAGATAAAGCAAATTACTGATCCAACTCTTTCAATCGGAGTCTCGAATATTTTCCTGCCCGCGTCAGAGCTGCAGTTTGTTTTGAATGCTCGCAACCTCAGACAGGTTGACTTAGCCTTATACAAAATCGATTTAACTCGAGACGTCCGTTTTCGCACCACTTCGGACGACGACGAAGGTGACCTGGAAGACGGAGCCTGGATTCAGAAGGTTCAAATCGCCGGGCGTCCCACAGTCAAATCATGGCGCAAGGAAGTCAACGACCAAAACGATCACAAACCCTACAGTCACGCCGAACGTATCGATGCTAAGCTGCCGCTTGGCGCCTATGTCCTTGAGGCAAAGAGTGGATCACTTGCCGTACGCGATTTACTTCTAGTCACAGATGTCGCCCTGGTTTTGAAATCCGCCGGCAAGCAGGCGTTGGCTTATTTCTCAAATGCTCTGACTGGCGCGCCTATCGCTAACTCAAACGTAGCGTTGTGGGAGAGTTATTACTTAAACGGAAAAGGGCGCTGGCGACGGTTGCGACAAGTTACAAATGCGGACGGCCTCGCTCAGTTTGCGCTCAGATCCGAAGGTGGTGGCGGCAATCTGTTCGTCACGGCTGGGAGCGCCGATCGGCAAGCCTTCGCCGGCGGCTATTCATACGCAACGAGTCAGGGCCAGGCGTGGCGTATCTACGCCTTCACAGATCGTCCGGCTTATCGGCCCAAGGAGACTTTGCAGTGGAAGTTTATCGCCAGGCATTTTGCGAATGGCGTTTACTCCACACCCGCGAATCAGACAATTGAATATCAGATTGACGATCCACGCGGGACAAAACTCACTGAAGGTAAAGCTACGCTCAATGCATTCGGTAGTTCATGGGGTTCATTCGCACTCGGTGAGCAATTGCCGTTGGGTGAATACAACATCCATTTTTGGGATAACGGCCGTCACAACGGCATTGGCAGCGCGAAATTGTTCCGTTTGGAAGAGTACAAACTCCCCGAATTCAAAGTTGAAGTAAAAACACCGGAGCAGGACGGCAAGAAAAAAGCTTTTCGTCTTGGTGAGCAGGTTGAAGTCAACATCCAGGCTGATTACTACTTCGGCGGGCCTGTAAGCAATGCGTCCGTGGAAGTGGTTGTTTACCAGAATCCTTTCTATCACTACTGGTATCCATATCGAGACTATGGCTGGTACTACGACGACTTCGAACAGCGACGTCGTGCCTATTACGGCTCAGGTCAGGTGGTCAAACGGGAGACCATAAAAACAGACGCGACCGGCAAAGCGAAACTCACCTTCGATACACCGCGCGAAAACTATGGTCAGGACTTTGAGTATCGAATAGAAGCGCGCGTTACTGATTCGTCACGGCGGGAGATTGTTTCAAGCGATAACGTGCGTGTCACTCGCCAGCGCTATTACGTTCACCCACGACCTCAGCAAAACATTTATCGACCGAAAGACACCGTAACTGTTGATATCAAAGCGCTCGATGCAAACGAACAGCCGGTTGCAACTGAAGGCACTGTAAAAGTGACGCGTGATTACTGGTGGGAGATCTGGGTCGATCCTTCGGGTCGCGAGATAAAAGGCGACGAACTACGTGCTTTGCAGCAAAAGAGTGTTGTATTTCCGCCACTTGTTACTCAGGGACGCCGGCAGTGGCAATTGAAGTTTCGCGGTTATCAACACGACGACATTGCGACCATGACCGTCAAAACTGATAACGAAGGTAATGGTCAGCTGAATTTTGTGCCCGACCGCGAAGGGTATTACCGGGTCTCCTGGCAAAGCAGTCAAGGTGTTGATCTAAAGCGGGATCGTTTCTTGCCGCCCATTAAGGCTGAAACCTCCGTCTTCGTCGCTACCAACGCCACGACCGATCTGGGCTATCGGCACCAGGGTGTCGAGATTGTTGTCGACAAAGATACATTCCGTGTTGGGCAAACAGCTCCCGTCATGATCAACGTTGAGGACAGCGATAGGTATGTACTGTTTAGCATTGAGGCTGATGATCTTTATAGCTATCGCGTAATTCACGTTACGGGCAATGCAAAACTGATCGAGGTTCCGATTGAGGAGAAGCACGTACCGAATATTTTCCTGCAGGCAGCAATGGTTAGTGACGGGAACTTGTTTGTTGATTCGAAGCAAGTGGTCGTTCCGCCGGTTCAGCAGTTTCTAACCGTCGCAGTGAAAGCCGATCGTGAACAGTACCAACCGCGCGAGGAAGGGACGCTCGCGATCACAACAACAGATGCGAATGGTCGACCAGTTGCTGCCGAAGTCGCTTTGGGTTTGATCGATCAGTCTGTGAATTACATCCAGTCAGATTACGCCGGAGATCCACGCCAGTTCTATTACGGCACCAAGCGTGGTCAGAATGTTCAAACGCAGAGCACGTTTAATCAGAAAGCGTATGCTCGATTTGTTGATGTTGGACAAGGCCAATTGCGCGACCGCAAGGAGGTTGGTGAGGAGAACGAGCGATTCAATCAATTCGGTAGCGTTAATCGCAAGGATCTGGGTTCCGCTGACTATGCGGCACGACCGTCCGGCACGCTGCAATCGCCAACGACTGGCTCAGTGAGTGCAGAATTAGATGCCGTGTCGGAACTGCGAGTGATGGGATTGAGGGATGGTGAAAAGACGAAAAGGGGCCTCGCAGGAGCGGCGGGTAAGTTGAAAGAGGTTCCGGAAGAGCCGGCGGTCCAGGTTCGAACCGATTTTCGCTCTACGATATTGTGGCAACCCGATCTGAAGACAGATGCAGATGGTCACGCCACGGTCAAGGTTAAATATCCCGATTCACTGACAACCTGGTCCGCGACAGCTCGCGTTGTTACTGCCGGAAATCAATTTGGCATCGGGAGTGAATCGACGCGAACAAAGCAGCCCTTAATAGTGCGCCTTCAAGCACCGCGGTTCTTTGTCGTGGGCGATCAGGTCACCGTTTCCGCCGTTATCAATAACAACACTGATAAGTCGATGCACGTTGCACCCGCATTAACTACCGAAGGTTTGACTGTCACTGGTCTCATTGTCGACGGTAAGCCAATGAAGGGCGAACAGGGACCCGTCGACGTGAAGGCAAACAGTGAAACCAGGGTCGATTGGCTTGTGAATGTGACTCATGCAAGTGAAGCCAAACTAAAAGTTGAAGCACGAGCCGAGCAGTATGCCGACGCGATGGAAAAGTCGTTCACGATCTACGAACACGGCATTGAGAAATTTATTTCCCGATCCGGCAAGATGCGGGGCGACAGTGTCGCTATCAAACTCGACATCCCGAAGGAACGGCGTGCTGACTCGACTAATCTAACGGTTCAAGTAGCACCAAGTATGGCAACGACCATGCTCGACGCGCTGCCCTATCTGATCGACTACCCATACGGCTGTACCGAACAAACGATGAGTCGATTTCTCCCGGCGGTAATTACCGCTAAGACTCTTCGTGACCTGGGAATGAAACCCGAGACCGCGATGAACAAAGTCTTTGGCGGCATCGAAAAATCTACGGCCGGTGCAACTCACCCCAAAGGCAGTCACGATCTAAAAGAACTCAACGCGATGACGAAAGCAGGACTGGAGCGTTTGTACGACTTCCAGCACTCAGATGGAGGTTGGGGATGGTGGAAACAAGGCGAGAGTGATCACTTCATGACGGCGTATGTCGTTTGGGGAATGACGCTCGCGCATGAGGCAGGAATTGACATCCGCTCAGACGTTGTAGACCGAGCCGCCGGTTTCCTCGACAAGGAATTGGTTGAGGAAGAAAAGAATTACGATTCGCAGGCGTGGATGCTGCATGCTCTGGCGGAGTACCACGCGGCCAGGAAGAAGGCTGAAGTTGAGAAGTTTCAAAACGTTGCGTTTGAGAATCTCTGGAACAATCGAGACAAGCTAAATGCTTATACACGCGCTTTGGTCGCGCTTGCTGCGGACAACTTTGGCTATCACGATCGCGCAAAAACGCTAATCGACAATTTACAAAATGGAGTGAAGCTGGATTCGCAGCCTGACACTTCCATCGTTCAGAGTGGTGCACAATCGTCCGATCCTTCGGTAATCGGCACGGCTCACTGGGGTGAAGACGGAATCTTTTGGCGCTGGTCGGATGGCGGAGTAGAGGCAACAGCGTTTGCGCTCCGAGCCCTGCTGGCTATTGATCCCAAGAATAAACTCGTTGAGCCGGTCACGAACTGGCTGATAAAAAATCGACGCGGAGCTCAATGGAGCAACACCCGGGACACCGCGATTGTTGTGCTCACAATGAATGAGTACTTGCGAACGAGTGGTGAGATTCAACCATCCATGAGTTACCAGTTGATGGTTAACGGAACGACCATCGCGACGAAACAAGTGACGGCAGAAGATGCGTTGAGTGCTCCGAGCAAATTCGCCATTCCGCGCGAACTGCTCAGGGACGGTCAGAACGAAATAACGATTCAAAGAAAGAGCGGAGCGGGCCCAATCTATTTCTCGGCTCAGGCTGAGTTTTTTAGTCTCGAGGAACCGTTGACACCGGCTGGCAACGAAATCTTTGTCCGTCGCCAGTATTTTAAGCTCCTCAATCACCCAACGCTGCTCAAGGGATTTGTGTCTGAGCGGGTGCCGTTAAATGATGGGGAGACCGTGAAGAGCGGCGACCGTGTTGAAGTGGTGCTTACTGTCGAAGCGAAGAACAACTATGAATACTTGTTGTTCGAGGATTTGAAACCTGCGGGTTTGGAAGCTGTTCAGCTTCGCAGCGGCGATAATGTTTACGTTCGCGAGTTGAAGTCTGGGGCGCTAACTGACAAAAACACATCGCTGATGAATTTCAAGTCAGCAGCTGATTTTACCGGACGTACTCGTTGGGTCTATCAGGAGTTGCGTGATCGCAAGGTTGCGATGTTCATCGATCATTTGCCAGAGGGAGTTTGGCAGTTGAGCTACGAAATGCGGGCTGAAGCGCCAGGGGCATTTCACGCGCTGCCGGTGTTGGGACACGCGATGTACGTTCCTGAGATTCGAACGAATGGAGCGGAGACGAGAATCAGGGTTGTGGATTGATGTCCGATATGCTTTAGCTTGTCGTTACCTCAGCGCCAAGAAGTCGGCCACAGGTAAACAGGGATAACACGGATCTTAAAGAAGAAATCTTTTATCCGTTTCAACCCTGTTACCTGTGGCCGACTTCTTGGCTGAGGTAACGACAAGCTAAAGCATATCGGACAACGTTACCGCAACTCCTCCAGCCGACCCTTGGCTTCCTGAATCATTGCTCTCACTTTTGCCAATTCATCAAGTGTTAACGTTTCTGTAGCCCGGTTGCAGATTCCCGTTTGAATGGTAATCGCCGTACCACTGCGCGTTTGGCGAAAGACTCTCAGTTCGAGATCGCCTTGGGTGCGATAGTGGGCTTCGAAACCCGCTAACTTCGTAATGGTTTCGTCGACCTTTGACAGTGAGTCGATTGCACTGAGTAAAGAATCCATGTCCTCATAGTCAACAAACGCGCGATTATCGGCAGGGCGATCAGGCGTTTCAGGTAGTGCGATTATGATACCTTTTGCTCGGAGCGAGCCACCCGCAGCTCTCATCTCAACAGCATCGATTCGTATACCCTGGACCTCAACCGTTGTAATTCGTGTGAATCCACGAATCACGAGGGTTGACGTTTTCATTTCCAGCTCTTCCAGCTTCGTTCTTGGCTCATATGGTTCGCAGGTCAACTTCCGCCAAAACTCCGGACCCGGGCGTTGTGCGAGGCAAACTCCACCCGCCAACAAAAATAGCATTGAGATCAAACCCACTCGCGCGAGATGCATGTTAACGTTTTCCTTTCTGGCCGTGCTTTAGTTTCTCCAATTATGCGCCTCTTTGGAGTGCGGCAACCTGTTACCGCTTTGGTACAGTGCGTCGTAGTTGACGAGGTTCGCAGTGCCAAAGCAGTACTGGTTCCCGCACTCCAAAGGGGCGCTTGGACTTTGCCAACTGCGATTTGACTGAGTCTTTGAAACGGCGGGAGAGAATATCAGTTTGCATACACCAACAACTCTGCCAGTGGTTCCAAAATATTCGATAGACTTTTCGCGTCGCAACCTGGTTTACGCGCAGGTCATAGTCAGACTATTATCCGCGAACACTCGCACTATACCTTAACGGAGGCGACAACGTGTCGGTCCATTATGCTGAAGTCGATCTGTTGCCGGGAGCGTTGTTCTACGTTCCGCCGACGCCGCACGATAGCTGGGTTGTCGGTGACGAGCCTTACGTATCGCTACATTTTCTCGGTGCGGAAAAATATTCGAAATGACGGACGACTTCTATTGTGACGAAGTGCTTAGTGGAAAGACTGAGGTCAAGGTCGTTGCCGAAACCGACAATGTGCTTGCATATCACCATACGCGGCCATTCTGGCCAGTGCATGTTGTCGTAATACCCAAGCGACATGTCAGCTCGTTACTAACGTTGGAGGCTAGCGACACTTCATTGTTACTCGAGTTGATAGAAGTTGTTCGCGAGGTGGCTAAGCAGGTTGTGACTGAACAAGGTGCATGTCGTGTGCTGACGAATCTCGGAGACTACCAGGACTCGAAACATCTTCACTGGCACGTTAGCGCGGGTGAACCAATTGACTCCCTTTAGTAGTACTTCAATTCGAAAGGGAACCACGGTACTGGGACCGCAGGCGTCCTCGCCTGCTGGTTGCCATCAAAGCATCTTCGGAAGAAATTCAGGTCCGTTGTTAAGATCGATCGGGCTAGGATGCCAACCAGCAGGCGAGGACGCCTGGGGTCCCAGCACAGACGTACGTGAAAATAATAGAGTAGCTACTAAAGGTAACCTGAGATGACACTGATGAAATGCTCGCTTGTACTGCTTGTGATTACGCTCGTGGTTGCGTCGAGCTCGAATGCTCAAACTCGCCAACGAATTTCGTTCAACGAATCGTGGCTGTTTCAAAAGGGCGATCCTGAAGGCGCAGGCGACAAACTTAGCTACGAAAAGATCAAAGATTGGGTTCGAGCGACAGGTAATGAGTTTGTGCGCGATGGCGTCAAGCGGGTTCGACCACAAACACAAATCGGGGGCGACGTTGTTTATACGAGCGCTTCTTACAACGACACTGACTGGCGAAAACTAAACCTTCCGCATGATTGGGGTATAGAAGGACCATTTAATCAGGACTACCCGGGTGAGACTGGAAAGCTTCCCTGGTTTGGCGTTGGCTGGTACAGGAAGCATTTCACCGTAGGTTCAAATGAAAAGAACAGACGGTTCTATCTGCAGATCGATGGTGCAATGGCTTATTCAACCGTTTGGCTAAACGGTGAATTTGTTGGCGGCTGGCCCTACGGTTACGCCTCGTATGAACTCGACCTCACGCCGTACGTTAGATTTGGGAATGAGAATGTTATCGCTATTCGTTTGGACAACCCGCCCGAATCATCGCGCTGGTATCCAGGTGGCGGACTCTATCGAAACGTGTGGCTGGTGAAGACGGCACCTCTTCATGTGGGACACTGGGGAACTTACATAACGACGCCAGACGTTACCAACGATCACGCAACCGTTGATCTAAAAGTGACGCTCAACAATGATTTCGCTTCAAGTTCGTCTGCAACGGTCAAGACTCGCATTTACGAACTCGATTTAAGTGGACATCGATTGCCGGCGGTGATTGCGACTGCTTCAACCAGCGTCCAGGTTCCTGCAAACAGCAATCAGGTTGCGTTGTTAAGCGCAAATGTACGGCGACCAAAGTTGTGGGATCTGCAGTCACCGAGACGATACGTCGCCGTCACTGTGATAGAGCAGGGCGGAAAGGTGGTTGACGAGTATGAAACCTTTTTTGGCATCCGCACAATCAAGTTCGACGAGAAACGAGGTTTCTATCTCAATGGCCAACATGTCTATCTAAAAGGTGTTTGTAATCACCACGATCTCGGTGCTTTGGGGTCGGCCATCAACATTCGCGCACTCGAGCGTCAGCTCGAGATTCTGAGAGAGATGGGCGTCAATGCCATTCGCACGAGTCATAATCCGCCGGCTCCAGAACTTCTCGATTTGTGTGATCGAATGGGTTTTGTCGTGATGGATGAGGCCTTTGATGCGTGGCGACGAGGTAAGAAGAAAAACGACTACCACCTCATCTTCGATGATTGGCATGAGAAGGATCTGCGAGCACAGATTCGTCGTGATCGAAATCACGCGTCCGTCATTCTCTGGAGCATTGGCAATGAAATCGGAGAACAGGGTAACGCAGAAGGTCATGCTCTCGCTGCTTCGTTAACGAAGATTGTTCACGAAGAAGATCCGACTCGGCCATCGACCGCGGCTGCCAATAATCGCAACTCTGGGTACAACGGATTTCAGAAGACCGTTGATGTCTTTGGCTACAACTATCAATACGGCGACTACGGCAAGTTTCGGGAAGCGAATCCGTCAATGCCTTTGTTTGGCAATGAAACGGCCTCCACGGTTAGTTCACGCGGCGAATACTTCTTTCCGGTAGATCCTGATAAAAGCAAAGGTCGCGCAGATTTTCAGGTTAGCTCATACGATCTCTACGCGCCGCGTTGGGCCGTTCCGCCGGATACCGAGTTTGAGGCGCAAGACAGATTTCCTTATGTAGGTGGCGAATTTGTTTGGACGGGTTTCGACTATCTCGGCGAGCCAACGCCTTACGGAGGCGATTCGAAAACTCGACTTGAGTTCACGGATCCACAGGTGCAACAACAAATGGATAACGAACTCAAACAA
>DASYRR010000153.1:0-11043 GCA_036004125.1 Pyrinomonadaceae bacterium | reverse complement strand
TTGCGCGGAGCGACGAGATCACGCTCGCTCCAGGCGAGTTTCACTCTTTCAACTTCGATCGCACCGACCTGCCGTTAGCGGGCGAGGTGGGCTCAGGCAGTTTGCAATTGCGCGTCGAAATCCAGCGGCGATTTCCCCCGGGGGGCGTCCGCGTCGTATACAGTGACGTCCACGGCGTGGTCGAACTCATTGATAACCTCACTGGCCAGACGCTGGTAAGAACACAGCTACGCAAGGACATCGACGTTACTAGTTCAAGCGACGACTATCAGGTACAGCCGAGCCTGCTCGGTCTGGCCAACGGACAGACGCTCCGCGCGAGCGTGGCGCATCCAAGCCGAGGCGGAGGGGGCGGATTGTTCCGCGCGCACATCTTCATTGACGACGCAAGCGGCAATCTGATCGCGGAGAGCGGCGAACTGGTCATCCCGTCGGCGGAGTTTCGCTCTTTCGATTTGCCTCGCAGTGCGCTGTCGTTGACGGGCGAACCCGGCACTGGTCGCGTCCAAATGGCTGCGAATATTTTTCTCAAATTTGACCCCACCATTTCCGATTCGGTCTCCGTTACTCTCGAACTTGTGGATAACAGCACTGGTCGAACGACCGCGCTATTGCTTCCAGCTATCCAGAGGATAAGAGAAGTAAAAACTTGTTCTGGCTGCTCGTCGGCGCCGGAAGAATAGACGGGCTGTCGGAGAGAATGCTGAACGTCGCGCTCCTTTGAGTGGTAGCCAGCGAATCTCAGCAGGAGTGGTTGATCGCTCACTAAGCGTCATCACGATTGGAAGTGCGTTGGACCAAAGGGTATCGCGTAGTAGTACTGACAGGAGAAGAAATTAAAATGTCTAACCTGCTCATCGTCTCTCTCTTAACTTGCGTGTGTGGTTTGCAAGCGGTTGGTCAGGTCAGAGCTGCAAAACCGCAGCCAACCCCGACGGCTGCGGCTTCACCGCAACCTCGTCGCGAAACGATTTACTACACGATAACGCTTACCGATGGCACCATTAATGCTTACGTACCTAACGCTTCGAACTTTCTGGCCGACCCGGTTGAAACGCTCCAGCACAACGGGTTTGCCGTGCCGGCGGCTTCCGAACGTCATTGGAGGTCGCTGACTGTCGCGCTTCGTAGGTTGTCCAACCCTAAACTTCCAGCGGCACGGATACCGACGGTAAATCCAGCAATTCTCAAAAACGAGGTTGTGCGGCTTCAGATGCCCAAAGGGTGGATACCAGTCGTCGGTAATTCGAATGGGGACGGAACGATTTCGATTCGCGATTTTCTTTCCGACCCAGTCGGAAGTCTTCGCGCACAAGGCATGAACGTTCCTGGCGATGATGAGGCGCTCTGGCGGCAATTAGCGGATGCCCTCAAAGGATTGCGACGCGAGTATGCAAGAACCCAAACGCAGACTGGGATTCGGGAACTGGAAGTACTGCGCGACGTTGACGTGGTTGGTAACGCCTCAAAAGACGGGACGCGTGAAATCGCAACGAAGAGGGAGAAGGAATCTCAGTCCAGGTCCGACAACCAGGTGGTAACCGGTCGCATTACCGGAGTCGCAGTTGACCCGAACCAGACAAACAAAAAAATTACGAACATCGGTCAGCCCGATTTGATGATCAAGCAGTTCCTGTTTCCGCCTACCAATGACAAAGCAGTGCGAGTGCAGGTTTTGAATCAGGGTAACGCCACTTCGGTAGAATGCCGCCTGATTCTAACCATCCGGAAAATCAACGGTACTGCAGCCGGCAGGCAAACACACGTCCCCATTCCAACACTCGCACCTGGCAAAACTGTTTGGCTCGTCGTTGATACAAAGGGCATCCTGCCACTCAACATTTCCCTCGCAGCTACCACCTTCAAACTCAATGCGGACGCAACCGGAATCGTGGCCGAATCCGATGAGAACAACAACGAAGTTAACCACAATCATTAAGCAAGTCGGAGGTCTTATGCCACTACAAGGAATCAAACACATCCCTGTTCGAAGGCTACTAGTCAGCCTGGCACTGACGTTCTCACTGCTTTCGCTGCTCCTGGCCGCGAATGCACAACGGCCTGATTTCCTCATCGAACCTGGTGCTTACAAAGCGGGAACGTTTCAGCCGCCAGTGATCCTCGTTAAGGCAGTTAAGAACCGTGACGTCTACGACACCGTAGATATCAAACAAGGCGCGGCAGGTGATATGAATTTTTCGGTGAGGGTGCGCGGTACGTGTGCAGAAAAGTTTCGTACGTTAAGCGCGGACATCTCCATTATTGGAAAGACTAAACAGCGTGACCCTGACTTTAGAGCGAATAGCGATCATCGAAGCATTGGTCCTAATCATGGAGCAGACTGGGAATACCACAGCTTCAGCGTGCCTTTCATCATGCCCATCCTCGACAACAACCGTTCTCCGGTCGACGTTTGCAATGCAGAACTAAAGCGAGCCAACACCGATTCAGAGCGCACTCGCCTACTTCAGACTGGTTTCAATATCGAATTTGCGCGCGCCTATACGGCCGAGATTGGTGTCCTTTGCGACCGAACAGATGCGTTTCACGATCAAGACGTCGCAGTTAAGGGTACGTCCTACTATCCCGCTATAGTCCGCTGCATGCCGACAAAATCAGCCACCAAGCCGCCACCGACGCGTCCAGGCCGACACTTAGACATTGATCCGCCAATCGAGTCGGTTACGTTATTAGCCGATCCACCCCAAACACAAGGTCGCCAATGTCCTGTCTATGTAAACTTCAAAGGAAGAATTACAGCTGGCGAAAAGAGTCAATTCGCTACTTTCAATACGAAGACAAGATTCGTTGGTAATAACAACTACAAAACTGAGTGGCAACCTGTATCAATTGAACGAGGAACACCTAGGCCGGTATATGGTCGACGTTTCATCGAAGCGCCGGTAAGAGATCCGGGAGGTGGTTTTAAGGCTCCTGGTGGAGCGGTGAAGATTCCGGTGTATCAAGGGTGGATGATACTCGAGGTGATGCTGGAGGATGGTACGAAGAGATCGGAACGAGTGAATTTCTCAGTTGATTGCAATGTCCAGCCAAGAATCCGGACCGGGCCGTAGTTTTCTGGTCCGGAGATCGGTACCACAACGCGATAACGAATTGGTAGCACAAATGTGCAAGACACTCAGACACCACCGGCTTCAGCCGCATGGAGTTTCAATTTCAACCTACTCCCGGGAACTTTGCCTTTTCGAGACACCACCGGCTTCAGCCGGTGGTGTCTAACTTTTTTTTCACAGCCTCTCCGTTGGTGGTATTCCAAACCGAACCAGTACCTTTTTTTTTCGAACGCTTGACTCAGACAACCATTAAGTTGACAATGTCAATGTTCTCTCGACTTTAAAACGAAAAAAAGTCATTGTGATGTCAGCAACGAGTCTGCAGGTAGAAGCTGTGCGGCGCTTCAATCGTTTTTACACCCAAAAGATTGGCGCGTTGCGAGAAGGTCTCCTCAAGAGTCCCTTTTCGCTGGCCGAAGTCCGCGTTCTCTATGAACTTTTCCAACGTAAAGACCCGACGGCGAGCGAACTCGCAAAGGATTTGGCTTTAGACGCCGGCTATTTGAGTCGTATATTGAGGTCTTTCTCCAAACAGGGTCTGATCGCCCGCCGACCTTCAGCCTCAGACAACCGACGAACTCATTTGTCTCTCACGAAAAAAGGCCAGCGAACCTTTGCGCCCCTAAATGCTCGTTCGCAGAATGAGATGGCGGACGTATTAAGTAAGCTTTCGCCGACAGATCAGAGCCAGTTGATTGCTGCAATGAACACGATCGAAAGACTGCTGGGTCCCAAATCTGAGAGCAAAGTCCCTTACATCATAAGGCCTTATCAGAATGGAGATATGGGATGGATCATTCATCGACACGGCGCGCTCTACGCTCAGGAGTATAAATGGGATGAGCAGTTTGAGGGTCTGGTGGCTGAGATCGTGGCAAAGTTCATTCGCAGTCATGACCCTAAGCGGGAACGTTGTTGGATTGCCGAAAAGGAGGGTGAGATTGTTGGGTCGGTATTTCTCGTTCAACGTTCGAAGACCGTTGGCCAGTTACGACTGCTGCTCGTTGAACCGAGTGCGCGGGGTCTGGGGATTGGCGCGCGGCTCGTGGATGAATGCATCAAGTTCGCTCGTCAAGCTGGCTATCGCAAGATTACGTTATGGACAAACGATGTTCTCCATGCGGCGCGACACATATATTCAAGAGCCGGCTTTAAGTTGGTTCATGAAGGTCCACATCACAGTTTCGGCCATGACTTGGTGGAACAGACTTGGGAATTGTCACTCTAGTCACATATATCAGCAAATGGATTCTAGACTGAGCTAAGGTTTGACTCAAAAAGTTGTAGGCGATGGATTCTACTTCTTTCGGCGTTAGCAGCAGTGTAAAGACACTTTTGAGGCAAAGCCAGAGAGCAAAATGATTCTGACGGTCATTACTGAGATGTCACAGTCACCAAGACTATCTCTGGCGGGACTCCAAACCGCACGGGCATGATGCTGGTCCCAATTCCCGTGGTCACGAAGAGATGATGGTTGTTTTCGAAGACATGGCCTTCGACGTAACGTTGGCCGTACTCGGACGGTTCAATAATACTGCCAATGAACGGGAGCTGTACTTGCCCACCGTGAGTGTGTCCGGCTAACAACAGCGGCACACGTTCAGGTAGTCGAGGAAAGATATCAGGATTATGGGTTAAGGCAATGATTGTGCGGTCCGGAGGAATCTTATCGATGGTCCCTTTGATGTGTTGCGGGCGCGTCCAGAGATCGGCGAGACCGGCAAGCCACAGTGTCGTACCTCGCACGTTCAATTCCGTCACTTCATCGTCCAGGACCCTAATCCCATTCGCCTCCAGACCTCGTCGTACCTGATTGCCGTCCCACCACCAATCGTGATTACCCAGAACTGAATACACACCCAGCGGAGCACGAAAGTCTTTGAGGATTGCCCCAAACTGTTCCGGCAACATACGGTGACTCATCCAACTTTCGCCGACCATATAGTCACCAAGTATCACGATCAAATCCGGTTCCAGTTGGTTCGTTCGTTCGACAATCAACCTGAGTTTCTTTTCGTCGACAAACCATCCCCCAGCATGAATGTCTGACAGCACCGCTATCTTGAGACCTCTTAGTTCCTTCGGCCAGTTATTAATCTTAATTGTTTCGTGTCGAACAAAGAGAAAGCCAGGTTCAATAAAGAATCCATAAAACACCAGGCAACCGATTATCACTGGAATGGCCGCCAGTGTGACTCGAATCCTTTTCGCCCACTTCGGCGTCCGGCCCCACTCCATTGGTCCAGGGGGCCGGCGCACCTCCCGGAAAAAGAAGAACCACAGCGCAAGAACGACAGCAATCGTCAGTACGAACGCGAGAGTCATAGTAATCGCTCAATCTTACTTACTCGCCACCACAACCAGTTCAACGCCCGGACAATCAGGACACTCGCTTTCTCCGAACGTGAATTGACACTCACAGCGTGGGCAATAGGAATTAAAGTCTCCAGTTGCTTTTAGAGGCGCCAGGAGACCCTTGAGGCTTTTCTTGTGCTCGACATACCAAACGCACTGCCTCAATTGATCGGCGACGCTCCATTCAATGATTTCAGCTGCGGTTTCATTGCTGGACTCATGTTTGAGTGGATGCTGCAAGTCGAGAATAAACGACCGGATAAATTGGTGAGCTTTCGTGCCTGCCAACAAATGCGCCACGACAATCGGGTTGTAGTTTGACAACAGCTCTCGCGTCAACAGGTCGGCAGCTCGAATTGCAGCCGGCGGACAGAGGATCATTATGATGAGCTGGTCCCAGCGCGCCTCTCCTTTAAATAGCAACTTGCGACCTCGATGAAACATCACCGCAATCTGAATCGCAAAAACAAAAGTCACAACAGCTACTGGAATAAAGAGTCGCAGCAGTCCGTAGACACTCATCAGAGCCGGCGCTACGACAAAAAGAAAAACAAAAAAGATCGAACCTAACAATCTAATCTCAAAGAGCGTGCTTACAGATTCGAGCAACACTTTGCGAGCCTCGTCCTCAGCAAACTTCATGCTGTTGTAAGTGCGCAGAATCCGCTCGCGATCGCTTGAAGACGATGCTTTGGCAGTTTGGTTGATTAGTTCGGCTAACTCCCCTGCTTGAGTTGGGGTGGCACACTTTACGAAACGCTCATCATTTACAAGCAAGTAGGCACTGTCTGTGCTGGCTTGTGCGATACGGTCAAACTGTAAACAGCGTTCAGACTGAACAAGCCGTCCTACTCCCGGCAATGCCTGCACATTCAGAGCGCAGATTCCGGCTGGAGAAATGGAAAGAGGCGAAAGATGAGAAAGAAACACACTTCCCAGAGGAGGGAGAGGATTTACAAACAATAGGCCGCCGGTCGCATTTCCAAATAAAGCTGTGGAAATGCGAACACGACGGCACCAGGGAGAGAGAAAACCGACTGACTGTTTTCTTACCCAAAGAACGCACTCAGAGAGATAGATGAGAACGAGAACGATGAACAGCGTTTGGCCATCGCTCAACTCCAAGGGTTATGCAGTCTTTCTGCGTGAGAACAGTTTCTTAATGAATCCTGAGAGACCGATGACTCCAACGACAATGAGTTTCCATAACCACTTGAACGCGCCACTCTTCACGGCCACTGCAGCCGCGCCGCCAACAATCAGTGCCGACAAACCATAAGCCGCAACTTTGTCGCCTTTTGTAAACTGCGAATATTTTTGACCGTCTTTGAAGCCGAAAGCAGCGATCACGTTCTTGAAATCCGGCATGACTGTCGAAAGCACGGCAGGATCAACCACCAGCGTTGCCTTCATCACTCCGCCTCGACCAAGCAAACGCGTTTCGTAGTTAACCACAGGCGATCCGGCGCTTTCGCCACGTATCGCCCATTCGAGATTGTGAGTTTGGTCGTTGTAGCGTGGCGGTTGCTCCCACCCCACAACATTAAATGCTGGCCAACCTCTCCTGGCTCTCGCCTGGTTTCCGTGTTCATTACCCTCTCTTATCGACTTCAACATAGCGTCGGCATCTAACGAACTCTTCTCGTCGTCTCGTACATATCCGGCATCGTCGTATTCAAATACTACGAACCATTCCTTTGACGGAGGAGCAACAAACCCCAGTTCCTGTCCAGTCTCAGGATTGTGCATCGCTTCCATCAGCAGACGAGTATCTTTGGCGCCAGCAAAGACATACCCTTCAGGTAATCGCACCTCGGCGGTGTCTCCCAGGTTTCCGACTGAGGGTCCCACTTGCCACTTCACCTCCTCACCTCCGGGGAATTCCGCCGCTGGCAAAGGTGACGGTGACGCTTGCTTTCGAGGTTTCTTCGCAGTGGCCTGGAATGAGCACAGAAAAAGCACGCTGAACACGATCACACAAAACCAATGTATTGGGTGTCGCCGAATTGAATGAGGGGTTTCAGTTCGCATATTCGATTTTTAATTCCTTCTGTTTGAGGTAGCGGTTAGCTGGGCAAGCAACTGTAGCTTATTGGTCGGTGGTTCGAGTGTCAATTACTTTTTTCTGTCTGTGAAATCTGCGCAATCTGTGGATAATACGCAAACCATGAAAAGCAAACTCCCCATTCTCGCACTCTTGAGCATCTCAATCGCATCTTTTGCTCAAGCACCCGATCGTCAACAGTTCATCCGCACTGAAGCTCCTCTGATCGCGCTTACACACGTTCGGGTAATCGACGGTACGGGCACCGCACCACGGGACGATCAGACGATTGTCATCAGCGAAGGAAAGATTCAATCGGTTGAGTCGAGCGCAACTGCAAAGGCGCCGGCTAATGCACAAACCATGGATCTAACTGGCTACACGGTAATGCCCGGTTTAGTTGGAATGCACAATCACATGTTTTTTCCCATGGGTGGCTCACCACCAATGTACTCAAACATGGGTAGCAGTTTTCCTCGCCTTTATCTCGCGCTTGGCGTGACAACGATTCGCACGACCGGAAGCGTTGCTCCTTACACAGATCTCGAAATCAAGAAGCTGATCGATTCGGGCCGGATGATCGGACCAAAAATGCATGTCACTGCGCCATACCTCGAAGGAAAAGGTTCCTTCACACCGGTCATGCATACACTCACCGATGCGAACGATGCGCGCCGCATGGTGAACTACTGGGCCGACCTGGGCGCGACCTCATTCAAGGCCTACATGAATATCACCCGCGACGAGTTGCGTGCGGCCGTGGAAGAAGCACACAAACGCGGATTAAAAGTTACCGGACATCTATGCTCGATTGGTTACAAGGAAGCAGCCGAAATAGGCATCGATGATCTTGAACATGGCCTGATGGCCGACTCTGAGTTTGTATCAAACAAGCAGCCCGATCAATGTCCGCAGGGCGTGAGCGCCAGTTTGCGACAACTAGACCTAACCAGCGCTCCTGTTCAGGAAACCATCCGCACTCTCGTCGCCAAGAACGTCGCGATCACGTCAACACTACCGGTGTTCGAAGCTGGGGGTGCGCCTTTGACTCAAAGCGGAATCGGTGCTGCAAGTGCATTGTTAAACTCGCGGGTGCTCAACGTGATGTCGACCGATGCGCGCGTGCGTTACTTGCAAGCGCGTGCGCGTGTTTCGTCGCCGGGAGACTACGTTGCGCTACTACGTAAGGCGATGGACTTTGAACGTGCTTTTGTTCAGGCAGGAGGATTACTTATTGCCGGTCTCGATCCAACGGGTAATGGTGGCATAGTCGCTGGCTTCGGTGATCTACGTCAGGTTGAGTTGTTGGTCGAAGCTGGTTTCACTCCAATTGAAGCAATCAAGATCGCCTCGTTCAACGGCGCAAAGTTCTTGGGTGAAGATGCGCGCATCGGTTCAATCGCACCCGGTAAACAAGCTGACTTGATGGTGGTGAAAGGAAACCCGGCGGCTAACATCGCCGACATCGAGAAAGTAGAAATGGTCTTCAAGGATGGCGTTGGCTACGACTCGGAGAAGTTGATTCAGTCTGTCCAGGGGTTGGTCGGCATCAGGTAGCAAAAGCAGAACCACCGCTAATAAACACGGGACTCAGATCCCCAATCTTTAACGTCCCTGAGCGCTGTAAAGAACATGACATGTGGTCCGTTGTGATCACCGGCGTCGTATAGATATGCCGACTGGCGATTACCAGCACCAAGGCGATGATGCTGATCATTCTTTTCCTCGTGGCGGCCCTCGTGGACGGCCTCATCGCGAGGTATTTTTTAGCCGCCGCTGCTCGCTCTCCTTTATGATTTCGCTCAAATCCGCAACCGGCCGTATCTCATTCGGTCCAAGTTCATACTTCATGCCGCCTGGATGCTGTGACAGAAGCTGAATGGCATGATTAAGGTCTCGCGCCTCAAGGATGAGAATGCCGCCGAGCTGTTCCTTGGTTTCCGCATAGGGTCCGTCGGTCGTCGCGACTTTGCCGTTTTTCCAGTACAGAGTTAATGCGCTCTCCGGAGGCTGAAGAGGTACTTCGTCAACAAGATGTCCGTTAGCGCGCAGATGGTCGTTGTACTCAAAGCATTCGTCGAATACTGCGTTTCGTTCGTCCTCGGTCATCCCTTCGAATTTTCCTGGCTCGATGTATCCCAAACAGATGTATTTCATCGATTCCTCCTGGTTTCCTGTGACTCATAGAGCCGTGGCTCATCGTTTCGGTTATCAGATAGTCGTTCGGGAGACCGAAAATCGACTGGTGCTCCATTTTTTGCGCGATACCGACGGGATCAAGAGATTTTGCGGATAGGACAGGTTTGTAAACAACGCATTGTATCGAAAGTAAACTCCCACTTAGAATTGGCAGACCCACTTGCTTGCACGGATGGTTAGAGAAAAGGGAGAGGGCGATGAAGATTCGTTACCATTTGAACACTCTGACACTGCTCGCGCTGCTCGGCACCGCAACGGCGGCCGAGGCGCAGGTCCAACCAGAGCTCGCCAAGCGCTATTTCGAAGAAGCCACGAAGCTCTGCCAGCGAGACGCGGGCCGGCTGTGGGGTGTGTCGCTCTGTGGTCCGATGGTGATCGTTGACCAAGCGACCGGAACGCGTGCCACAAGCCAGCCGGAGCCGGAGGGGCAGCCACCCCGCTTTCCGAGTTTCGTGGACGGCCCCGTTTCCTGGGGCGGGTTGCGGTGGTTCAGCTGGCCCTTGTACATGCTCCCGGAGAAGTATGCCGATGTGCGCCAGCAAATATTGCTTCACGGGTTGTTCCATCGCATTCAGCCCGAGCTGGGGTTAATGGCGGAAGACGGCTTCAACGAGCATCTCGATACGCTCGAAGGGCGCGTCTGGATACAGCTCGAATGGCGGGCGCTCTGCCGGGCGGTCGAGTCGAGGGGGAGCGACCGGGCCCAGGCTATCGCCGATGCGCTGGCCTTCAGGCGCGAACGCCGCCGACGGTTTCCCGGCGCGGCGGACAACGAACGGCGCGACGAGATTCGCGAAGGGCTTGCCTCCTACACCGGCATAGCGGCCTGGGCCAATTCGCCCGCGGATGCCCACCGTGCCGCAGCGACGGCACTCGCAGGAGGCGAAGCGCAGCAGTCCTTCGTCGGAGATTTCGAAGCCGCGTCCGGACCCGGCTACGGTGTACTGCTGGACGATCTCCTGCCGGGATGGCGCCGACAGATTCGTGGCACCTCGGACCTTGGCGACTTGCTCGCCTCCGCAACCAACAGGCCACCGACGACGGATGTTGCCGTGGCAGCGACGCGCTACGATGCAGCAACGCTGCGAACGGCGGAGGAGGCGCGCGATCGGGCGCAGCAGGTCCGCGTCGCCGAGTTGCGTCGACGTTTCGTTGATGGGCCCGTACTGACAATGCCTGCCGGAGGCAGCGGGACCAGCGACACCACCGGCTCCGTGGGCATTCCGGGGGCCGGTACCGTGTTTTTTCGCAATTTCACCCTTTCTGCTCAATGGGGCCGTCTCAACGCCAACGGCGGCGTCTTGCGCGCTGCCGATGGGGCCACACTGTCCGTACCAGTTACCGGACGGCTCGAAGGGACCACTTTGCAGG
>DASYRR010000152.1:0-37971 GCA_036004125.1 Pyrinomonadaceae bacterium | reverse complement strand
CCTCTACTGGCCGAGCGTTATCCCACAGACACCATGGACAAAGACAACAAAAAGGGCGGCGGCCCAACCGACGACAGCGGCGGCCCAAGTGACAAACGAGCCGGGGCGGTTCGCCGCCTGGCTGAATGGGAGCGAGAAGCTCACGAAGCCTTCGAACACAAGCCGCAGGAATTATGTGTCTCAGTTAACGGCTATCTGCTTGGCTCGCAATTGATCGGATCAGAGCTAAGCGAGTTGACCTTGAACGTGGCGGCGGAAGAGCGAATCAGTTTCTGCGAGGTCTTCAGTGAGCAGGGCGTTCGTCTCATGATGATGAATGTCGACGAGCTTCCGCCTAATGGTCCAGGGGAACTGCGAACGCGCGTGAACTTGAGTGAAGCGCGCACTTTGGAGTCGGCGCTTTTATTTAGCAATCCCTTTCCGACGCTGCATGTGACTTATCACGATCCGGCATTGGCTCTAGAAGCTGCCAACGAACGTGGGTTGGACGAGTCAGGAGAAATTACCGCGCCCGTCACGCCGCAACAAAAGCGAATCAAGCGTCTGCGACTTTCGTCGTCGATTGAGAAGCTGAACAAGCCGATCTCTTCACTGGCATCGGCTTTTCGTGAACGGTTTCTGAGTTCTAGCTTCTGGTTGAAGCCGGCAACCATTACGGCGGTAGTTGTTCTTGGTCTGATAGCGGCAGTGATTCTGCTCGATGTGCGGCAACCAGCTCCGCCACTCACGGCGGCGGATCTCCTCCAACGTTCTAATCAAGCGGAAGAAGTGATCGCCGCAATGCCTTCCGTTGTCCTGCATCGAACGCTGCAACTGGAAGAGCGGTCGTCAAGCGGAGATCTGATAGCCCGCCATCGAATCGAAAGCTGGCAGAGCGGCGAACGCGGCATAGTCGCCCGTCGGCTGTATGACGACAAGAACGGTCTAATCGCCGGAGATTGGCGGAGAAACGATGGGGTTCAGACGCTTTATCATCACGGCTCGCGACCTCGCCTGAAAATGCGCGGGGCGGGGTCCCCAGACGGGCAGCCCGGCTGGGGTGCTGGATCGCAGTCCGACATACGAGGCTTCGAAGACGTTTGGCAGCAATCTGTCTCCGCCAAGGATTTCGTTGCGTTAATCGGTGGCGCTGATCGTGCGCGCGTTGAGGAGAATCAAGATACCTATGCGATTCGTTATGAAGCTGGGCAAAGTAGCACGACCGGTTTTATTGGCGCCTCTCTAATTATTCGTCGAAACGATCTTCATCCAGTCGAACAAACGCTCACGGTCAATTACGGAAAAGAGCTGCGCGAATTTCGCTTTACGGAGGTCGCATTTGAGCGCCGGGCGGCGTCGGCGGTAGAGCCCTCAATGTTTGAGCCGGAACCGGAACTGGTTGGCTCGTCCAAGCACAACACCTTAACCTCCAAACCTGACACAGCCTCCGCCTCTCTCGCGCCGCTTACCGCTGTGCCGGTAGTAGCAACGCCTGAGCTTGAGGTTGAAGTGCTTGGTCTCCTGCATCAGGCCGGAGCTGACCTGGGAGAGCAAGTGATTGTCACTCGGACACGCGACGGTCAACTGCGAGTCGAGGGGTTGGTTGATACAGATGAGAGAAAGACCCAGCTTTTTCGCGCCTTGGAATCTGTTCGAAGTAATCCAGCTGTACGCATTGAAATCAACACTCTGGCTGAAGCGGTAAAGCGACAATCCCCCGAGAAGTCTTCGACCGAATCAATAGTAATTGAGCGACAGGAAGTCGCTCGATCGATAACCGCTGATGCTGACCTACGTCGATACCTTTCGGCGAAAGGTGTCGCGCCTGATCAGATCGATCAGGAAGTCACGCGCTTTACTAATCGTATCGTCAATCGCTCGGTTCAGGTGATGACCCATGCATGGGCCATCAAGCGATTCGCCGAACGGTTTTCTCCAGAGCAGCTTAGCGCGCTGACACCCGATGCGCGCGCGAAATGGCTCGCGATTGTGCGCGCCCATGCGCAATCAGTACGTCGTGAGACGGCGAGCCTGCGGCTGGAATTGCAGCCGATCTTTCCGTCAGCAGCATCAACCGCCGGCGGAGAGGAACGGATTGAGATCAGCAGTGATGCTGATCTCTTGCGCGCAATCGAAAGGTTATTTGAAGTGTGTGCCGCCAATGATCGGATGGTGAGCTCCGCGTTTGCGATCAAGTCTCAGACGGCAAACGCCTCAGATTTGCAAGGGGCGCAATTCTGGCGTTCACTGCGGCGCGCCGAACAAATCGCGGCTGCTATTCAGACTCGGTAATACGATGAACAAGCCGCGGATAAGCGCGGATTAATCCCAAATCGCTTAGGACCCTGATACTTGAACCCATCGGAGGTTAAGCATGACTAACCAACAGCCCTTTGTCCTTCGCTCTCTGCGCTTCGCTCTGTTGCTCTTTGCCCTTTGCGCTTTGCCCTATGCCGCGTTCGCGCAGACAGCAACTGCCACCCTTAGCGGCACCGTCACCGATCAGAATGGGGCCGTCGTCCCTAACGCCAACGTTACGATTGTCAGCAATGCGACTGGTCTGAAGCGCGATGCGGTGACGAACGATGGCGGCGATTTCACGGCGCCACTACTTCAGCCCGGTGCTTACACCGTTAGAGCACAGCACGATGGTTTCAAAATTGTGCAGATCGATAACGTAATCCTCAATGTAGGCGATCGAAAAACGATACAAATTGCGCTGCAAACTGGTGACGTTACCGAAACTGTCGTCGTAACGGGTGAAGCGCCGCTGATTAATGAGTCACCTGCCGTTGCTACGGTTGTTGACCGGCAGTTCGTGGGGAACATGCCGCTCAATGGCCGAAGTCTGCAATCGCTGATATCGCTGACGCCCGGCGTGGTTTTTGCAACTACCGGCAATAACTCTCACACCGGCGGCCAATTTAGTGTCAATGGCCAGCGGACAAATGCCAACTATTTCACCGTCGATGGTGTCAGCGCGAATTACGGAATTACCACCAGCACGACCGGATTTGTAGGCCAGTCCGGAACGGGATCTTTACCCGGTCTGACAGCACTGGGTGGGACAAACAGTCTGGTTTCCGTAGACGCTTTACAAGAATTCAGGATTCAGACCTCCAGTTATGCCCCGGAGTTTGGCAGAACGCCTGGTGGGCAGATTTCGCTGCTTACTCGCTCAGGAACGAACGCGTATCACGGAACTTTGTTCGACTATTTGCGCAACGACGTCCTGGATGCAAACGATTGGTTTGCCAATCGCAGCGGATTTCCACGTGCAAAGAACCGCCAGAATGATTTCGGAGGAGTTTTAGGCGGACCACTTCCGCTGCCTGGTTTTGGGGAAGGTGGACCGACGTTTCATCGCGGCAAAGATCGAACCTTCTTTTTCTTTTCTTATGAAGGGTTGCGACTACGCCAGCCGCTTACCACAATCGCAAGAGTTCCTTCTATGCAAGCAAGGCAGGATGCGGCAACGGTAGTGAAGCCCTTCTTTAATGCCTTCCCAATTCCTAACCTGCCAGTTGTTGCACCCGGTCTCGCTCAGTTTGCCGCCAGTTATAGCAATCCATCAGATGTGGATGCTACCAATATCCGGATCGACCATTCGTTTAGCCCAAAGCTTTTATTGTTCGGAACTTATAAGCACTCGCCGTCTCAAACAGCTGCGAGAACTGGGGCTCTAAACACCATACAATTCAACAGTTTCAAGAACGATGCGCTAACATTTGCACTAACGTGGTTGGTTTCGAGCGCGTTGAGCAATGACTTGCGTTTCAATTGGAGTCGAGCGCGGGCAACTCAGTTTCGCACGTCTGATAATTTCGGCGGTGCGATATTGCCAGACGATTCACTGCTCTTCACTTCTCCGCGGAACCGAAATAACTCCAACGCTATCTGGGACGTGATGAATCCCGCCCGCATACGCTCAGGGATGATTTCGATCGGGGTAGGACAAAACAATTTCGAACAGCAACTAAATCTGATAGATACGCTTTCGTGGATAAAAGCAAACCATCAACTTAAGTTTGGAGTGGACTATCGGCGAATTACTCCGCACTTGAATAGAAATGGCTCGAACTTCACCTTAATCGACTTCAGCGTCTCGCCCCAGCCGACGCTCTCCTTAGTTCAAAAAAGCACTGGCGAATTAGTTGATAACATTGTTGTGTTTAATAACTTTTCGGCTTTCGCGCAGGACACCTGGAAAACAAATAACAGGTTGACATTAACCTACGGGTTACGCTGGGATCTGAATCCTCCTCCCTATTCCGCGAATGGGCAGCACCCTTCAATCCTTTTGGGAGTGGGAGGTACAGCGCCAGCCACATTCGCTCCGCCGGGTACTCCTCTCTATAAAACACAATATTCAGCCTTTGCGCCCAGATTCGGAGCCTCGCTTCAGATTTCGCAAAAGCCTGGTCGCGAGACTGTTCTGAGAGGTGGAGGCGGGTTGTTCTACGATCTCGGAACGGGACAACTGGCTAATGAATTCAGTAGCATTTATCCGTACTTTGCCTTCAGCTTGCTTAGCAACGTTTCATATCCGCTTACCCCGGCACAGGCAGCGCCTCCCGTACTTGGGACCGATAGGCCGCAACAGTTTTATCTTGCCGATCAAAACTTGAAACTGCCTTATACCGCCCAATGGAACTTGGCGCTGGAACAATCATTTGGAAATAATCAGAGTGTGACGATCTCGTACGTTGGGGCGGCTGGCCGGCGGCTTTTGAGATTCGTGAGATCGTTTACTCCCGTCGCCGGATTTGGTTCTGCCCCGATTTTTTATAGCCTTAACAACAACGACGGCACGTCAGACTATCGTGCCCTACAGCTCCAGTTCCAGCGGCGTCTCTCGAAAGGCATCCAGGGACTCCTGTCCTACACGTGCGGTAGATCTTACGATGACTCATCCAGCGATACAGGCAGCGTTGGGACGGACTCCCCATTCCTAAGTTCAAAGATCAACTATGCGCCCTCTGACTTCGATGTAAGGCATATTCTGAGCGGAGCCTTAACAGTTGACATTCCTGCTATCAGAGGACCGCAGACGATCAATGCGATCACAAGAGGATGGGGACTTGATGGCCTGGTTCGATTTCGGACCGCCTTGCCTACAACGCTAGAGGCGACAAACAGAATTGGTGGGCTATTTCTTTCTAATCGGCCAAACGTTGTTCCTGGAGTTGCGCAGATACTCTTCGGCGCACAGTTTCCCGGCGGGAAGGCGGTCAACACCGCGGCCTTCACTAATCCTCCCGACGAGACCATAGGTAACTTCCGGAGAAACAGCCTGCGTTTCTTCAATGCCTCGCAAGTGGACATGGCCATGAGACGCGAATTCGGCCTACAAGAAAAACTGAAATTGCAACTGAGATTTGAATTCTTCAACATTTTCAATCACCCGAACTTTTCCGATCCAACTGGATTCACGACTGGAACGAATGTATCAACACAAATGTTGTCGCGAGGCTTGGGCGGGCTGAATCCTTTATATCAGATTGGTGGTCCACGATCGGGGCAAGTGGGACTGAAGATAATTTTCTAGCGTTCTTGAATGTCTTCTATGACGCACCGTTAGATGAAAATCTGCCTATCGGCGAAATCTGCGGATAAGAAATCTGCGATGCGAGGCACCTTCCACATTCTCTTAATTCTCTTGCTTGCTGTATCGGTGGCCCAACCCGTGCAGGCTATACCTGCTGATGCGACAAGGGCAGTCACCCTCGATGATCTGTTTCGGCTGGAGGAGGTTGGAACCGTCGCGCTGTCTCCTAATGGCGAGTCGCTTGCCTACGTTGTCAAGCGCGCCAAAGCAACAGCCAAGCAGTTCAAGCAGGATTATCTAATCAACAACGACCATGCCGATATCTGGCTTGTTTCCACACGGGGTGGTGGGGCTGAAAATCTAACCAATGGCGTAAGCGATGACTCCGGGTATTGGGCTCCGCTTTGGTCGCCTGACGGGCAACGATTGGCCTTTCTTTCAACCAAGGGCGGTGACAATGTCCGGCTGTGGGTTTGGGAGCGAGCAACGCGGAAAATTAGACCATTGACGGATCGGGGCGTAGAAGGTGTTCGCAATCCCAACATCTTCTGGATCTCAAATGAAGAGCTCTTGTGTGCCGGTGTGTTGTCCGAAGGAAGACGCCCCACGACGATGGCGGTAGAGAAGCAGGCTGCTGAGACAGCAATTAAGGAATGGCCAAAGGCCTGGAAAGGAGAAAGTCTCACCGCTAACGTCCTCGATAGTGGTCAAGGAATGCCCATGGAGCAGCGGCCTCATGCTAGTTTGTTACTCATCAATTTGAACAAAGGGAGCCGCACGGTCCTGACGGGCTTGAGTTTCATTTCTTCGGGCACGAGTTTTAGAGGGATTCATCCAGCTCCGGATAAACGAAAGTTCGCGGTTGTGAGACAGGTTAGTATGCGTCAGCCGGAACCCGATAAGTTACTTCAACCGACGAGCAACCTGCTTCACCAGGTAGCCCTTCTCGATTCACAACGCAATGTGGTTTCGCAAAGCCTGACCGGCGTTGAAGAGGTACGACCCGGATCACTGCGCTGGTCACCGAATGGACAGGAAATAGCGCTCATGGGGTATGCCCCAGACACGCGGGCTTCTTTGCCGCAGGTGTTCCGCTGCACCGTCGTTGATAGCGCGTGCCGTGCCGTCAAGAGCCCGAACCTGGATTTCCTTGCCACACCAATGGCCCAACCAGCGATGATCTGGTCCGGAACGAATCAGTTGATCGTGCGCGCCAAGCCGAAGGCCACCTCCATTCAGGATAAGAAAGATCGGTGGGATTGGTGGGTGATTGAAGGTGATCAACCCGCGAGGAATCTCACGGCAGGAATGAAGAGTTCACCCGGTCAGTTGATTGGCGAGGATGATGGTCGTTCTTTTGTGGGACTATCCGAGGGGCATCTGTGGAGAATCTATCTGGATGGATCAGCCACTCGCGATCTGACCGAGTCGATGGAAACGAAATTCACCTCGATTGCCTGGCCGAAACTCGATACCGCGGAGCCAACCACAGCTAAACAACTAATCCTTTCCTTCACTAAAGGTCTCATCAACGAACTGTATCGGATCGATTTGGTATCGGGACGGATCACCCCAGTGAGCCAACCAGTCAAGACTGCCAGCCTTCTCGATTACGATCCGAATCGTCAGCTAGCGATTCTCCAGGCGGATGATCGCACGGGCACTTACTTGTGGCTCTCGCAGGTGAGTTCAGGGATGACCACGACGGTCCTGGAGACGAATGTCTTTCTGCGACAGATTTCAGAAGGGCAGTCTCGGAAGATCAAGTATCGAGCGCTGGATGGATCTGATCTCGAAGCGTGGGTACTGTTGCCTCCCGCCTACCAGGAAGGCAAGCAATATCCTGTGGTCACGTGGGTCTACGCGGGATCGATGGCTGGAGAAGCCCCTTCGCGCCTGACTTCGCTCAATTTACCTCATGGATACAACTTGCAACTGCTTGCCGCGCATGGATATGTCGTGCTGCTGCCCAGCATGCCGCTCAAGCCAGATGGCCAGGCCAGTGATCCGTACATGGATCTGACTAATGGCGTGTTGCCGGCAGTGGACAAGCTCGCCGAGATGGGTATCGCCGATCCGAAACGGGTCGGAGTCATGGGCCAAAGCTTTGGAGGATTCAGCACGTACGGATTGATTACTCAAACGAAACGATTTCAAGCTGCCGTCGCCATGGCCGGACTGTCGGACTTGGTCAGTTTGTACGGCATCTTCGATGTGAGATTCCGCTACGAACCATTTGCGCACGAGGATCCGTTTCGGATGGGTCTTGCCGAAACAGGACAGGCGCGCATGGGAAATCCGCCGTGGAAGGACTGGGGAAGGTACGTCCGCAACAGCCCTCTGTTTTATGTTGACCGAGTGGAAACGCCGTTGCTGATTATTCAAGGGGACATGGATTTCGTCCCGATGCAGCAAGGCGAGCAATTCTTTACGGCGTTGTACCGTCAGAGCAAACGAGCACGGTTTGTACGTTACTGGGGTGAAGGCCACATTATGCAATCACCGCCGAATATCCGGGACATGTGGAGTCAGATCTTTGCCTGGTTTGACGAGTTCCTCATGAAGCCTGAAGGCAACAAGCCCGCAAACGAGCAAAAAGCGAACTAGCCAATCTAAAGAAAGCCGGAACGACCACAAAACCTCAAGTCACAAATGCATCGGTTCAATTTTCTTTCGCCTCGTCTATCCGGCAAATCCAGAGACCCTCAAGGCGTCGCTCACTGAAATCGGACGATTTGTTACCCACACGAGATCTATGGTCCACAATGGAAGTTTCCTCTGAACCAACAATCACCCCACCGGACAATGATCGTGATTTGCGCATCCTTCTCTGGGGCATTGATGGGACGCTGATGCGTTCTGCGCCCAATACATTTCGAGAATCTACCAAGGCGGTACTTAGACACGTGTTTGGTACTGCCGGTCGAATTGACAAGGTGCCGCTAACCGGCATGACTGACCTTCAATACATCGTTGAGGCTCTAAGCAGCGCCGGTTTCACTAGGGAGGATGTTTCAAGTTTCACCCACGAAATCTCGAATCAGTATCTATGCGAGATTCAACGAGCTATCAGGAACGGAGCGCAATTCAATGTGCTTCCAGGTGTGCGCGAAGCGCTGGAGACAATCGCAAAGGCTCGTCGCTATCGCTCGGCCATTCTAACGGGCAGTTTCCAGTCTACGGCCAACTTCAAGCTGAACTTAGCCGATCTCTCGGACTACTTTGATGTTCCAGGAACGTTCGGGGATCAAGCTTATCATCGACGCGAACTACCACCATTGGCGGCACGGATAATCAGCACCCACCTGCGAAGTGAGTTTGCGCCATCGCAGTTCATCGTGATCGGCGACACGCCAGATGACATTGCTGGGGCGCGTCACTTTGGCGCGCGTTCTATCGGAGTGGCCACCGGACATTCATACACCTTCGACGACTTGTTGCGTTGTGAGCCCGACGCCGTCTTACCTGATCTTTCCAACACTCAATTGCTCATGCAAACACTTGCGCGGCTATGAGCAGCCCGGATCGAAAGTTTGACGTGAAGACTCTTTCTTACCACGTTTCGTCACACCTTCGGCACGATCTTGAATGCCAATGGAGAGAACCCAAAGTCATTAGTGCGTTAGGGTTAATGGACGTTTCTGGACTCGCGGCGAGATGGCAAGATCTCGTGGGTGATTGAAATAATTGGCGTCCCGTACGGGAGTCGAACCCGTGTCGCCGCCGTGAAAGGGAAGCGGCCTGTAATTCAACGGAACTTCGCGGCATGGAAAGCACTTAGCGGCACTTTAGCAGACTCACGGGAACGCTTATTGGACTCTTAGTGGACGTGTGGACTGCCAGAGATCTTGCGGGGTCAAGTTGGGCTGTTCCGTAGTTTATTTCAGCCGGGTTCGTCACGGTCTAATTTGGGGCCGATTCTTTTGCCGGGCCGTACCTATTTAGCATCCGCTCGCTCGCGCTTCCGTTCACCCAGTAATCGAACCACTCAAGATTGCGACGATAACTGTCGAGAATAAGCCTAGGCTCTGTCCAACCGTGGCCGCTACGGGGGTAGACTATGAACTCTGCGATCACGTTGTAATAGCGCAACGCATGATAAAAATTCCTCCCCTCCCGCGGCGCGTTTGATCGGATGCCAAACTCCAGCAGGCAAGGCGTTTTGATCCACTGGGCACGGTGCCCCGGTGATTCTTCGACAAGTAACTCCAACTGATCGCGCTCAAATGGTGAACCCAGGCCATGCATGTCACGTGTGAGCGAGCGCCCCCATGAGGGAGCGAAATACTGGTCTGTAAGGAACGCAGTGCCGTCACCCAACGATGCTGCCTTGAACCGGTCGGTTGTCGTAATTACATAAGCTGCCACTCCGAAACCATAGCTCCAACCGACCAAACCAACACGATCGGAATCGAGACTCCTTTTTTTCGTGGACAACGCATTCAGTCCAGAGATTACGTCTGTCGCCGGCAGCCGATTCTTGCTGCGTTCGGTTGCCATCGCGTGATGGAACGCGTGCCCGAAGCCTGGTCGCCCGCGCGTGTTTGGGATGAATAAGGCATAACCCTTCTGCAAAAAGAGCGGCCAGGGATATTGATGAACGGAAATCTCCTCGAAGGACGCGCTGGCCATGCTTGGGCCCCCCGAAACATAGACAATCAGCGGCAGTTGCTTGTCTCTTAAATCGATGGTAGGCAACAGCAGATACCCTTGAAGCTGCCACTTCCCGTCCGTACTCAACCAGGTTATTTTTTCGACCCGGCAAAAGGGTTCCTTTCTGATCTTGGGATTCAGATCTGTTAGCCGTTGAAGCTTTGCCGTGTGCCCGCTCCAAAGATATAGGTCCGGCGGATCATTAAAACTCTCACCCCTGAGGGCAATAGTTTCCCTCTTCGCCTTCGAAGCAAATGTATAGTTTCGACCAGCTTCAACTGCGATGTCCTCAATCTCGCCGCCTTCCAGCTTCACACCGATCAGTCCTTTGACACCCTTGGTTGGGACCGTCAGAAAGAGTTCCCTACCGTCACTGGACCACGCTGCTAGACGTGGGTTGAGTGCCCTCGGATCCTCACGTTTGCTTTTCATTGGATAGACCGGCTTCCGCGCTCCGGAAGCAGCAACGAGTCCAAGCAAGGTCTCGTAAGTCCAGTCTTCTGTTCCGGCCTGGGAAACGAAAGCTATTCTGCTTCCGTCCGGGGACCACAGCGGCGATTGGTCTCGACCTGCCTGCACCACTAAAGCCCGAACTTGTTTCGTGCTGACGTTAACGGTGTAAATGTCGGTGGTCATGTACGCTGGTCCAGCATTCAACGGCTCTACGGACGCCGAAAACGCGATCTTCTGACTATCGGGCGACCAGTCGATGTCGCCCACTAAGTTGAATTTTTCAGGTATCAGTCGAGCCAGCACACCTGTCGATAGATTGAAAGACACCAGAGTGGCCCGGCTTTGAGCGGATATGACTGCGGGCACAGATCGGTCAGACGGCATCGACCAGTCCAGGTCGACTTCCACTCCCGTCATCGGCTGGTTATCTACCCTTCCAAACGTGTTCACAGTGAGCGTCAAAATTAGGCCATCGGGCGACCACTTCAATCCGGCGACTTGCACCGTTCCTTCGCCCTCGAAGGCTTGGGTCAACCTCTCCGGTTCAACCAGCGCTCGGCTGTTCTGTGTCTCAATATTCCAGAACCGCACGCTGCCCTTGCGATCTACATAGGCAAACCCTGTTGAATCCGGAGCCCACTCGAAGCCATTTCCATTAACGCCTTCGATTCGAAATGGACGCAATTCTCGAATATCCATGAGCCAAAGCGTGCTCTCCGTGCGGTTTTGATCCAGGCTTGCTCTCTCGAGGTCGTAGAGCAACAATCGGGCATCGGGTGAGAGCCAGGCTCCGCCAAGCTTGTTCCGCTCAATTAGGTCCCGCGCCTCAAGCGCCTGGACCATTGCAGGCTGGCCGGAGATCGCGACAAGACATAACAGCAGAGTGCAACCCCATCTGATGATTGATCTTTTCCCGTGCTTAGTTGGTGTGTTGACTTTCAGTTTTCTTCGGGTGCAGAGCACAACATTCAGCTTGAGTTCTTTTAGGGCGGAACGCATTGGAAGCACGATCACGTGTTCATAACTCCCAGGCACTATCAGAACTCGACCCTTATAGCGAACTGCATTGAGCGCGCGCCGCCGACCTGATAAAGCGGACTCAAACTGCCGGTGCCAAATGCCCGGTTAAGCATTGTCGTCGTCTGTCCGAATAGCGCGCTCGTGAGACTGCGGGTAGGAAGTCCAAAATTGGGATGATTGAAAAGATTGAAGGCTTCAGCCCGAAAGACCAACTTCACTTGCTCTTTCAAGGGGAACGACCGTCGTAAAGCCAAATCCACCTGATGGCTCGGAAATCCGCGGAGGATATTGCGACCCACGTTGCCCTGCGTGCCGGCAACCGAGGGGATTTGAAAGGCCGCGGGATTAACTCTTATCCCACCAGGTGCGTTGCGATCCACAAGATATAACGGCATTCCGGGTACAAGGTTGGGACGGCGAAAAGCTTGTCGTCCGTCGGGGAGCGTCAGAGTCCCGGCCTGTGGAGTGAACGGGTACGCCGTTTGGGCCCGAATGATTGTGTCAACGGCCCAGTTACTAAATACCATCTCCACAAATCGCCCGCGCGGCTTGGGGATGTTGTAGGTAAGGGCAGACGAAAAGTTGTGGCGGATATCAAAATTCGAATCACCACGCAGGATCTGAAAATCAAGATCGGACTCAGCCGATACGTCATCGATTGCGTGTGACCAGGTATACGAAACCCGCGCTTGCAGACCGCGTGCGAGCCGTCGCTGAAATTGTATTTGCATTGCGTGATAGTCAGACGTGCCGTCACTCGTGATTATGAAAAGGGTGTTGAGGCTTGTAATCGTTGGGATGGGACGAACGTGAGCCCTTCGCTCGAGTAAGCGTCGCCCAATCGCGCCGACATAGGAAGCAGTTAGACTCTGACTGCTCCCCAGGCCCTGTTCTAATGTGAGGTTCCATTGATAAGTGCGAGGGAGCCTCAGATCCGGGTCAAACGCATAGACAGTTGTCGCGACTGGCGGCTGCAGCGGCGGAGGCGCAACCTGCGCGGTCGTCAGTGGATACGGACTGCTGGTAAGGGCCTTAGTTACGCTGAATGGGCTGGCCGTGAACGCATTTGCTCCCTGACCGGTCCCCATGTCAAAGAAGACTCCGATACCGCCACGAACCATTCTTTCCCAACCCGATCGCCTTGAAAGTTGATAAGCGATGCCAAACCGAGGTGCAAAATTGTTGGATTGGGTCTTCCAGAGTGGCCCACCCAGAGAAAGGGTTGCCGTGGGAAGATTCTCAACTCCATTCACTACGTAGGGTTGCCTGCCATCAGCATCTTTCGGCGCCGGATTTACTTCCCAGCGAAGTCCAAAGGTCAGCGAAAGGCGCGGGTTCACTTTCCAGATATCCTGGCCGTAGGCCGAGAAGTTTGTGAAGACCGGGTTTGTTTCAGAGGCGGCGATGACGCTTCCCGATGAGATCGTTCCATTCAGAATCGCATTAGCGTCATTGAACCTGACAGACAGGGCGTAGTTTCGGGGCTCAGCCTGCGGCGCCAATCGCCGGTAATCAATCCCGAACTTGAGTTGATGCGCACCCTTGATGTACGAAATGTTATCGGCGAGGTTGAATTGTCGCTGGAGGTTATTACTGAAAAAATCCTGGGTGGCAACCGCAGACATTACCGTTCCAAAGAGATCTACCTGCACAAAAGCTCCCGGGGAGGTGATAGCCGCGGAAGATGTGACGACATCGGAAACAGAAAAGGGCACCGCGCCTCCAAAATTGTCGAGCTCGGTTGCGTTTGGCGTCAATGTTCGACTGTAGTTCACACGCAAGTCATTTTGGAGTTGCGACGTGAGCGAGACCGTCGCTCCAAGCGTCAGCGTGCGCGTGTCATTCTCGGTTCGGCTCACGTCCGCAAGATTGAATGAGCTGCGCTGCAACGTTTTTGAGTGAGCCTGGTTATACCGGCCAAAGACGACCAGTCGTGGACCAAAGATATGGTCAAGCCGGAGGCTGGTCGCCCTGGAATTTATGGGCGCGGAATAAACTCCCGTGAAAGGAGCTTGGCCCGTTGGAGTGCCGTTAGCAGCGAGAATCTCGGATCCCGTAGGAACTGGAAAAGAATTGAGAATCATCTTTACTGCAGCCGGCGCATTTTGCCGAAGGCGGAGAGCGGGAACAGTGTTAGTCAGTGTCTGAGGCTGCAACAACCGTAAATCCTCATATGAGAAGAAGAAGAAGGTTCGGTTCTTTTTAATAGGCCCACCCAGAACTCCGCCGAACTGGTTTTGTCTGAGCGCAGCCCTTTTCAATCCAGCTCGGTTAGAGAACCAGTCGTTGGCATCGAGGACGTCATTGCGAAAGTATTCGAATATCGCCCCGCGAAATTGATTGGTGCCTGAGCGGCTTAGCAGCGAGATTTGACCCCCGGGTGTGCGGCCGTACTCAGCGGCGAATGTCGAGGTTTGAATCCGAAACTCCTGCAGAGCATCGATCGAGATGAGATTGTTCGTCCCGCCAAACGTCGTGACGCCCTGCTGCGTCCCTGCATAATCTTCCCCGGTTCCGCCAGTACTTGTGTTCATGCCGATGTTTGCGCTCACTCCGTCAATCGTGAAGTAGTTAGCGTTTGCTCGCTGGCCGTTGACGCTGAGCTGTCCGCGCTGTCCTGGTGCGAGCACGACACCAGGCACGAGGGTGATCAACGGTTGCAAGCTACGAGCGTTGAGAGGAATATTCGAGACAAACTGCCGATCTACCACGGTGCCCACCGCCGGTGATTCATTAATCAGAGGCGCATCTCCTGATACTTGCACCATCTCGCTGATGTTTCCCGTCCGCAACGGAATCTGTAGCGACTTTTGATCACCAACATTCAGCACTACGTTAGATATCTGCACAGGACTGAATCCCTGAGCTTGAGCTGTGACGGTATAAATACTCGGAGGCAATAGAGGGATTGTGAACTGGCCTTCGCCATTGGTTGTTGCTTGTCGCTTCAATCCGGTCGCCTTGTTTTCCGCCGTTACGGTCGCACTCGGAACCACTGCTCCATTCTGATCTTCGACTGTCCCCGAGAGCGTAGCGCTCACGCTCTGCGCCGACGCAGTGAGCAGTGAGCAGTGAGCGGTGAGCAGTAGCACGACAGTAAGCGGTAGGCAGTGGGCAGCAGGTACCAATGAACGAAACGTAGGTGACGAAGGGCGCATCATGATCATATCCTCCGAGAGAGATTTTGGCCCTCCCTTACGGTCGGGCTACGGCATGGATCTTTGCCGCCAGCCTTTCTGTTCTTTTGAGTGATCGCCAAAACTGGCTAGTTCTAATTACCTGGGCATTTGTGTCTTCTGACGAGATGATAAAGGCGGAACGAACTACTTGAGTGTACTGCGAAGAAAGATCGAAAAGACGCTCGATGGCACGCGCCAAATCTCTATCAGTGCTGAGTTCGATCTCTTCTGTTGGGCCATCGGTAGGTTGATTTGGAAAAATGGTTTGTAGCTCCTGATGGAGAGAAGCCGTCTCTTGCAATAGCGCTTGAGCATGCTCGCCGATCAAGGAGAGCCATTTCTTCCGGGCGTCTTTATCGAGTGCGGCTAACTGCTCAGGTGGGAATCTGTCGGCGAGACGCTTGAGCGCCCAGGCGTGTGCCATCGCTTCGCGCGACTGGTCTAACATTCGATTCGAGAAGCGACGAACCTCATCAGCAATCTGAGCGTCCTTAAATCCTTTGACGGCGAAGTAACGACGTAATTCATCTTCGACGGGCACTGTATTCGCAATTGACTGAGGCGGCTGAACAGTTATTTGGCCAGCAGACTGACGCGGCTGAGACTGTCGCTTCAACACTTCAGATACCGTCTGCACGTCAACCTTGACGGCAGGATTGTTTTTAACCGGCTGGAGCTCACGTAGGACCTCGCTTTTTCGCGCATCGGTTTCCAGGATTGCGTCAACCCGGAGAATCCCGTCTGACCCGCGCGTAAGACTAACCTGCTCGCCCATATCAGCCCTGGCCTGATGAATTAGGCGCAGGACTTCAACCTCCAATTCGGCAGTGGCGACAACGGGAGTTGGGAGCAGAGGTCCGGGGGTTGGAGCATTGGTTTCGGATTTCGATTTGCCAGTTTCGGGTTTGGTCGCTGAGAGAAGTTCGGGCTCTGGTTCAAAGACTGAAGGTTCAACAACCGAAGCGGCACGACGTTCGAACGCCGTTTCGGTCAGGCGATATTCACGCTGCTCTTTTCCGTTACTGATGGTTAGCGTTTGTTCAATTGCGTGAAGGTCATTGCGGCGAATAACGAGCGCGGCCCGAACTAGGCCACGTGTATTAGCCTCACCACCTTGGTTCGCGTAGCGGATTACATAGACGTCCGCGCTTTCTTCGACGAGAGCGTGACCCGCATCTCCGATCAAAGACGCAAAATCTTTTGCGGATACAAATTGCTGCCAGACACCTTCGAACGAGATGGTTCCCGCAAGTCCTCGTTTTTCTGGCGCGAGTTGAAGTTGCGGACGGACGCCATGCTGATACAAGGTCTGCACGCCATCACCCCTGCGCCAATCGCCTGCGACAAGCGCGTTCTTCTCGTTGTAGAGCCGGCGAACGACGATTCCGCGTTCAGTGCTTTGCCAAACATCAACACGACTGCGGGCAATCAGATCGCCTGACGCTGACCTCTCTTCAAGTTGCAACGTTCGATGCAACACCGTGCCTGGTCTTGAAGCAATCGTTTCTTCGGCCTGAGTGGACTGCTGAATTAAGTTGGCGGCAGTAAGCGCTGGTGGTTGCATTCGCCGGTATAGCGACAGGACCGCGACCATCAGGACCAAGGCGGCAATTGCGGTGACGACGCTGGGTCGGAGCAAGAAATTCCGATCGCCAATAAACCGCAACCAACGATGAAGAAGACGCGGAGAGAGGGAGAAATTGAGGCGCGGGAAAAGCCCGGGCTCCGACGCCATCTCCGCGTCACCGCGTCGCCCCTTCTCCGCGTCGCTTTCTGCTTCCAGATCAGACTCGCTCTCACGCTCCGCCTTGAATACTGGATCGTTATAGACGGTATGGAGCGTCGGCCACGGACCACGGAAGCTGAGAGTCAATTCGAGCGTGCGCTCGTTACTCAGCTCGACTCGGGTCCTTTGCTCAACCGCACCTGACGGTGGTGGCTCGACATCGAGAAACAGCAAACGAGTTTCCTGTTCGCTGAACACTTCGACGAAGCCGATCTGTTCAGCCATGTCGATGTCGAGCGTCTGCTCGCTCCGATCAGAGTTGACCTTCTGTGAGCCTTGGATGAAACCGTTGACCGAAATGTGCAGCTCTTGTGGCCGGTGCTCAAAGACCTCTCTAGCGCGGCGACGACATCTTGCTACCCCTTTGTCACCGCTGACGCTACCGGCCCCGTCACCTGGTCCACCACCTTTTGAGGAATCATCTTTTCCCATCGTGTCCACCGCATAACGCTCTGAGAGGAACGGCAAGCCATACAATTTATTGACGCGATCCAAACAGGACTGACAACTGACAATGTGGGCCAGGGTCTCGCACGTAATCAGCGCTTCCGAGTGCGGCCCGTAGATAGAATTAAATTGCTCTCGCGACAGGCAGTCGCCATGGCGTGAACGAAAGATCGTCCGGCGTAATTCGGACAGGAACTCGACGGTCGACTGGGCAAGAACCCTCTCCACGCTATCCGGCGTCGGCTTCTCATTCAGAAAAACCAGCGCTTCCGGATTGGCGAGCGTCGCTTTGGCTTCAGCGCGCGCAGTGCGCAGACGCAAATCCACGGCGTGTCGAGTTCCACGAATAACCTTGGTGATCTCGCTCGGGTAGTAGCCATGGAAGAAGCGGAGGATCAGCACGCTTCCTGCTTTGGAGGTTTCTTTCCGCGTGGATGCGTAGTGACAGACGCGCCGCAGTTCCTCCTGCGCCTGAAGGCGATCGCGAGGATCGATCAAGTGGAGCCCAGTCTCGGCCGAATCGTATTCGACCAGGAAGTGCGGCTGAATTCGGCTGCGAGAATCACGGCGCATCTGCGACAGATGAAGCTTTCGCAGCATCCCATAGAGATAGCCTTCTAGATTCTCAATTGTGTCGAGATCAGGACGGGAAAAACTGAACTGTATAAATGCGTCGTGAACGAGGTCTTCAGCCCGCTCGCGATCACCCTCGGTCAATTGGAGCGCCAGCCCAAGCAGCCGTTGATAGCGCTCAATGAAGAGGGCTTCGTGGTTGGTCGCTGTTCTGGATGAGCGCGGTCTCAATATCGCCATAAAAGCCGCCAAGCCGTCGTTTGATTACCGTATACCTATAGTTGCTCGAAACGGGTGCAATCTCTCGCTCTCAAACGCATTTTTTCAGATATTTTTCGAGACATTCGCAGGGAATACTTTCTGACTAGAGTTGATTCCATCCACTGAGAGGTTCTGTCAAAAGTTGGAGTTATGTTCCCGCTGTAGGATACGGTGACAACCGATCACCGAAGGATTAGCAATCAAACGGGAGCATTTGATTTCAACCAAGAGTGGGAATCGAGGAAACCCCAAGTAATTCTATAACTCATTCGCCGTGCTGATGTTAGGTCTACGATGAATGGGGACGACTAGGCTAAATGGATGAGAAGTGGAAGTTGCAGAACAACGGCGGGAAAATGAGTGTCCTACGTATCTAGGCTCCCGTCCAGAAGAGTCCATTAACAAAAGCATCGGCCTCAAGGTACTTAGCCAGATCGTGCAATTTCTGAAGGAATTTGGCGTCCCGTACGGGAGTCGAACCCGTGTCGCCGCCGTGAAAGAGAAGCGACCTAAGGTAATTCAATGGAACTTAGCGGCATGGATAGCACTTTACCGCACTTAGCAGACTCACGGGAACGCTTATTGGACCTTTAATGGACCCGCATATTCGAGAATTTAAGGGGCGCAATAACGCGCCCCCTGAGATTCCCTTAATTTGACGTGCACTTCTCGGTCATGAATACACCCTTGCCCTCACGGGATGTAGCTGAGACCCTTAGGCAGAGGCAGTAGAACCGGCACCTCAAAGAAGCGCGCCGGCTCCGGATGGATGATGAGTTCTCCACCAGAGGCCAAGAACAACGCGACCCGTTGTTGGGCCCCTCGAGCGATTTCTCGCGCCAGCGCAGATGGATCCGCGATCGCGAATGCAAAACCGTGAGGGTTTCTGGACATTAGTGGATCCTCAGCCAATGCGAGGTCGTTCCGGAAGAAGATCGTACGGTCCGCGAGATCGCCCGCCCGCAGAATCGCGGTCGTCGTCGGGTTCGGAACTGTCATATCCCCTTTAGCGAAGAGGAAGAGCACCGACTTCTGGGGCATGCCAGCCAGCGGACTCCTCTGCAGGTGCCTGGCAAAGGCCACCGGATTACTAGACTGCGAGACCCACTCGTAGTGTTCTAACACCTCCTGGATCGCCATCGCGCCGGGAGCCGCATTTATGACCGGCGATTGGACCACGCGCGTAGTCCCGTCCTCTAGTTCGACCGTCATTGACACGCCATCCCTCAACGGCAGATTCTCGTTGAAATATGGCGTGACCAGAGCAACGCCGTTGAGTTTGGTGATCCCGGGGCTGTTGATCAGCGAGGGACTACGCGACCCGAGAAATCTGCGGCCTACTACAATGGACCGATTACCGGCGCCGCCAAGTCGAAACGACTCAATCAAGTCTCCCGCGGCGCCAGCCACTCCCACCCGGATACTTGGCTCCACGGCGAGAAGGATGGTCCCATAAATCCCGCCTAATGAATTCCCGAAGAAAGAGACTCGAGACGGGTCGAGGTCGCCAACTCCGTCGCCGTCAACATCCATCCCGACCTCGATGACGTGGACGAGTTGCATGAGATCCACAACCGTCTGTCGGTTCCCGTCGCTGCGATCGCTGATGATGCGTGGGGAGGCAGCTAAGTGGCCCTCGTTGTCGCCTATGGCACCGTCGCCGTTTTGGTCTATAGCCCGCCCGCCGGCAGCTAAGGTTACGGGGTCCCCAATCATCTGACGAACTGTCAGCGTACCGAGCGGGCCAGACCCGTGACCCACGACGTTGATGGCAATCGTCGCGATTCCGGTTGCCGCCATTGTGCCGGCAACCTGAAACGGTACGGAGTTCTTGCTCAAAAGGCCGCCGTGGCCAAGAATCACCACCGGCCAGCCGCCCGCGGGCTTGTCGCCAGATGGAAGGAAGAGATTGAAGTAGATCTCGTTCGTCCCTTGCACTTGAGGAGTGCCGGTGCGCGTGCCCACCGGCGGTATGTACTCGCCGGGGTGAACCATGTAGTCGGGTGAGACGAACTTTCCGAAGGCGAGCCGGTCCACAGCGCCGGGGATGATCTGCAGCAATGACAGAGGGAGTTGTGCCGCGGTGAACCTCGTAGGGTTGGCGCCAGTCTGACGATTCCAGGTGATGCCCGTCAGATTATCGAGCGTGAATACGGTTCGGGCCCCGCCAGAACCGAAGTTGAAATCGGCGGGAGCGGGCGTTGCTGATTTGATCTGATCGCGAATCTTCTCCAGGATCGCTGTCACGCTCCGCGTCGTGAATACGCTGGCAGTCACTATTTGATCTTCCTCAACCCCTACATGCCGGGCCGCGCGGACAGCTTTCAAGAGAGCGTGTTTGTAATCACCATCCACTTCCTGACGGAACTGGCGAAAGGCTTCGCTCGCCTCTACTCGCCTGCCTCCCGGATCGTGCAGCCCATTCGTCACGATCAGCCCGTAGCGCGTGTGCTGGTCGAGCAACTCATCAGACTCGACGTGTAGTGTGTTCGTCGCAGGGTCCCACACGACCTGGTTAATGCCGACACGGTGACCACCCTGGTCGCTCGGATCGAGTGTGTCTCCCAGACTGATCAGAAAGACCGTTTCGCTGGTAACCGTAGTCACATCTATCGGGCCATCGAAGGGGATTGAGAGTCGCGGTTGAAGATTGAAGCCATCGAGCGTGTTGATGACATCCAGGTCCTGGCAGTCTGATGGGCGAGCCAGACAGTCAGGCTTGGGCAGGTTTACCCTGAGCCCTGTGTTCTGAGTCGGATCAGCGACGGCGAGCAGATCGCTAGGGAAGGGGGTTCCGGCCATAGTGTCGAGACTGAAGAGAGCACGTCCGCGTCCCGCCTGAGCAATCGATGGTAAGAGAAGGCTGAGAAGTAGAACGCCTGAAAGAAGCAGACGCCGGATGTTAGAAACTTTCAAGTCGGCAATCGGCAAAGTAAGTAAGGCAGCTTTCAACAGGCTTATTCTCGTTAATCTTGTTCGCACAACTGTCTCTCCTTTTTGTAATAAGGCGCACTATGCGCGTTTGAGTAGCAGAAAACACTTAGCATCAGCGCCCCGCAGGATTAGGAACGACCAAGTTGCAAATAATCGCCAGCTTGGAGGCTTCATGCCTCCTGGATCGCAGTAGCATGAAGAAATATTCTGATCTCTACCTACAACAACGGGATTCATGAGCGAAAAATGTCATGCCTGTCAGAGTTTCTAGTTTGGGCGCGTTGGTATCGGGTTAAACAGTTCGGCTGGAGGTGGTATGATTCCCCAGCAACCATCAGGATTCTCAACCTCCCAGTTAGTCTGAAGGTACCTCAGATGTCAGCCGCGCATTCAGTCACGCAGTTATTGGAGCAGTGGAACCATGGTGATCGTGAGGCGCTCGACAAGTTGATGCCTCTCATCTACGAGGAATTGCGCAAGATGGCCAAGCGTTACATGAGCCAGCAAAACCCAGGTCACACTTTGCAGACCACCGCGCTCATCCATGAGGCGTACCTGCGCATGGTCAAACAGAAAGAAAAACACTTTCAGAACCGCGCTCATTTCTTTGCCGTCGCCGCCCAAGCGATGCGTCACATTCTGGTTGACTACGCGCGGGCGCGACGTACGGACAAACGAGGCGGTGGAGTTCGGGCTGTCTCGCTGGAAGAGGCCGCGTTGGTGACCCCGGAACGTGCCGGCGAACTGGTTGCGTTCGATGACGCGCTGAAGGAGTTAGAACAACTTTCAAAGCGACAAAGCCGGGTAGTGGAATTGCGCTACTTCGGTGGGTTAACCGTGGATGAGACTGCTACTGTCCTGAAGGTTTCGCCCGAAACGGTGATGCGCGATTGGACCATGGCCAAGACCTGGTTACATCGCGCCCTCACACCAGCAAGTGAAGTATGACGCCGCAGCAATACGAACGGTTGACAGAGCTGTTTCATGCAGCCCTGGAGATTGCTCCGGACGAGCGTCCTGTCTTTCTGGACCGGGTTTCTGAAAGCGATGCCGACTTGCGAGCCGAATTGGAATCACTGCTGGCTGCTCATGAGCAAGGAAGCTTGACCAAGAAACCACCGCACGACATAGCTGCCGGTTATCTGGCACAGCAGGGTGACAAATCTGCGAATGGTCCTTCACTGGCTCTCAATACCCGTTTCGACCACTATGAGATTCGCTCGCTGCTCGGCAAAGGTGGGATGGGCGAAGTCTATCTGGCGGAAGACCTTCGGCTGCATCGCAAAGTCGCGCTGAAGATACTGCCGTCCGAAGTTGCTGGTAATCAGGATCGAATGCGGCGCTTTGAGCAAGAGGCCACCGCTGCTGCGGCATTGAATCATCCCCACATCGCGCATATCTACGAAATCGGTGAGAGCGACAGCACGCACTACATTGCGATAGAACACATTGACGGTGAAACCCTGCGCGACAAGATCCACCGCACCAAAGCTCCGCTCCAGAAGCTGCTGAAGTATCTGACGCAGGTTGCTGAAGGTCTCACCAAAGCGCACGCGGCCGGCATCGTGCATCGTGATCTGAAGCCCGACAACATCATGATCACCCGCGATGACTACGCAAAGATTCTGGACTTTGGTTTGGCGAAACTGATCGAGCCGCAGATCCCAACCGGATTTGCATCGACTGAAGTCAGCACCGCGATCATGGCACAGCAGTCGTTGGCCGGCATGGTCATGGGCACGGCGGGCTACATGTCTCCCGAGCAGGCGCAGGGCAAGGTGAAAGAGATTGATCATCGCTCGGACATCTTCTCGTTCGGCTGCATTCTGTATGAAGCAACGACCGGACAGCGGCCGTTCGCAGACGAGTCGGTAATCAAGTCGCTGCACAAAGTTGTCTACGAGTCGCCGCCGCCAATCAAGGACTTCAACCCTTCAGCGCCGCCTGACTTGCAGCGGATTGTGCGGCGTTGTCTGGCCAAGGACCCGGACGAGCGGTATCAGACGATCAAGGACGTGGCGCTTGAGTTAAAGGAAGTGAGACAGGGGATGTTGGGAGCAGGGGAGCTTGATACCAGTGTGCCACCATCAGGCGGCACTGAGACTTCAGGCCGGCAAACAAACGAACAATCGGCCAGATCGACATCGAGCGCCGAGTACCTCGTTACTGAAATCACACGCCACAAAAGAAGCATCGCCATTATTCTGGCTGTTCTCGTGGTTGCCGCCGGTTTCGGGCTGTATAAACTCGCGAGTCAGAAGCGCAGCACTACTACCTCATTGCCGGCGAACAAGATAACGAGGGTCACGGCCACAGGCCAAGTGTCTACCGGGTCGATTTCGCCCGATGGTAAGCACGTTGTTTATGTAGAGGAGGTTGATGGACAGCAAAGCATCTGGGTCCGACAGGTCGCCACCTCAAGCAATGTGCAGATCGTTCCTCCCTCGGAGGCCAATTACTCGAACTTCAGCTTCACGCATGATGGCAACTACATTTACTTCAACAAGAGAGAAAAAAACGGACCTGATTCGCTTTATCAAATGCCTTCTTTTGGCGGCACGGCGAGGAAGATCATAGAGAATCTTACGGCCCTCGCGGCGATCTCTTTGGACGACAAGCGCATCGCCTTTGTTCGCGGCGGGTTCTTTGCAGACGAGAACTCATTGGTAGTGGCAAATAGTGACGGCACTGGCGAACAGGTGCTTGCCACGCACAAGGCTCCCCTGAATTTCTACTATGGTGGAATCACGTGGAACCCGGATGGAAAATCGGTCACCTGTGTTTCCGGACCTCGTGCCGAAAAGCTCATTGAGGTGTCACTCGATGGGAGTGCGGAGAAACCGATTAAGACTCCGAAGTGGTTTGGTGTCATAAATGTCAGTTGGCTGCCGGACCGTAGTGGCCTGATTGTAACCGTGCTGGAACGATCGCGCAGCACACCTTTGCAGGTGTGGCATCTCTCGTATCCGAGTGGTGAGGCGCGCAAAATCACTAACGATTTTAGCAACTATGCCGATTTGAGCCTCACTGCGGATGCGAGTGCTCTGGTGGTGATAAAGCGGGACCTGACTTCTCACATCTGGCTCGCGCCGGATGGCGATGCGAAACGTGCCAAACAACTCACTACCGGAACCGACCGCCTGGATGGGTTCCCGAACGTTACCTGGACGCCTGACGGCAGGATCGTTTACGACTCGACGGCGAGCGGCAGTATCCATACCTGGATTATGAACGGTGATGGCAGCGATCAGAGACAACTGACAGACGGCCCATACGAGGATCAGGGAGCGAATGTTTCGCCCGATGGTCGCTATATCGTTATCGCCTCTAATCGCACCGGCACCCAACACATCTACCGAATGGACATTGACGGGAGTCATCCGAAGCAACTAACTAACGGCCCGGGCGACGCCGGCCCGTTTTTTTCGCCGGACGGACGGTGGGTGATCTTTACTGCAACCAATTTTATTTCATGGAAAGTGCCTGCCGATGGCGGGGAACCGGTCCAGTTGACAGACAGTTGGGCTTCAGACATCTCCTCGGACGGCAGACTCGTCGCCTACGTCCGTGGGGCCGGAGCAGGGCCGCTCCTCTGGAAGATAATAATCATGCCGTTTGAAGGGGGCCCGCGGCTTAACACGTTCGACGTGTCATCCGAAACCCGTCCTAATTCGCACTGGAGGCCGGATGGGCGCGCGATTATCTACAACCTTACACATGGCGGTGTCCTTTCCGGTGTGACAAACCTCTGGATCCAGCCGCTCGACGGTGGCCCACCGAGACAACTGACCAACTTCACTTCAGAAACCTTCTTACAATTCGACTGGTCACCCGATGGTAAGTCGCTCATCTGCGGGCGCCGCAATACCAGTAGCGACGTCGTCATGATTAGTGATTTCCGATGACCGCACGTCTCAGGTTGCTGGGACTGTAACTCGAAGCGCCGGCATCGAGCCTTCAAGCCAGAAAGCAAAGTATGAACCAGGAACAATACGAACGATTGACGGAGCTGTTTCATGCGGCCCTGGAGATCGCTCCCGACGAGCGTGCCGACTTTCTGAATCAGGTATCCGATGGCGATGCAGATTTAAAGTACGAGTTGGAATCACTACTGGCTGCCCATGAACAGCGCGCGGCCTACACGCAGAAACCGCCGGACGATATAGCCGCAGGAATGTACCTGGCCCAACAGGACAACACTGCTGCTGGTGCCGCCTCACTTGCTCCCAATACTCGAATCGACCGCTATGAGATTCGCTCGTTGCTCGGCAAAGGTGGGATGGGCGAAGTTTATTTAGCGGAGGACACGATCCTGCGACGTCTGGTGGCGCTCAAACTGCTACCCGTCGCGGCTTCTGCTAACGAAGACCGGATGCGCCGCTTTGTTCAGGAAGCCAGGACTGCCGCAGCACTCAGTCATCCGCACATCGCACAAATCTTCGAAGTTGGTGAGTACAATGGCACAGACTTCATCGCGATGGAGTTAGTCGATGGCGTCACGCTGCGCACGAAGATCCATAGCGAGCAGACCGACCTGCGCAAGCTGTTGAAGTATTTGCAACAGGTGGCTGAAGGACTGGCAAAAGCGCACGCCGCCGGCATCGTGCATCGTGATCTGAAGCCCGACAACATCATGATCACGCGTGATGGCTACGCAAAGATTCTCGATTTCGGGTTAGCGAAACTGATCGAGCCGGAGAGACCATTAGGCTTAGGTAGGGATGTGTCGAGTGAAGTTGCCACGGCAATCAAGGCCCAGCACTCATTGACTGGCATGGTGATGGGCACGGTGGGTTATATGTCGCCCGAGCAGGCGCAGGGAAAAGTGAAAGAGATCGATCAGCGGTCGGACATCTTCTCATTCGGCTGCATTCTGTTTGAGGCGGTGACCGGGCAGAAGCCTTTTGAGGGCCAGGACCTTCTGGATTCTCTGCACAAGATCGTGCATGCACCAACGCCGCAGATTAAGGAAACAAACGCAAGCGCACCCAATGAATTGCAACGGATTGTGCGCCGTTGTCTGCCCAAGGACCCCGAGGAACGGTATCAAACGATCAAAGACGTGGCGCTCGAGTTGAAGGAAGTGAGACAGGGGATGGCAGGGGCGGAGCTTGATACTTCTGGTCCATCATCAGACAGTACCAGGACGTTGGCCGGTCAATCGACTGAACACTCGACCAGATCGACATCGAGCACCGAGTACATCATTACAGAGATCAAGCGTCGCAAGCGGGACGTGACTGTTGTTCTCGCGGGGCTCATCCTCCTCTCGCTCGCAGGTATCGGCTATTTCTTCTACTTCGCTCGCGGCGGCAAGGCGATAGACTCGATAGCCGTCTTGCCATTCCTCAATGCGAGTGGCGATCCGAACACGGACTACCTCTCCGATGGCATCTCTGAAACTCTAATTAACAGTCTGACGCAGCTCCAACAGTTGCGCGTTGTGGCGCGCAGCACTGCCTTCCGCTACAAGGGCAAAGAGGTTGACCCACAGGCGGTGGGGCGCGACTTGAACGTGCGCGCAGTCTTGATGGGGCGGGTGCGCCAGGCGGGAGACTCGCTGAACGTCCAGGTGGATCTGGTTGATGCCACAACGGGCGCGCAGCTTTGGGGTCAGGAGTATGACCGCAAGTTTTCCGATGTAGTTGCAGTGAAGCAAGACATCGCGCGCGAGGTTACGCAGAAGCTGCGGCTGAGATTGTCAGGTGCAGAGCAGCAGCAACTTGCCAGGCGAGATACAGCTAATCCGGAGGCCTACCAGCTCTATCTGAAGGGGCGATACTACTGGAACAAGAGAACCGCGGAAGGACTGAAGAGAGCGATTGAACAGTTCCAGCAAGCGACGGACAAGGACCCGAACTACGCACTTGCTTACGTCGGACTCGCGGACTGCTACCTGGTGTTGGAACAATACGCAGGCACACCCACGAGCGAGACGTTGCCAAAAGCCAGGGCTGCGGTGCTGCGCGCCCTCCAGATTGATGATTCGCTGGCCGAAGCTCACGCGTCCCTGGCACAGGCCTATAAACAATCGTGGCAGTTTGAAGAGGCTGGCAAAGAGTTCAAGCGTGCGATCGAGCTAAATCCGAATTATCCGACAGCGCACCACTGGTACAGCCAATATCTCGTTACAATGGGGCGGCTTGACGAGGCAGTAACGGAGATCAAGCGCGCGCAGCAGCTCGATCCTCTCTCGCCCGTTATCAACGCCGCCGCTGCGTCTACCTACCGCCAGAAGGGTGACCTCGATGCGGCAATGGAACAGTGCAAAGGGATCAGCGAGCTCGATCCGACCTTTCGTTTCGCACATGCGTGTCTGGGTGGGGTATATCAGAAACAGGGACGCTATGGGGAAGCGATCGGAGAATTTCGGAAGGCAGTCGAGGCGTCCGGAAGAGCAAGCGAGAACCTCAGCGCCCTCGGACACTGTTACGCAATCTCAGGGAGGCGTTCCGAGGCGATGGCGACGTTGAAAGAGCTTGAGGGGAAATACGCCAAACGCGAGTCAGCCGCGTTCAACCTCGCTGCGGTGTACGCGGGTCTCGGGGAGAAAGACCAGGCGTTCGCCTGGCTCGAAAAGGATTTCCAATCCCGTAGTGGCACGTTGTTTCAAATCACCTTTCTTCCAACTTTCGACACCCTCCGCAGCGATCCACGCTACGCCGACCTGCTGCGGCGCATGGGACTGAGGCCGTAACTTTGGACTGTGGTGAACCGTTACCGTTTTTCTTGATGAACATCGCCACCGGCACAAGTTCGGCCGCTACTCTGGAAAGATGCTGATGCAGATCTGCCGGTGCTGATGGAAGCGAAGAAGGAATACGAAACGTTGAAGTGACTCCGGAGGGCCCCGGCGTTTCTGGACGTCCGCGAACGGGCGAATCGTCCAGGTGCTTTAAGAATATTGGCGTCCCGTACGGGAGGTCGAACCCGTGTCGCCGCCGTGAAAGGGAAACAACCTATTGTAATTCAACGGAACTTAGCGGCCTGGATAGCACTCTACCGCACTTGAAGGACTGACGGGAACGCTTATTGGACTCTTGATGGACGCGCGCTTTCTACGGCTATTCTGAAACAGAATGGCGCGGCTATGGGTTCGTTTGCACCCTCCACAGTGACCAGCCGTACGTCGCCAGGTACAAAAAGTTCTTTCCGTCAGGTTGGGCCACGAACCGCAGATCAATTCCTTCGCAATGCTGCGGTAAGCCAAGTGAGGCGCGAGTCCACGTCTTACCTTTGTTACGACTGACGTAGACGTGGTCGGCGTCAGAGAGATACAACGCCCCCGTTGTCCAATCGAGTTCAAGGCTACTGAGAGTTTTGGATGGACCCGGCATGATGTCCCAGGTCGTTCCGCCGTCGACGGTCTGCAACAGGAACCCGCTATTGAACTGGTCGGTCGTGTAGAGACCAAATGCGTAGTCGTCGTTCAAAACTACGAATCGATGTACGCGAGCCTTTGGATCTACGCCGGAGAACGTTGAGGGTCGTAATGGTGGGGGAAGCGGTCCCATGGGCGAGACCGAACCGATTTCAGTAGTAACCATATACATCTGCACACCCTGAGGACCGAAAGTGGCGAGGTAGATCTTCTCCCCAGTTGCCGACCCGACGGCGGACACGATCTGATCGCGCGGCGCGACCCAGTCGGAAAGCTGCTCCCAGTGCATGTCGCCGCCGTCGTCGTTCGCGAACAGACCATGGACGCGGCCACCAAGGGCGCCAACCGTGTACATCGCCTGGCCCTTTCCATTATGGTGAGCTGGAGAATTCACATTCGCAGCGATGAGGCCAACCGTGGTTCCAGTCACGTCACTTCCTCCGACGCGAACCGGAATTTCGATGCGCTGCTCCATGACCTTCTTGTCTGGGTTCCAGGTCCCACGCCAAATGGTCGCCGAGTTCATGTTCGAGCGGATGAAACCGCCGACCCGCAGACCATGCCATTGACCGCCATCGCCACCGTCGAGTTTTTTCCATGGTGCAGCGCCGTCGAGTTCTGTGTAAAGGTTGCCGTTATCTTGAGACCCGTCGCCATAAACTTCCATTGAAAGCGAGCCGCAACCGTAAAAGCCGCGGGACGACGTTCCATATAGCTGAAGGTTGCCGTAGGTTTCGTTGAGATCGCTCCAGCTATTTCCCCGGTCGGTGGAGATAGCAACGCCTCCGTCGCTGGCGACAACAAAGGATTTGCCTGTGGGATCGTTTGGGTTGAACTCGACTTCGTGGACGTCGGCGTGCAATGACCGGAGATTTTCCCATGACTGATCGCCCAGGAGATACCAGGTATCACCGTTATCGCGCGAAATGTAAGCGAACAATCCACTGACGGAGAGCGTCCCCGAGTTGACCGGTGAAACCTTAAGACGGTGGATAGAACCGCCGGCCGAATTGTCTCCCATCAGTTTCGCATTCATGAGCGTGCCTTTTGGGAAGATGCCTGACTCTGATGCATAGTTCGCTTTAGCCGCACTCCAGGTCTCGCCACCGTCATCTGATCGCAGGACAGCATTGATAACTCGATTAGCCCCCACTGACATTGCGTAGACGCGCTTGCGGTCGGAGGCACAACTATCGATCGACACTCGGTAGAGTCCTTTAGGGTCGATGCCGGTTGTGACAGCGCGGTGCAGGACAAGGGTGGCCGCATCTCCTAATCCGGGTGAGTTCAGACTACCGACAAAGATGCCGTTAACGCCGGTTGAGCCGGGATTTCCCCAGGCGCCCGCGGCAATATCGCTGTCGTTGGTTACCGCGACACTGAAGAATGCTCCGGAAGGCAAACCTGTGGCTTGAGACCATGCGTAAGTTCCACCGGCCACCGGTACGAAAGACCAGTAGACACCGCCATCACAAGCGAGGACTATCAGCCGTGAAGACGAGACAACCGCGATCTGATAGATCGAACCAACGGCGCTGGGCAGTGGGATTGATTTCCATGGGGCGATCAGCCGTAACAACACGGGCTTAGAGGTGTCAGTTTCCATCAAGGTCGTTCCCCCAATGTTCCGCAGCCCCGCGTAAACATGGCCTTCGCCATCAGGACCGAAGGCCAGGCAGTTGACTTCTGTGTTTTCCCAATCTCTGCTGAGCGGTATACCGGAACTGCTTGCAGGAAGCAGCCATACGCCGCCCGTTTCCGATGCTGCAATTACACCTCCGTCCTTCGTCACTAATACGTCAAGCGTCCTGCCTGCATGAAAGGATCCAGCTCCCGCGTCGATCCCATAAGGGTTGACGAGGTACCATTTCAGTTTGGGATCGTCAGCAGGCTTAGGGCGATCAGCCGGTTTCGTTTTGGAACCGTCATCGAGCTTGCTGAGATCACCTGGTTTCACTTTGGAATCGTCGGCGGGCTTCGGGCGATCAACTCGTTTCCCCGGGGGACGTTCGTCGGGCAAGTCAGCGGGCGTATTTCTGGCGATTTTGGGATTGCAATTCGCTTGTTCCGACTTGATTGGACCAACCACCGCAGTGATAGAAAATCCGCCCGCTTGCACGCCGGTCAAAGTTCTCTTTGTCGAAAAGTTGTCACCGTTAAGATCCGCTGGGTTGACGTTGATGGTTTGCGTCTCGCCGCCTCCCATACTTACCGTTTGCGGACTCTTGTTCGTCAATTGCACTGAGACCGGGCTGAGCAGACCCATCAAGCCTGCCAGGTTCACAGTCAAACTCGTCTGTTCTCCCTTGATGAGATTTAGCTTGTCAGCTGCCAACTTAACGCTGATGCTGCGATAGGTGCATTTGGCAACCGTCTTGCCTTTGTATTCAATCTCGATCTCGGCCAAGCCATTGAGGTCACGCGGACTTTCGACGACTACTTTCCGCGGCGAGGACGCCAGGAATTTCGCCGGATTGCTTGCAAGCATGACTCTTGCATTTGCGAAGTCTCCGTCAAATGGTCCGTTTACGGATAAAGGTTTTCCTGCTTGTCCGACAGGAGGCGTAGAAAAATCATCCGACACACGCGCCACATTCCCCTTTTGAGCGACCGGCACCTCGGTGCGCCTTACGACTTTGCCTTCCCTGTTCTTTAATACGACAGGAATCCTGGAGACGCCTTCTGGAATGGACCATTTTCTACAAACACTGATTGAATGGTTATCCTGCTTTTGCTCCCGACCGGCGCAAGGGGGAATCAAATTGTTGTCGTGCGGCGATGGAGCCGGCTGTTTTGCGACCTCGACGACGTACCCGCTTAGTTCGTCCATCATCGTGGGTTGGTCCGCGGGATTCTCCTTTTTGGTCTTAACTTCTGCGATGACGGTACCGGAGATCGTGTCGCCCGCTGCGAGATCATCGGGAAGATTGACCGTTACGGTTCCCTCAAGTGTATCGAATATTGTCGTCTGCAGACCTGGCGCGGTTTCCGTTCTGACTGGCAGCTCAGTATCGCTGCCGAACGATGCGAAGTTTTCTTCATCGTTCCGCAGACCATCAAGAATGCTGACTGCCGGCGGCTGAAAGATCGGCCGAAATCCGAAGGCGGTCGTTGTCAGAAAGACGGCAATCAAAGTGGGAATCGTGAATAGTCTTGTCAATTTGCGGTTCATGGTGTTTCTCTGTGAGCCGGGATAGACCCGTCGTATTTAATGGCGGAGCGCCAACCGTCTAACCAGTTCTTCCTGGTCTATTTTTGAAACTATCTCGCATTTAGTGGTCACGACAGTCCGATATCGGCATGCCGTTTACTCCTAACTTGATTTGCTAAATTGAGTTTGGTTCAACCTGGGTCAGTTTCCTACCCGACATTCCGATATCGGTGTACCAGCGATGTGAACTAATGTCTCGCGAGTGTTGTTGTCGAACACCTCTCCCGCAACCACGCATCCGCCGCCGGGGATTCCACCAGAGTTGACGGCGCCGGGATGGGTTAGCAGCCCGACAAGTTCGGCTCTGCCATTGTTGTCGAAGGACGATTGAGGAAGCTGGTCAGCGTTGAGATCGAAATGGAACGTCTGGTTCGGACTAGTTATCCAAAGCTGTTGCACTACAACATTGCCCTGGCTGTCAAAGACGGTAAGCTGCATCTGCTCGTGTGTTTCACAGCCGGCGTCGGCCGAGTGAAAGGCACTGAACCGGAGAGTCTCCCCATGGGTGATGCCTCCCTGGATGATGATGCCGACCTCATTTGCCGCTTCGCGCACTTCCAGATTCTGATCCGGCACGGCTCCGATTCTGTTTCCGATTGAGAGAATCGTAACTGCCACCAGTGGAACCAGCGCCATCACTCTCCAACGCGTATTGAGAACTCTCATCTTTAAGCTCCTTAATTTTTTGAAGTTGAGTTCGGTGCTGCCGGGGGTGCAACGCTCGCTATCAGCGCCAATGAATACTCCTCGATGGCATGCCACGTCACTAGGTAGGTTTGTAGGAACCTGAAGAGAGGGCGATAAAAGATCGGTAGGTTGCTTCGAAATCGTAAGGCGTGCTTATTTGAGGAGTCGATCTTGCAAAGCTTTGGCAACCGCTTCGGTCTTGGAGTGGACGTGCAGCTTCTCGTAAATCCGTTGTAGGTGAAAAGAGATCGTGTGCGTAGTCACGCCCAAATCCGCCGCGGCGGTCTTATAGTTATGGCCTTCCATCAGCAGCTTCAACAAGCGGAGTTCGTGAGGAGTCAACTCGTAGCTTCGATCGGGAGGGCGATGCTCGCGGAACAACTTGACGACTCGACTGGCCACTTCCGGCGTCATTGGAGCGCCACCTTTCGCTGCTTCCTGCAGACCCTCGAGTAGGCGGGCGGGCGGCGTCTTCTTCAGCAAGTAGCCGCTGGCGCCCGCGCAAAGCGCGTCAAAGATACGCGCGTCGTCGTCATAGACCGTATGCGCCAGCAGGACCATCTTCGGAAAACGTTCCTTCAAGCGACGCGTGCCTTCAATGCCGCTCATGCCGGGCAAGCCGATGTCCATCAAAACAACGTCGGGCAAATCGCATTCGATCTTTTCCAGCGCTTCTTCCATTGAACGATAGCTGCCGCAACAGCGAAAGCCTTCGGTGCCTTCAATCAGCATGGTGACTGCGTCACGAAACTTGCGCTCGTCCTCGACGATTGCGACGTTGACAATCGCAGGGAGCGCTTCGCTTGTTTGGACTGCTGTTTGACCGTCCGTATCCATTTCTGCTTGAGGAACTAAACGTTAACCCGCGCACACGACTCGCAAATTAAACCACTGATGAATCGAAGTCACTAGGAACCTTCCTAGTCACGCCAGCTTCCAGCGCTGCCGATCTAATGGCACGACGAGCCTGAGTGTCGTTCCGTGTCCGTTTGTAACTACCTCAAATTCACCGCCGAGTCGACGGGCCCGCTCGCGCATGCTGGCTAGCCCGTTACCCTCGGTTGCTTGCGAAGGAATGAATCCTTTGCCGTTGTCGCGCAATTCGAGCAGGAGCGATCCGCTTTGCACCCTCAGAATGACTGCGGCTTCAGTGCAACCCGAGTGGCGGGCAATGTTATTGACGCCTTCTTTGACGATGAAAAATATCTCGCGGCGCGCATCCGCACCCAGTTTGAAATCTTGATCATCGGGTGCTTCGAATTGCAGAGCGATCTCCCGCGAAGTAAACGCATCACTGGCAAACCGCCGCATTCTTTTCACTAGTTCACTGAAGCGATCCTTGCGGGGATTGACCGCCCAAACAATGTCACTCATGGAATCAACGAGCTCGCGCGAGGCTGTCGCAATGGAAGACAATGGCTCTGCCACGCTGGAATTTCCGCGCGGCACCTGACGTTGGGCCACTTCACTCAGCATCGCTATCAACGAGAGGCTGGCGCCGATATCGTCATGCAGGTCGGTGGCGATGCGGGTGCGCACGCGCTCAAGTTCAATTAGTCGCCCTACCCGGTAACGATAGATTGCCGCGACTCCTAGCCCGACCGTCAGCATTCCCAGCGCGACGAACCACCAACGCTGCCAGATGGGGGACAGAATTGTGAAGGTAATGGTCGCCGGCGTCGGACTGATGCTGCCGTCCGAGGTCACGGCTCGCACCTGAAACTGATAACGACCGGATGACAAGCTCGCATAGTTAATCGTGCGTTGATCGGTGGGTGCGCTCCATTCCTCATTGACGCCGACCAACTTGTATTGGTACTTCAATCCCTCGCCGGCCGCGAAGCCCAGACCGACGAAGTCAATGCTCAATTGATTCTGGTTCGGATTGAGGATAAGTCCCGACACTTCAGTTTCGCCCAGCGCCGAGATCGCTTGCGCATCGCCGGCGATGCGCAGCCCGCTGATCAAGATGGGCGGCTGCGATAGGGGTGGGTCGGGCGTAGGAATGAGCCGTGAAATCCCTTGTTCTGTGCCGAACCAGAGCGCGCCCTCCCGGTCGCGTAAAGCAACACGCACCGCATTGCTCGTCAGCCCATCAGCTTTGGTGTAGTGCCTGATGCGCTTAGTCTCCAGATCGAATCGGTCCAGGCTCCGCGTTGTTCCGAAGTACATTCGCCCTAGTTTGTCTTCGGTAATGCACGAGGTGGTGTTGCTGGCCAGTCCGTCAGCGATCGTGTAGGTGACGATGTGCGGGTGATCCGTTTGCGGGTCGTCGAGTCGAGCGACTCCGCCCGAATCAGTCGCAACCCACAGCCGCCCAGCGTGGTCAAGATACAAAGCCCTGATGAGCCCACCCGGGATTCCATCGGACTGTGCGAACATTCGAAAACTACCATCGCGATAACGGGCCAGGCCGCCGTCATAAAACCCCAGCCAGAGATTGTTAGCGGCGTCCTCGCAATAAGCGGTGGCCGGGCTGCGCGGAGGGAGACCGTCCACTTCGGAGTAGAAGTGAAAAGACTCGTTTGCTCGCTCCCACCGGACGACTGCGTTGCGCACACCCGAAGCTAGACTGATCCAGACGTCACCGTGCGAGTCTTCAAACAAACGATAGAGATCATCGCCAGGCAGCTCGCCGTGGTCGTAGCTATAGATGGCCTTCGGAGGTGTATGTGCGAGCTGTTCCACGCTCGTCACCCGTGGGAAGCGATATAGACCAGAACCCGTGGGCACCCACCACTCTCCGGTGTGATCCTGGAAACTGAGTTGGTTCGAACCCCAGCCGAAGTCCTTGATCTTGCGGAGGAACTGAGGGACGACGGCAGCAAATCTCCGGCCGTCAAAACGATTGACAAAAAAATCGCTCTCGGTGCTCATCGCGCAGAGCTCGCCACGCTCGTTTTCGATGATCGAAGAGATGCGTGGATTACCCAGGCCGTCCGCCGTACCGAAGCTGGTGAAGCCGCTCCAGGTGATCTTTGTCGCACCCGTCAGGCTCCCCAGCCATAGATTCCCGTCCCGGTCCTCAACTGGTCTCCGCACCGAGGGATTACTGACACCCAAGGCTGAGGTGTAGCTGCGGAAGCGCCCGTCTATAAACTCGGTGAGTCCTCCACTGGTGGTGATCCAGATTCGCCCGTCAGAAAATTGGGCTATGCCGCCAATGATCATCCCGGCCAGCCCGTCAGCAGTTGTGAATTGGCAAACGCCGCCGGGGACATCCGGTAGGCGGATACGTTGATCCGGCGAGTGAGCATCCATCGGGCACCCGGCCAGACGACGCTTAAGTAATTCACCGCCTACGGTAATGGAGGTAGCCGGTTCCGGCTTAATCACAATCAATCCTGCGCCCCCGCGGTGGCCCACCCATAGTCTCCCCTCGGTGTCGTACATCAACGCCGTGACCAGGTCGCCGAGCGACGACGGTTGAATCGTGTAGCGAACCGTACGGCCGTCGGGCAAGCGTCGCAGCAGTCCATTATTCGTGCTTATCCAGAGGCTGCCCTCGCCGTCCTCGACCAATGCTCTCACGATTACTTCGCGATCCGGCCATCGCATATGCAGCGCGACGCGGCGAAACGTCTCCTGACCGTTTGTCTCATCCAGGTGGAAAAGACCAGCGTCAGTTCCGGCCCAGAGTTGCTCTTTGCGGTCTTCATACAGGACGTTCACGTTATTGGTTGCCAGTTCATCACCCACCGGATACGCAGTGAATAGATTCCGGTTTGCAGATTGCTGATTGCGGATTTGGGGTTGTTCATTCCGCAATGGTGAAGGGTTGAAGCGAGCTACCCCGCCACCATTTGTCGCTACCCAGTAGACTCCGCGCCGAGTCTCGATCAGGTCGTTGATGAACGGATGCGGCAAGCCGTGTTCGACGCCATAGTTCGTAAACTCGTAACCGTTGAAGCGGCTTAGACCGTCACCGGTGCAGAACCACAGAAAGCCATGCGAGTCGCGAACGATACGCAGAACCAGATCGCGCGGCAGTCCGTCGGCAGTCGTGTAGGTGCGCACCGGGAGCTGTTGACCAAACACGCTTCGCGCGCCGGAAAGGAGCGACAGCGTCATGCACGATACTGTGAGCAGCGTTGCACCGACGATGACCCGAAGTGAGTACCTTTGGCCGATCATTCTTATTACATGGCATGATACTGCGCAGTGATGATAGCTAAGAACTGATTTCACTACGATTCAAAAACCAATTCTGAAAAGCTAGCGTTTAGTCGCATCGGTGGATTTTCTTCGGCCGTTAGTTGAGTGTGAGTGGTGCAGGCTTAGAACTATCTTGATCAAGGGTAGAACTTATATCCCAGACCATGAATGGTCAGGATGAATTGCGGATGGCGCCTTAGTTGTGCTTCCACGCGGGCCAACAGCTCGATCATCTCGAAAGGTTTGGTGACATAATCATCCGCGCCGATCTTCAGTCCGACTACCTTGTCTGCGATTTGACCGCGCGCAGTTAGCATGATGATCGGTGTTCCCACTCCGCGCTGGCGTAAATCGCGACACACGTCGAAACCACCACGATGCGGCAGCATTATGTCGAGGATGATTAAGTCGAATGTTTCGTTCGTTGCCCCGTTGCTCCATCGTGAGCCGCTACCACGGCATAACCTTCACTTGTAAGCCGGTCAGAAAGCGTCATCACCAGGCCTAATTCATCTTCAACAAGGAGAATGCGGTGAGCCATGCCTTGCTGTCTTTCCTCGCTCTGTCTCTTCCCTAACTCGCTCCAGCAGCGATTGGCAAGTGCAGCGTGAAAACGCTACCCGCACCCTGAGTACTCTCCACAGTTACTCTTCCGCCATGCGCTTCCACAATCTGCTTCACCAGACTTAGCCCGACTCCACTACCCTTAATCTGCGCAGCGACCGCTTTATGTTCGCGGTAAAAAGGCTCGAAGATGTGCGCGACATCTACGGGGCGTATCCCCACGCCACGATCTTCTACGGTAATCCGTACTTCATTTCCTTTCTTCCCGCGTAACAGTTGTGCGTGAACACGGGCCCAATGACTTTCACCGTCGTATTTGATTGCATTACTTATGAGATTCTCCATCGCTCGCTTCAGCGCGTTTTCGTCGCCTCGAACCGCTGGCAGGTTAGGATCGATCACCGTCTCGATACTGAAATTCATTTCCTCGATTTGGGCCTGACACGCAGCAACGGCGCTCTTGATAAGGTGCAAGACGTCGGTCGAGTTGAACTCATAACGTTGTTGTCCTGATTGCGCCCCCGCAAACTCCAACACTTGCTCAACCAAACTCACGGGAACGCTTATTGGACGCTTAATGGACGTGCATGCGCCGCTTGCAGACAGGGAAAAGATTCATTTGTGAGATTGGACAGCTCCTCACGATGACAATAATCTTCGGCTGGATGAGAGTCTCATCCGCCCCCAGGGACGTCTAATTCCTCTGTGTTTCCCACATCGTGCAAAACAGTCGTTGCGCCATACTTGTGGGGCGATCTTCCCGCCCCTTTTTGTCGCGTCTGTCCACAAACGCCTTTGATTTTTGGCAACACCAGCAACTCCCGATTTCCGGGCGATATCACCAAGAACCTAAATAGAAAAGGCAGCAGACAACACCTTTGAGTGTGACGGCATAGTTGTTGCCAGGCGCATGCTCAAAGGTGACGACTCATTGGTCGCCTGTTTCTCACGACATTATGGCGTCACGTGGATGTCACCGGTTCACTACTACCCCGCGATCGAGGCGATAGCATCACGGTGACCGGAGCCAGGCCCGACACGTCGTTTGCGCGCGATGTCTTTCCCGGTGGCAGCTTTGGCCTGCTTTACTTGTCGCAATCGGAAATTCTCCCGGGGTCAGAGAATGTTGTGCTTGAAGTA
>DASYRR010000151.1:0-2263 GCA_036004125.1 Pyrinomonadaceae bacterium | reverse complement strand
AGAGATTCAGCCGGAAGCCCTCGACGATCCTAATATCGATATCGTTTCGAGTCATCACTACCCTGGACAAAACACGGGTGCCGATCAGATGGTCTACGACATCAAACGATTTCACAAACAGATCGCCGGTAAGAAAGTTTACATCGTTGGTGAGTTTGGGTTCATTCCGCCACCGGAAATTGGAAAAGTTCTTGATGCAGTCATTGCTGAGGGTGTGTCGGGCGCGATGATCTGGAGCTTGCGCTACCACAATCGCGATGGCGGTTTCTATTGGCATTCTGAACCAGCCAGCGCCAGTCTCTACAATCCGTATCACTATCCAGGCTTTCCCAGTGGCGAAGGTTGGAATGAGACAGCAACGTTGAAGGTAATGCGTACGAAGGCGTTTGAGATTCGGGGGCTGCCAGAGCCGGCGGTTGAAGTTCCTGCGCCGCCGAAACTTCTTTCGATAACTTCGCCTACGGAGATTTCATGGCAAGGCTCGGTTGGCGCTTCAACGTACGTCGTGGAGCGGGCCACGGCGCGCGCAGGTTCGTGGACAGCCATTGGTCAGGATGTTGACGATACGTGGGTCAGGTATCGCCCATTGTTCTGGGATACGACTGCTTTGCCCGGACAACATTATTACTATCGCGTCCGAGCCAAAAATAGTTCCGGTCTATCCGCCCCCTCGAATGTGATAGGACCCGTGAATGTGCAAGAGCAGTATGTTGTTGATGAGCTGATCGACTTCTCACGTATGTTTGCTCACGAGGGAAAGTTGTCGCTGGAATCAGCGAATGCCCGTCCGTATAAAGAGGATCCGGACCGACTCAAGGGAGTGGCTGGCGACTGGGTTGTGTATCGAACGTTTGAAACACTACGGTATGCGAAGGTGCTAACTTTGATGGAGGGTGAGCAAAAAGATCTCGAGTTCTATGGCTCGGCCGATGGTAAGACGTTTACCAAATTGCTGCCCAGGATTAGTCGCTTCCCTACCGTTGGAAATCTTTACGGTTATAAGCTGCCGATTAAATACGAGCTTGAGGGTGTTACAGCAACGAATTACTTGAAGATTGCATTTACTGGCGACGCGCAGATTAGTCGTGTTGAGTTGCGCTATGGAAAATGAGTTTAGTTCCTCTCTCCTCTCTGCGCTTCCTCTGCGTAGCAAGTTCTTAAGATCTTGTTTTTTTGAGCAGATGTTTCGACATGTCGTTGAGATTCGGAGTACGTGCTTGGATACAGTCAGTACCGTCACGTGGTAGCGTCGGGTCCGTTGTCACCTTTGACGGCGTGGGTGGTTACGGACCCGTCGCTACCGCGTGACGGTACTGACTGTATCCAAGTTTGGTTGAGGCTCCGCTGCCCTGTGTCTCTCCGTGTCTCTGTCGTTCTAATCTTATGACTTCAGTTACGAGACCAATCCACATCTGCTTTGAATTACTGAACCGCGAGCGCATCGCGAATCAAATTGAAAACCTTAAAGGCAAAGACACCGAGTGCGAATGTTGAAACAGAGACGAGAAAGTAGAGGAGTAATAAACCTGATCCGATCTGCTTTGTCGCCAAGGGCTCAAACGGGCTATTTGTTTCCTTCAATCCAAGGCTGACGACTCGTGGTGATTTGTCAGTAATGAAGATTTTCCAGAAACATACAAAGATGAGTATTGGAAAAACAATTGTCATGGCACCAATAGTGAAATCGAATAAGTCGACTCCGCCGCCACACTCAGTCAGCGTGAAAGATTCGGTTTGATAGAAGGCGATCACGGCGAGTTAGACACCCGTAAGCGTTCGAAGTTCCCAAATAAATCCTGGCGATGAACAGATTCGGATTCAGCAAAGTAATTTTCTTGGTAATTGCCTGTTGCTTTGGCGTGGCCGCTGAACCGACTTCGCTAATAAAGGTCGATCAGGTGGGTTACTTGCCCGATGCTCGCAAGCTCGCGTTCGTTGTTACCAACCAGAACGTTTCTGAGTTTTTTATTCGCAGCATTGACGGAAACTCGTTGGCGTTTCGCGGAACCTTGTCGGCGCGAGTGGATGACATTGATTCCGGTGACCAGGTACAGGTCGCTGACTTTTCGGCTTTAGAAACACAAGGAACCTTCTACCTCGAAGTGCCGGGATTGGGAAGAAGTTGGACTTTTGGAATCGGTCCACTTATCTACCAGCGAGCCTTCTACCTCGCCTTGAGGGCGTTTTATGGACAGCGATGTGGCACTGCCGTGAATCTTGGTCCGGACTTTCCAAATTACAAACATGCCGCATGTCACCTCAC
>DASYRR010000150.1:0-24410 GCA_036004125.1 Pyrinomonadaceae bacterium | reverse complement strand
TCAACCAATTGGCGTAGCTGATTCAGCACGCCTTCAAAATCCTGTGCTGCCGCACTGTACTGATTGATTTGTGTCTGTGTAGGTCGCGCCGTTGATAAACGTTGCGCACCCACAACGTAACCGATGCGATCTCCAATTCCTGGCGAAGTGTTCATGTTGCGTTGGCGCGCTGCGGTGTCGCCACTGAGTGACCGCAGGATTTCATTCGTTCGTTTGTCCAATGCGGTTGCCTCATCGTGGAGCCTCTGAGGCAATAATGGTGTTTCTGAAATCGCGCGTTTGATTGCGGCTAACCGCGGCTTGAGCGCATTTGCAGCCTGGGTGGCGCCGCTCACCGCCCGCTGTAGTCGAACTGCTTTTTGTTGAAATTCGACCAGGGCAGAACGATCAGCTGTCGGCATATTCTCTTGACCTTCAACCACGATCTGAAACTCCTGCGGTGTGCCCAGAGGTGTCGTTATGCCGCCGACCCGTTTTGCGACTGAAGCTTTGTAAGTGCCCGGCATGACAAGTGGTCCTGAAGGTGGTTCAAAATCTGCATCAGCGTCGGGCGCAGGAGGAGCCGATAGATTAGCTGCGGGGTATCGGAGATCCCATGTGAGACGTTGAATGCCGGCTGTAACTGGTCCGCTTAACCGACGCACCACGCGATCATTTGCATCAGTGATCGTCACGACAATCGACGGCGCCTCCTCTTCTTCTTCAGCACGCAGATCTGTTTGACTCGGCCACCCAACAGGAACCTTTTTTCCTTCAGCCTCTTTTTCTGCCTCTTGACGCTTTTCTTTTCGAGTCTTGATTGCGTCTTTGAGATACCAGGTTATTGTTGCGCCGAACGGGGGATTCTCAGCCGTGAAGAATGTCTCGCCCTGAAAACTCTTGCCGCGTCCGCCCAGAGGCTGCGATTGGATGTACATCAACGCATCTTTTATGGGAAACACAAACGCCTCTTGTTTCAGAGTATCGGGCTTGATCGATCGAAGAGGTGTGTAATTGTCAAGAATGTAAACGCCACGTCCAAACGTTGCGACCACGAGATCGTTTTCACGCTTTTGGATACTGAGGTCGCGCACTGCAATTGTGGGCAGACCGCCCTTGAGCTGGATCCACTTTTGTCCGGCATCGATTGAAAAGAAGAGTCCAAACTCTGTTCCGGCAAACAACAAATTGGGATCTACATGATCTTCGGCGATCGCCCACACTGGTCCATTTGCGGGAAGGTTGCTGCTTATGGATGTCCACGTTCTGCCGGCATCAGTAGTCTTCAGCAGATAAGGTTTGAAGTCGGCATTTTGATGGTTGTCAAAACTGGCGAAAGCAGTGTTTGCATGCGTGTTCGATGTGACGATACGGCTCACGTAAGCCATGTCCGCTACGCCGGGAAACTTATCGAGCTTGCGCCAGTTCTTGCCGCCATCCTCAGTGATCTGAATCAAGCCATCGTCAGTACCAACGTAAATCAATCCATCTTTCTTTTGTGACTCTGCAAGTGCGGAAGCGTTTCCGAAGAAAGCCGTCGATGCATTCTTCGCGACTGCATCAATACTCCAAACTCGTCCCATTACAGGCAGTCTGTCGCGATCTAAAGCACGCGAAAGCTGAACACTGATCGGCTGCCAACTGTCACCCCGGTCATCGCTTCGAAACAGTTTGTCCGCCGCCATATAAAGTCGAGTATGGGAATGTGGGCTGATGATAAATGGGGTGTCCCAATTCCACCGCCAGGGATCTTCTCCGCGGCCGGGTTGCGGTTGAATGCCGATGCGTTCGCCGGTTCGTTTGTCAAAGCGAACCAGAACCCCATGTTGTAGTGAAGCGTAGATGGTGTTTGGATCTTCGGGGTCAACCTGAGAACGAAAACCGTCACCTCCATTGGTCACGAACCAATCCGCATTCACAATTCCCGAAGCGCTGCGGGTCCTTGATGGGCCACCGAAACTGAAATTGTCCTGAGTGCCACCGTACACATTGTAGAAAGGCTTCGCATTGTCGGTCGTGATGTCGTAGAACTGCGCCAGCGGGAGGTTTTCTTTGAAGTCCCAGTTAGCACCGCGATCAAAACTTTCATATATGCCGCCGTCACACCCAACCAGGTAATGATCGTTAGCATGAGGATCGATCCAAATATCGTGGTTATCGACGTGTTTCGACTTTTCACCTAGCCTTCTGATCGTGCGTCCCCCATCGTCGGACACCATGAGGAAGACATTCATTACATAAATTCGATCGACGTCCTTTGGATCGGCAACGATGCGAGCGTAGTACATCGCCCCGGAATCGAATTCATTACGTCGCTCCCAACTACCTCCGCGATCCGCGGAACGAAAGATCCCACCCTTCCGATCTGCCGCTTCAACAGTTGCGTAAACAACATTTGGATCGACGGGTGAAATGGCGAGGCCAATTTTGCCCATCTCTGTCGTCGGCAAGCCAGCCCTCAATTTGGTCCAGGTAGCACCCGCGTCCGTGGATTTATGGATGGCACTTTCGGGACCACCGTCGATGAGCGTCCACATGTGCCGGCGACGCTGATAGGCTGCCGCGTAGATCGTATTTGGATCTTGCGGATCGATTGCCACGTCGGTGACCCCTGTGTTCTCGCTGATCTTGAGAACATTGTTCCAGCTCTTACCACCGTCTGTAGTCTTGAACAATCCTCGTTCACCACCTGGTCCCCACAACGGGCCTTGCGATGCAACATAGACGATACTCGGGTCTTTCGGATCGATGGCGATTCGCCCGATGTGTTCGGAGGTTTTTAGGCCAACATTCTTCCAACTTCGACCGCCGTCATCGGAACGGTAAACGCCGTTGCCATACGAGACACTTCTTTGGCTGTTGTTTTCTCCAGTGCCGACCCAAACTGTCAGCGGATTCTTTGGGTCAACAGCGATTGCCCCGATCGAATATGAACCTTCATTGTCAAATGCAGGTGTCCACGTAGTTCCGCTGTTCACTGTCTTCCATACACCACCCGATGCAACGGCAACGTAGTAGCGTGATGAGTTTGTTGGATCGACAGCAAAGCCGCTAATTCGTCCGGAAGTAAAAGCCGGACCGATCGAACGCAATCGCAGACCATTAAACGTCGGAGTAGACATCGGATCTCGTGGCTTGGCCGGTTCTTCCGGCTTTTTGTCTTCATCCGGCTTCTTCGCCATATCCTGAGCGGCAGGCGAAGGTGACGCTTGTGGCTTTGCTGTCGGTACTGTTTTCTGTGGCGCTGCTGCCGACGTTTGAGCCCTGCTGACCTGGTGGAGAGGCAACACCATTAATAAGGAGATTAGAGAGAGCATCCGGACAAGTTTGATCACGGTGGAACTGCTATCGGCGCACGTAGACGTAGTCATAATGAGGTTCCTTCTATTTGCGTAAGAACTTTTAGGAGCACATAAGCACGTCGGAAGCGTGCTTCGGGATACAAACATCCACAACTTAACGGGATTCCGGCCGTGGATTCACATTGTTACGGGTATCAAGAAGACCTGAAACTGGAAGCCCTAAACTAACACTTGTCGTTATTGCGGGGCAAAGGCCTTGCCACGGCTTAATCGGACGACGACTCGCAGATCGGCCCGAAATGACCATCTAACCTGCAAAAACCGCGTCTCATGAGCAAGTATTCGACCAACACCGAAGAATCATCGGCACCCGAGAAAATGCGGTCAGAGATGTGAGGTCAAACCACAGCCCATAGGTGTCTACGTCGTCGAGTCATGAAGCACGCTCCTCACCTTGCGCGCCAGGGCAGGCGGCGAAAAGGGCTTTTGAATAAAGTTCGTCCCCTCATCCAATACTCCTTGATGAACAATCGCGTCGTCGGTGTAGCCGGACATGTAGAGCACTTTCATCTCCGGGCGACACTGGGCCAACCGATCAGCCAGTTCGCGTCCGCTCATTTCAGGCATAATCACATCGGTGATGAGTAAATGAATCGGCTCGTGACTCTGCTCACAAATCAAAAGCGCTTCCATGCCGCTGGTCGCTTCCAGCACTCGATAGCCGTACATCTCCAGTACCTGCCGCGCGAGTTTCCTTACCATTTCCTCGTCTTCAGCCAGCAGTATGGTCTCTGCACCGAGAATCGGTTCTTCACTTGCGGCATCACGGCTGTACTCCTGTGCGTGTTCATCCACTCGCGGCAGATAGATCTTGATAGTTGTGCCCCGCCCAACCTCGCTATAGACCCAGATGTTGCCGCCCGACTGCTTAACGATCCCATACACTGTCGAGAGTCCAAGACCCGTGCCTTTGTCTGCCTCCTTCGTGGTGAAGAAAGGTTCGAAGATTCGTGACTTCGTCCCCTCGTCCATCCCACAGCCGTTATCACTTACGGAGAGCAATGCGTAGGCACCAGAACTAACCGCAAGATGCTGCCGTGCGTATTCGCCGTCAAGCTCAACGTTCTGCGTCTCAATCGTCAACTTGCCTCCGTCGGGCATCGCATCGCGAGCGTTGACGACTAAATTCATTATGATCTGCTCGATCTGACCGGGATCGGCCTTGATGCTGCCGAGCGCTGGTGAAAGCGCGGTACGCAACTCGATATTTTCCCCGATGAGGCGGTGGAGCATTTTCTCCAAATCAGAGACGATTGAGTTCAGATTGATAACTTTAGGCTGCAAGACTTGCTTGCGACTGAAGGCGAGCAACTGACGCGTAAGCGCGGTTGCTCGCGTCCCCGCTTTCTGAATCTCTTCTAAGTACAAACGAAGCGCATTGTCTTTAAGCCGTTTCAGGACGATTTCCGTATAGCCGCTTATGACGGTGAGCAGATTATTGAAATCGTGCGCCACACCACCCGCTAGCTGTCCTACCGCTTCCAACTTCTGCGATTGCCGGAGTTGTTCTTCCAGGAGTTTGCGCTCCGTTGTGTCGCGCACGACTGCCAGCCGAGCCGATGCTCCTTTGTAAAGGCACTTGTTGGCCGAGACCTCGATGTTGATTTCTGTTCCATCTTTCTTCAGGCCCACTGTCTCGTAAACGAGTTCGTCCTCCGCCATTTTGGAGCGGACAAAATCCCTTTGCTCGGGGAGGGTGAATTCCAGGATATCGCGCCCGATTAGTTCTTCGATGCTGTACCCGGACATTTCCGCATAAGCTCGATTGACGTTCCTAATTATCCCGTCCTGCTGAACGACTACACCATCAAAGGCGGAATCAAACAGCCCTCTATATTGTTCTTCGCTTTCGCGTAGTGCTTTGTTGATCTGTTCCAGTTCCTGTGTGCGCTGCCGCACCCGATCCTCGAGCTGAAGCGTCAGTTGCTGCAGTTGGGCATTCGTATGCTGCAAAGTGTCCTGAGCCAGGCTCAGTTCTTTGTTTCGCTGCATCGCCGCCTCGTACGTAGATAACAGCAAGTTGAGAATCTGCAGCCGATCTGCCGTGATGAAATGTCTTCGACCCTCGAAAACAATCTCCAGGCCCATGCCTGGCTGGTCGGTCCGACGCATCTCACGATTGATCAATACAAACTGAACGCGGCCGAGCAAGTAACGCTCGTCGTAGGGCTTTAGAATAAAGTTGTCGGCCCGACACTCCAGTCCACGGATTACGTCTTGCGGATCGGACAATGTGGTAACCAGAATCACCGGAACCTCGGCCAATTGCTCGTCCGCTTTAACTTGGCGACAGAGTTCGTAACCATCCATCTCCGGCATAATGACATCGCTGATGATGAGGGTCGGTTTGTGTTGGCGTGCAGAGGCGAGGGCCAGTGCGCCATTGGCTGCTGTAGTCACGCCGAAGCCCTGCTGCTCAAGAATGTATTGGAGTTTCTGTGCCTGCGTAGGGCTATCTTCGGCAATCAGAATCTTCACTGGTGGGTCCGGATGTTTCACGTTACTGCTCATGTTTGAACTCCCCCCGCGGCTTGCCTTCGCTTGACTAAAGTGATGAGGTTTTCAGCGATCTTATCCGCCGCCAGAACGTACGTTGCCCCACCCAGACCTATTGCTTCACCGGGCATGCCATGCACTACCGAACTATCGCGGTCCTGGGCGATAGTGATGGCGCCGTAATCCTTCATCATTTTCAACTCAGCTGCGCCGTCTTTGCCCATGCCGCTCAGCAATATCCCCAACGCATCAGGCCCAAAAACTTCCGCCAGCGAGCGAAATAGATATGAGACCGCAGGCCGCAAGCTGTTTTCAGGCTCTTCACGCGTCAACCGAATTCGCCCACTGCGGCCGATAGACATTTGAAGATCGTCAGGCGCGAGATACGCGTGGCCCGCTAATGGCGGCGTATCGTGCGCGGCGACGTGAACATGCAAGCCCGTGGTATCGTTCAACCATTGAACCAGGCCCGAAAGAAATCCCGGAGCGATATGTTGCACGATCAGAATGGGCACGGAAAAATTCTTGGGGAGACTGGCCAGGATGGTTTGCAGGACTAGCGGGCCACCTGTGGAAGCGCCAATGCCTATCATTCTTATACCGTTAGTAACGGCGTCCGAATTCGTGGTACGTGAGACAGGCCGTAAAATCGAACTCGATCTTGGCCAACGCCGCACCACTTTAACCTCAGACATCAATTTGATCGTGTCAATTAGATTTCGCACCACCGTTTCATACTCCGGGTGCTCGGGAGCTACCGGTTTCTCGATGCAGGCGACCGCTCCCGCCTCCATCGAGCGGAAGGTTATCGCGACTTCCCTGGAATCGGACGTCGCTGTGCAAATGACTATTGGCACAGGCTGACTCTCCATAATGAGGCGCGTGGTCTCGAAGCCATCGAGACGGGGCATCTGAATGTCCATCAGGACCACGTCTGGTTGTTTGTTTCTGAGGAACTCCAGGGCGGCTTGCCCGCTGTCTACAGCGCCGAGAACACGGATCATTGGATCAGACTCCAGAAGATGAACCAAAAGCATCCGAGCCACTCTCGAATCATCCACTATTAAGACCCCGATCTTGTCTGCGGTCATGCGTCCTCGTTCCTCATCAAGCCAGGCGGCGAACTGTTTCAAGTAGATTGCTCTGATCGAAACTGCTTTTTACCAGGTAGGCGTTGGCGCCCACATCGATACCACGCTCCCGGTCCTCGCGCGTCTCCAACGCTGTCAACAGAACGACCGGCAATTCACCAAGATTCTTGTCCGCGCGAATTTTTGCGGTTAGGTCGAACCCATTCATCCTCGGCATCTCAACGTCAGAAACAATCAGATCGAATCGTTCGGTCTTTAGGATGGTAAAAGCGTCAACGCCGTCAACCGCCGTCTTGACCTGATAACCGGCGGATTCAAGGATTCCCTTTAACAGCATCCGAGAGGTGATGGAGTCCTCAGCGACAAGTATGGATTTTGTTTCTGCTTGCGGTGCTTGCTTCGCTTGAGCGATGCGCATCGACTGGCCGGCGATTTTCTTTGCCGACTTAAGCAGATCGCTGACGCTAAGAATTGGCGCTATCTGACCGGAGCCGAGCACGGTGGCGCCTGCGATGTTACGCACGCGTTCAAGCGGACGACCTAGTCGCCTAACCAGTACTTCTTGTTCATCGAGCACCGCATCGACCGCAAAAGCTATTTGCTGGTCACCGTCGCCAAGAACAACAATCGGAATTGCCTCTGGCTCTGCGTCGATCTGGTCTGACGCTGACAACTCGAGCACGTCTGACAATCTGGTTAAGGACACTGCCCGTCCATCCAAAGCCAAAGTCTCGCGACCTTCAACCGTCTGCACTGCCTCAGGCTTGAAGCGGTCCACACGTTTGACCTGAGCAGTGGGCAAAACGAATAAGTGTTTCGCTGTCTTTACCAAAATTCCGCGAAATGTTCGCAACGCGATCGGTAACGTGATCCGGATGGTAGTTCCAACACGGGGCCTACTTTCAATGGCCACCGTGCCGCCCAGCTTTTCTGTCTGTTCACGAACAATTGCGAGGCCGAGGCCGCGACCTGACAGTTCCGTAATGATCGAACTCGTCGACACGTCGGGTTTGAAAATCAACTGCAATGCTTCGCGTTCACCGATCCGACCTGCTTCCTCAGGTGAGATAACACCTTGCTTGACGGCAGCCTCTTTAACTCGCTCTATGTCAATTCCGCAGCCATCGTCATACACGACGATCTCAACTTTATCTCCGTTCAGCCCCGCCACGCTGAGGGTAATCTTAGCCCGTGGAGTCTTTCCTAATTTGACACGCTCGTTCGGCGGCTCCAAACCGTGGTCAACGCAGTTGCGCATAATGTGAATCAGCGGGTCCTTCATTTCTTCCAGAATGCGTTTGTCGATCTCTACTTCCTCCCCGCTGATCACAAGCTCAGCCTGCTTGCCTTGATCTCGGCAGAGCTCGCGCACCAGTCTTTGCAAAAAGCTCCCGAGGGTGGAGACTGGCAGCATTAGTAATTTCTTGGACTCCTCAAGCAGATCGTCAACCAGCTTCCCAACAATCAGGTTGTCCTGCGCCGCCTTTCGGTTAAGTGCGGTTAACGTGCTTTCCAGCGATCGGAGGTAATCGTGGTTCCACTCGAAGAACTCGACGAGTCTTTTCAAGGCAGGATGCGAGGCACCCGAGGGCAAAGATACTGCTCGCTCGAGAGACTGCCGGAGTGCGCGAGCGTCGGGCTGCACCTTCATCCAGTCCTTTTTCCACTCGTCTAATCGAGCCACCAACTCACGTATGTCGGCCGCCCGCTGAGTTGTTAATAGTTTCGCAGCGAGCATCTCCTCCGCTTCCAAGAGCCGAGCATCCAGTTTGGCAACGCCAATTCGTACCGTTTCCATCGTGGAAGTCTTCTCGGCTCCACTTAGGGGCGGAGCCGGCGGGACCGACGCTGAGCGCGTCTCGCTGATCGCAGCCACTGGCTCAATAGCAACGGTAGCTACGGTTCTTAGGTCGCGCAACGCTTCGATGTGTGAAGCGAGTGACGGATCCGGTCGGCTCTCGGCGTCACTGAGCGTGCGAGACACGGCATCCAGCGCGTGATGGATCAGATCGATAGTCGGTGCCGACGGTTCTGACTCTTGTCGCTTCCAGGACGCGAACACATCTTCAAGAACCTGGCAAACCGACTCGATCTCAAGAAAGTTCACTGCACGCGCAGCTCCTTTGAGACTGTGCGCCTCACGGAACACTGTTTCCACGAACGACTGTTGTTCAGCAGTGCTAATCGGTTTTTTCAATTCCAGCAGGCCACCAGCAATCGCCTCAAGGTGCTCATTGGCTTCGACCTTAAACGTCGCTCGCAGCGTTTTAAGGAATTGTTCTTCGTTCTTACCCATTGGAGGGCTCTACACTCTGTAACCTGCTACCAAAACATCATCTGCTCGATGTCGGCCCGCTGGCGATTCGGATCGGCCCTCAGTTCCAGAAGATTGGTGATAACCGCGAAGTCTCTCTGGAAAAGTTTCTGTTCCGAATCGTTGATCCCGGTGATACCAAGGTAAGCCACGGTGATCACAATTCCCAGAAAGACTATCACCAGACCAAAACCAAAAAACAACTTGGTCCGTGTCCTTAGATTATTAAACCAGTTCATCGGCTTCTTCCTCGGGACTATGCTTTATAACCTGCGACTATTTGCTTGAGTCGCTGGCCCAAATCATCAACGTTGCGTGCCGCGCTCTCCAATTGTTTGGCGCTGGCCACGTTTTGCGTGCTCGCCTGCTTAATACTTTCCATCGCCGCTGCCACCTGCTCCGTCCCTACCAACTGCTGCTGACTCGAGGCGGCGATCTGGGTTGCGGCTTGAGCCGCCTCGGAGACGTTTGCCGCCAGCGTCTGGATTGCTTCACCGGCGCTCCCGGTTTGTCTTTCACCGGCTTCTACCGCCTTGCTCCCCTGCTCGGTGGCCATCACTGCTGCCGTAGTGGCTTTTTGAATGTCGCTCAGGATCGTCCGTACCTGATTGGTAGCCTGTCGTGATTGCTCGGCCAGGCTTTTTACCTCCTGGGCCACCACCCCAAATCCCTTGCCATGTTCACCAGCTTTCGCCGCTTCGATGGCCGCATTGACCGCCAACAAATTTGACTGCGAAGCCAGGTCCTCAACCGTAGCTATGATCTGGCCGATCGTCTGACTCTGCTCGCTTAACCGCACCATGCTTTCGGCAATAGCTTCCATCTGCTGGCGAATGCGGTTCATGCCCAAAGCAACATCCTCGGCAGACTTGCGACCACTGACAGAAGTCTGGGCGGCCTTCTGGGCGCTATCAGCGACATACTTGGCCTTCTGACTCGCCAGTTCAGCTGTCTGACGGACCTCTTCTACCGTTGTAGTCGTTTCATTCACAGCTGTAGCTGATTCAGTAGCAGTTGAGGCCAGCTGGCTGGTGGAAGCGACGATCTCGCTGGCGGCGGACCCCAAAATATTAGCGCCTTCGATCAGCCCGCGAATCTGCTCACGAAGGTTGTCAGACATCCTCGCAAATGCGTTCCCCAGGACATCGTTAGGAGACTGCGGCTCAATGGTTGAGCGCAAATCACCGTTGGCGATTTTCTCGGCTGCCGTGGCCATCGTTCGAAGAGACTGCGTCATTCGGTCGAAGGTCCGCGCTAGCACGCCCACCTCATCGCTCCGCCCATCAGTCGATACAACCAGGTTCAGATCGCCCACCGTGATCCGTTCTGCGACTGTCGTCAAGTCGCGCAGCGGCCTGGCAATGTTTCGGGTGATCACAAAACCAGCCAACCCAGCGAACGAGAGAGCGACCAGCGTGCCAATTCCAATGGTCCATTTGGTCATACTGCCATTGACTCGGGCCTCCTCTGTGCGCTGCGCAAGAAGCTCTACTTCCTCATTCTTGATTTCGCTTACTGCTTTGCGAACCTCGTCCATCAACGACTTGTCCTTTCCAGTCTTGATGATCTGGAGAGCCTCGTCGGCCTTGCCCCTCCGGCGAAGTTCAATCGTCTCCCTGGCCGACGCCAGCCTCTCTTTGACGAGAGTCGAGAGACGATCGATCCGTTGCTGTTGCCGTGGATTGTCCACCGTCAGTCTCTTAATTTCCTGGAGCCTCTGATCGAGCTTGTCCGAGCCTGCCTGGTAGGGTTCCAGATAGCTGTCGTCTCCTACCAGCAAGTAACCTCGTTGGCCAGTCTCAACATCCTGCAATGACGAAAGGGCATCATCGAGCAGACCCAATACATCGTAAGTATGTTTTCTTTGATCCGAAGCCCCAATCAATTGTGTCGTGCTGCGATAAGAGATCATTCCAACGATCACAAAAACAATCAGTGCCACGCTAAACCCCGCGGTTATCTTTGTTCCAACGCTCCACTTCATACCAACCCCCTCCGTAGTGGTTTGTCCTCAACCTTCCACCTCGTCATGAACAATAATTCTCGGATCGGTCAGAATCCTTTTCAGGTCGAGAATTACCAGCCTTTCTGCAGTCACCCCTTTCAGATATTCGTCACGCACACCGGTTAGGGTAGGTAGTGACGGCTGTAAGGTGTCGTCCGGAATGGACCTCACTCCCACGATCACGTCTGCTAGTACACCAACCTCAAAGTCGTCGCCGCGGACCAGGATGATGCGGTGCAAATCGGTCAATCCTTTTACCGGTAATTCCAGAAATGTTTTTAGATCGAGCACCGGCACGATGCGGCCGCGCACATTAACAATCCCCACCACAAATGATGGCGTGCATGGTAGCGGTGCCAGATCTTTCAACGGCTGAACCTCCTGCACGTACGCGCTCTCCAATGCATAACGCTCCTCGGCGAGCCGAAACTCCAGCACTTCGACGCCGGTCTCCAGCACAGCAACCGACTTTGTCCCTAGCGCCAGACTTCTGGCGCGCGTCCGCAGGATTTCTTTAGCGTCGGTCTTTATGGGACAACCTCCAGGGCAACAAGCGAAGCAATGATTTCGCTAAGCCGTGCGGCCGTTAAGCCGTCCGATTCCGGCAGAACATGATCCGGCTGATAGTCACGCAGCAGCGTTGAGGCATTGGCAAAATGCTTATGGGCCTCAGCGACTTTGCCGCGACTGCGCATGACGTTGCCCAATGCGAAATGAGCCACGACAAATCCTGGATCGAGATAGATCGCCGTTCGCAACGAACGGCTTGATTGTTCCGTCTCGCCCAGTTCTTGCAGGATCACAGCGCGTACATAGTGGGCGCGTGCGTCAAGTTTTTCCGAGTTTACCCATCGTTCGCACCAGGCTAGCGCGTCTACCAGCTTTCCTTGATCAGCCAAGACGCGAGTGAGCAGCGAGAATGTTTTCGCATCGGGTGGGGCGTCAGTGTCCGGTGAGGACTGTAGCGTCTCCGAAGGTTCGGCAGATCGAGCGGTTTCATAGAGTCCTGAGGCGGCCACAAACGGCGGTCGTGGCTCCGAACTGATCGGGTTCATTCTATCAGTTGCTAGTGCAGGTGTTGGCTCCGGGAACTCGCAGATCCGAGTCACGATATCTGGCAAGATGGATTCAGTTTCAGACGTGAAAACGGCGGGAATGTTGCCCCCAAAGGTCGCAGCCCGTTGTTTTTCAGTTCGTGATCTCGCGTCGCTCTTTTGGTAAAGAACTACACCCGGAAAGTTCCGGGTCTCGAATTGAGAAAACAATGTCTGTGACGCTTCACTGGGGCTTACTACCAGCCAGCCGTCATTGACCAGGGCGCGGCGCAGCTGACGAACGACCTTACTGGCTTGGGCTGGTGAGAAATACATCAACACATTGCGGCAAAAGATCAGATCCATCGCGTTAGTCTCGGCCACCAGCGAAGGAATTGCGTCTTCGACCAGATTTATCTGGGCGAAAGTCACCTGCGCCTTGATCTCCGGAAGGATTTCGTAGCGACCATCCTCCGTGCGCTGAAAGTAGTGAGGCTTCAACCATGGCGGTGCTTCGCGAAATGACCATTCACCGTACGTTCCGGCAACAGCTTTCTGCAGAAAGCCGACGTTGATGTCGGTCGCGAGAATGCTCACAAACCAGTCTTTGAGATCTGGAATGACTCGATGTAACAAGATTGCCAGCGAATAGGCTTCTTCTCCCGTACAACAAGCGGCGCTCCAGATCCGCAAGCGTTTTCCACTGCTACGTCTGGAATGGACCAGGGGTGGTAGAATTCTCTTCGCCAGAATCTCAAACGTCTTCTTTTCGCGGAAGAAGTAAGTCTCACCAATGGTAAGGTGACTTGAAAGCAGATCGAGTTGCGGCTTCGTCAAGCGTGCGGACAGCAGCCATTTCGCACAACTATTTAAATCTGTAAAGCCGAGTTCTCCCATCGCTGCGATGAGTCCACGTTCCAGATCCGACCAACGCGCGGGGGGAAAATGCAGACCAATCGCTTCCGCGACGCACTCACTAACCTGCTGTTGCAGGTTTTCTGACACCTGGCTAGACTCCATGGCTCGTCTCCTCGGTCATCGCCTCCTCAAGGGCGCGTTCCTCCTCAAGCGAAAGAAATTCCTCAAGGTCGTGAATCAACACCAGATCGCCGCGCAGTTTGACGACACCACGAATCTGTTCGAGCATGGGCACAATCTCACGCGCATCAACAATCTCGTCAGCGGGAACCTCGATCACGTCCATCGCCTCGTCGATCGCGAGAACCACACTGCGCCGGGTTGTGTTTGCGATAAGGAATTGGTGAGCAGGATTGATTTCGCACCTCGGCAATCGGAGCCTCTGCCGCACGTTCAGCACTGGCAGGATGCGACCAGCCACATCAATAACTCCGAGCACGATTGCGGGCGCCTTCGGCAAAGGAGTCAGCTCAGCAGCACGAACAATGCGTTCAACCGCCGCCAACGGTAGCGCGTAAAGCTGCTCATCGAGACTGAACACGACCAACTGAGTAAATTTGGTCATCGGCCCTTTAGCTGAGAGCTATTCGTCGAAACCGCGCCGGAATATCGGCACTAAGGGTCAGCGCGGCCAAGTTTTCACTGGGCGATGTTGAGGACTAAATGGGCGAAGACGTGTCGTTAAAACACTTATAGCCTATCTCACCAGGTCATAACAAGACAATAAGAACCAGGCAAGGATCTCTAAACATTGCACGCGTGGTGTATGTACGTCGCCCGATTGAATGCTCACTTTTGTCCGATCAGTTGCCCTTTCGCGAGTTGATCACATATCTGCAAACGCAGGACAACTCGTGACCTCTACTGAGTTCCTCGGACTACGACATTTAAGGGAATTCTGTTGAGACTCTGTTAATCAACGCCGGTGAGCAACTTGTCGTGCTACTGCAAATTCGTCCTCAAAAACCTAATGACTCGTTGCCACGCATCATTCGCCGCCGCTGCGTTGTAAACCTCGGGTCGAGTGTCATTAAAAAAGGCGTGATCGACTCCAGGATAAATGTGGGCATCAATTGATTTGCCCAGGCCTCTTAATTGTTTCTCCAAATCATGAACTGATTCAGGAGTGACGAAGCCATCCCGTTCCGCGTAAATACCAAGCACTGGACTTTTCAGATTCGACAAGTCAGGTTTGACATTTGGATGACCACCATAAAAAACTACACACGCGCCTACTTTCGAATTCTTCGTCGCAGCGTACAACGACAAAGCTCCGCCCATACAAAAGCCAACCATTCCAACTTTTTCAGCAGTCGTTGATTTATGCGAACGAAGATAATCGATCGCGCCTTTTAGATCCTTTTCCGCCTCGTCAACGCGAAGTGCCATCATCATCTTGCCGGCCTCGTCTGGAGATTTGGCAATCTGGCCGTGGTACAGATCAGGGGCGAGCGCAACAAAGCCTTCGCCCGCAAAGCGCTCGCACACATCTTTAATGTGATCGACTAATCCCCACCATTCTTGAATCACTACAACCCCAGGTCCGGCCCCCGATTTCGGAACTGCCAGGTAACCATTTGTGCCGCCGCCGTCACTTTCAAACTCTACGTCTGTTCCCATGGCCCAGCTCCTAGTGAGTGTCAGTTTCTGAACGTTTCTGATCAAGCAGGGTACCATCCCAACGATTCATGACGTCGAGATGAATATCAAACTGATCGATTATCCGCATGGTAATGTGGTTAATCATGTCGTCGAGATTCTGCGGGTTGTTGTAGAAGGCTGGAACAGGCGGCAGAATCACAACACCCATACGAGTAAGCTTGAGCATGTTTTCGAGATGGATCTCGTTGAAGGGCGACTCGCGCACTACCAGAACCAGTTTTCGGCGCTCCTTCAGAATCACATCTGCGGCTCTGTGGATCAGGTTGTCTCCCAGTCCATGTGCAGTTGCCGCAAGTGTTCGCATACTGCACGGAGCGATTACCATACCCATCGTCACAAATGATCCGCTTGAAATCGCTGCGCCCTGCTCTGATATGCCATAACTCTTAGTGGCGAGTTCTTTGACTTCTTTGACGGTGTGCGCTGTCTCGTGAATAAGTGTTCGCGAAGCCCACTTGCTCAAGACCAGGTGCGTTTCAACACCGGAGCCGTGCAACATCTGCAGCAGTCTCACGCCAAAAATAGTTCCCGTGGCTCCCGTGATGCCAACGATGAGACGCGTTGGTTTGGTGTGTTCCATATAAGGAGTCATTTTCGCGAAGTCGAGGCTAAGATGCAAAGCGCTCAGATAATGGCTGGGTACTTAGTTAACCTCTCTGCACAATCCTCTGTCTTAAAGGACTCTGCGTCAAAAGTTAGGACACCACTCGCTGGTCGCGTCCGAAAAGGAAAAAGCCAGGCATTTTAAACTACCTGGCCTTTCTTAAATAGAACTAGAGTTCCTGTCTTAAGCTTTCACGCCCACATACTTCTCCACCATCCGCGTGATCGATTCTTTGCTGGTGGCACCAACTACGCGCTCAACCTCTTTCCCTTCACGGAACAAAATCAAAGTCGGGATGCCCTTAATTCCATAGCGTTGCGCAGTCGACGGGTTGTCATCGACGTTAAGCTTTACCACGCTGGCATTGTCTCCATAGTGTTCTGCAACGGCGGCCACGGTAGGAGCAAGCATTCGGCAAGGGGCACACCATTCCGCCCAAAAATCCACAAGCACCGGCTTGTTGGCTCCCAATACATCCTTTTCAAACGAGCTATCGCTCACGTCTTTCACAAATTCACTCATCTTTTGTCGCTCCTGGTTAGTCTTTTCCGAAATCTTATTACCCCTCGCCTTCGAGGAAATTTTTTAGTAAACGCGCACGCGAAGGATGACGAAGTTTTCGCAGCGCCTTTGCCTCGATTTGCCTAATGCGCTCGCGAGTTACGTTGAAGTTCTGGCCCACCTCTTCGAGAGTTCGTTCGTGACCACCATTGTCCAAACCAAATCGCAGCCGAATCACTCGTTCTTCTCGAGGACTAAGTGTCTGCAAAACGTCACCGGCGATTTCTCGCAAGTTAGAGGTTATAACTCGCGCCGCAGGACTTTCGCTCGACTTGTCTTCGATTAGATCGCCCAACTGAGAGTCTCCGTTTTCGCCGATCGGGGTTTCCAACGAAATCGGATCCTGCATTAGCTTTCGGGCCTTTCGCACTTTGTCGACGGAGGTATCCATCTTCTTGGCGATTTCCTCGGTGGTGGGTTCGCGCCCTAATTCACGCACCAACTCACGTGAAGTGTTTTTGAGTTTATTAATTACCTCAATCATGTGAACTGGAATACGAATAGTCCGCGCCTGGTCGGCAATCGCGCGGGTGATCGCCTGCCGAATCCACCACGTGGCATATGTCGAAAACTTATAACCACGTCGCCAATCGAACTTATCGACCCCCTTCATCAAACCCAGATTGCCTTCCTGGATCAGATCGAGAAACTGCAGACCGCGATTCTGATACTTCTTAGCAATCGAGACTACGAGTCGCAGATTTGCTTCCGTCAGTTCATGCTTGGCTTGCGCCGTTTGTGCTTCGCTCACAGCAATCATCTGATGCGACCGTCTAATCTCGAGTGGGGAAAGATGATGCTCGACCTCAATCTCTTTGAGACGCTTTTTCGCCGCGGCAATGTGTCGTTTGAATTCTTTCTGTTTATCGACTTTCAGGCCCTTGCGACGAAGCTTCTCGGAGAACGACTCAATTTCGCGTTCGAGAGTTCGCGTTTCCTTATGCACAGTGCCAATCGAGGCAATGAGACGCTGACGCGCAGCTTCCTTCAGGTGCAAGCCGCGGATCTCCTGAGCGATTTCGAGTCTCGTGCGTGCGAGCTTTCTCCTATAGCGCAAAAGTTTTCTCGAGCGTTTTCCACGAGTTAGTTTTTGCTCAGCAGCAAACTTGTCAAACTCCTTCAACCCTCGCTTGTAGAGCTGTCGGATGTTTTGAAGCCCCTCAATCGTCCATTGAAGATATTCCTCACTGCGATCTTCGTGCTCTTCAGTCTCCATTTGATCGGAGAAGGCAACCACATCACGAATATTCAGCTTACCTTCAGCCAACTCATCGCCAATTCTAAAGAGTTCAACTACTGCTATGGGCGATCGAGCAATTGCTTTCTCCGCTCGTTTCTGACCCCGCTCGATACGCTTGGCGATCGAAACTTCCTGTTCGCGCGTCAATAGGGGGACCACTCCCATTTCGCGCATGTAGACGCGGATCGGATCCGACGTCTTATCCATCTCACCAGCGGACAGGTCGAGTTCGACCTCTTCGCTCATTCCTTCTTCAGACTCAACGGAAGAGGAGCTCTCTTCAATCAACGGCTCCTCGGTCTCCGTTTCTACACTGGTGGCCCGTTCGAGTGTTTGTAAAACCTCGTCGATGTCCTCTATTGACACGGCATCATCAGTCAGTTCTTCGCTGAGGTTGACGAACTCACTCTTGTTCATTAAATCGATGCCGCTCTGATCTTTCTCAAGCCTGGACAAATTGGATAATCCTTTCTCGCGATAGTTAGGCAGTACGGAGAGCTTTGACTCTCCGACTCTTTGCCCCTGCGCGTAACTCGGGCAAAGTAATCCGCTGACGCCTGTATTGTTTCTTTTCAGTTCTCCCTATCGTCTTATTCGTCGTAGCACCCACACATGGTTTCAATCGCTGGACGACGTCACTTATTGTTATTTTGGCAAGCACGGCCTCCACTGCTGAGTCCACTTCCATTAAGACGTCGCCCAATACAGTTTCGATGTTTACGCCAACCGGGCATTCGCGGCTCGGGGGTTGCCGGTGTAAAGAAAAAACTCCGCGGCACTCCAGAGCCTGATAAACATCTAGCAACGTGGTCTTTGACGGATCGCCGGCCAAACGGGATCCTCCCAACGAACCAGTCTGTGATACGACTAAACCTGCTTCTGCCAGCTCACACAGCATCCTCCGGATAACGACGGGATTTGTGTTTACGCTGTCCGCCACCTGTTCGGATTTGAGTGGTTCATCACCCGACCAAGCCATCAGGGTCAAAACGTGAACGGCTACGGCAAACCGGCTATTAGTCGACATAATTTAGAAGGGCGTCGAAAGTCTAACTCCTTTTTGTAACAATTATAGTTACAGTTTTGATTTTGTCAATTGGTTGCTGAAGAAGGTCTTAAAAGCGACCCTCAGCCCACTATTTCGATGCTAGTTTGGGGATTAAGGATTGCGATCTGTGTTTAATCTAACCAAAAACCTAGTTTGGGGCCGGGACAGTCGGGTGGATTAGCTGTTGAATAATGCCGAAAAGGTCTTCGACGTCGATCGGTTTGGCCACCAGCGCCAAATAACCCACATCGAGAGCGCGGGCGCGATCCTCTTCACTGGCATAGCCCGAAATCGCTATAGCGGGAACCTCATCCATCCCAGGTAGGACCTTAACCTGCTTTAGAAACTGATAACCATCGGTGTCGGGCATCCCGATGTCGGAAACGATTAGACCTGGACGCTTCACTACGACGCTATTCAACGCTTCATCAGCGGAGGAAGCTGTGGTCACAATGGCGCCCTCCTGACCGAAAATCGTACTTAGCAGCGCCAAAGTATCTTCGGAGTCCTCCACGATGAGGATCTCCATGCCGGAAAGTGAATATGTTTTCTGCAGCTTCGTATCTGCATCAACAACCGATTCTGGGACAAAGCCAACGGCGAGTTTAAAACGAGCCCCGCATCCCACTCCGGCCGACTCAACCGTCAGTTGGCCTTGGTGCATTTTTGTCAGAGCGTGAGCTATCGCGAGACCAAGACCAAGTCCGCCATGAACCCTGGACGTTGAACCGTCGGCTTGTCGAAAACGATCGAACACGTGCGGCAGGAACTCTGGCGAGATACCGATCCCGGTGTCTTCCACAATCAACATAGCTTCATTACCGTTATTCTCGGTCGTCACGGTGACGCTGCCTCCAGGTTCCGTAAACTTGATCGCATTGGAGATGAGGTTCCAGGCAATCTGTTGCAGTCGAACTGGCTCTCCAATAACGATCAACGGCTTGGGACTCAACTGAACGGAAAGGTTGATACTGCGAGAAGCCGCAGACGCTTTTACCGTATCGAGGGCGGCACAAACCGCCGCGTTTAGATCTGTCGGACGAGGTTCGAAGTGGAGTTTGCCGGTGGCTATCCTTGAAGTGTCTAATAGATCATCTATCAGACGTGACTGCAGCCAGGCATTACGCTCGATTGCATCGAGCGCCTGTGCAACACCCTTTGTATCGAGACTTGCACTTCTTAGTAGTTTGATCCAACCCACAACTGGAGTGAGCGGTGTCCGCAATTCATGTGAAAGCGTCGCCAAAAAAACGTCTTTCGCTCGGTTGGCGTCCGCAAGTTCTTCGTTCGCCTTGGTGAGTTGAGCCGTGCGCTCCTCTATTCGTTGTTCCAAGTCGCGATTCAATTGTTTCAGATCGGCTCGCGCTTTTTGTTCGGCAAGCATGAGACGTCTATGATCGACCCCTCGCCGGATCGTGTGCCGCATATTATCTATGTCGCAAGGCTTGACCAGATAGTCGTAAGCACCCTCTTGAAGCGCGGCAATTGCTGATTCGACTGACGCAAAACCTGTGAGCACGACGGAAATCGTGAGCGGTGCCTGACGCCGGATTTCGCAAAGCACAGACAGGCCGTCGCCACCTTCCATGTGGAGGTCGGTAAGAACGAGGTCGTAGTCGAGTTTCTGCAGTAAGGAAATTGCCTCATCCCCACTGGAGGCTGTATCAACGATATAACCTTCCTTTTCGAGAATCGCCGCTGTGGTAATACGCAGACTCTCTTCGTCGTCAACCACTAATAGGCGTGCTTCGTTTGGAAATGTTGGCGTGGAGCCGACATCTTCGCTAGCTGGCTGGTGCCCTGAATGGTGATATGGATTATTCATCGTGGAGAGCTGTTATTCTTTTCCTGTCCTTCCAGAACTGGCGACTCAACCTGCAAAATTATGCTGAACGCTGTGCCTTTACCGACCTGGCTGCTAACTTCGATACGGCCCCCATGTTGTCGAACAATATCCTGAGTCACCCACAGGCCCAACCCGGTCCCTTTCTTGCCGGTGGAAAAAAACGGCTCAAAGATCCGCGTCTGGTCGTCTTCACTAATACCAGTACCCGTATCGCTCATTTGGATTACGATCGAGGGTTGGAGTGCTTGCTCATACATCGCGGTTGAAATCTTGATCTCTCCGTCTGCTTGAATCGCCTGTTGCGCATTAATAATCAGATTCAGAAAAACCTGCCGTAGCTGATCGGATCGAGCTCGTATTTTCGGGAGCTGAGCGTCGAGAATTCGGATTACCCGAATCCGTGACTGTTTGAGTTTCTTCTCTAACAGGACCAGGGTTTCTTCCAGTAATTGGTTGACATCTACCCAATCAACCTCTCCTGGTTGACGTGCGAAGCCGAGCATCTGTCTAATGATGTGCGAGACCCGCTCGGTTTCCTTGCGCGCAATTTCCAAAAAGCGAACGTTCTTATCCTGGACTGAGTCTGACTGCATCAGATAAAGCGCGTTCTTAATTGCCTCCAAAGGATTGTTGACTTCGTGGGCAATCGATGCAGCCAAACGACCCACCGCAGCCAGCTTCTCCGATTCGAAGAGTTGCTGTTCAACTCGACGACGTTCCAACTCTCGAATTTCACTCAAGTCGTGTAAAACGGAAACGACTGCAGTCACCTGACCAGTTACATCCAGAACTTCGCGCGCAGTGATCTCCATGGGCAGCGATCGATTACTGTCAGGATCGATCAGTTCTATTTCCGCTTGCCTGCCCGTTTCCGCAAATGAGGCTAAGCCAGAAATAAAGGAAGTTAGCTTAACCGCATTAGTACGCACCGCAGCAGCAGCTCGGGCACTAAAGGTCTCGTTTTCCTGGAACAAGAGCTCAGCCCGTCGGTTCAAAAGAATGTAATTGCCGGAAACGTCGCAAACTGCCACCGGGTGTCCTACATTTTCGAGAATCAAATCCAGACGATCTCGTTCACGTCGAGATTCCGCTTCTGCCTGCTGCAGCTTGCCGAAGTTCCTTGCTAACTCTTCGTTGGCCTCTCGCAAATCGGTCACATCTCTAAAAACTGACACCAGCCCGAGCGGCTCTCCACGAGCATTGACAGCCGGAGTAGAAATAACTTCGAAGTGAATGTCTGAACCTTCGATTGGATCGACGAGAGTAATGTCACGTTGGACGACGTTTGACGAAGAAACGGTGGCGCTCGACAGATATGCCGAGAAGAGCAGGTCGTTCATCTTCAATGCGCGACGCTTTCCTTCGCCAGCGTTTGCGGACCCGCTGAAAAGTTCTTCAGCGCGCCGGTTTTGAAGGAGGATCTGATTATCGAGGTCTGTGAGCACAATCGGATCGGCAACCGACTTCATGATCGACTCGATCCACTGTCGCTCTCGTTGAAGCTTTGTTACGGAATTAACGAGTCGTTCCTGCTGAATCGCAAGCGACGCCATGACTCCAATGCGATCGGCAAAGCGCTTCAGGAGACTTAACGAGAGCGGCTCCATCGACTCTTGTGAAGCACCGACATAAAGAACACCAAGACGCGACCCTGGTTCAAATGTCCAATAATGATCTGCCAGGTTAGCGCTGGAGGCAGTGTCACGTCCCGTCTTAGGTGAAACCTCCGGAATACCAAACAGTGGCAACGCCAGAATGTCTTGATGCCACTGCATCTTGTCGAAGAGCGCGCGAGATGAATCATCTTCTTTCAACGAGATCCACGTTGGATGAGCATCATGAATAACCCGAACACAGGCTGCACTGGAGTCGAGCGGCATCTCGACGCGCGCTGCGATTGGATCAGTTTCAAATCCAAGCGCTGCTCGAACGCGAAGCGCAGCGTCCCTTTCATTAATGGTAGCAATAGCGGATTGTTGGTGACCGAAGACGTTTGCGATTGCTTCGAGAGCAAGCGAGAGGCGCTCGTGAAGCTTGGGGGTAGCAAGCATCTGCGTCGTAGTCTCCATAAAGACATCGTATTGGCGCAGATACGAGTTAAACCCCTCGGGTTCCTGGATGGATGGACGCGTTTGAAAGGCCAATTCTATCGGGCGTTCTCCCATATAAAAGACAAATAAAACTTAGGTCGGTTCGTGACTAACCTCAGTTAGACTTCACTTCTTTTCCACTTCAACGGTCACACGGCGTCTCGTTCCCTCTTCGATGGGTTCGGCGCCGGGTGTCAGTGCTGGTCGGGAAACCGCCGGAGTCAAACCTACGGCTTCGGCGTACTTCAAATACGTATCGATCGAGGCGACGACGACACGTGCTTCAATCGTTATCAGGTCGATTCCCACCAGGGAAATTCGTACCCAGGCGTCAATGACAATGCCTTTGTCGAGTACGCGATCAAGAACGTCGATTAGACTAGTACCGCCTGGTGCTCTTTCGACAGCCATTTGCTTCTTTTCCTTTTCGTTAGAGATCAATAAGCAGCATACTGAACGAGAACGAGGCTGCTGAGTGCGCAATCGTTAACACAAAAACCGCAATGGTACGCTACCCAATCTATGCTCTGCGGGTCTTCTTCTTCACTTTAGCGCGACTATTGGGCAATTTCCTTCCTTGTGATAGTAAAGCAGCTGCGCTGAGCTTTTTGATTTCACGTTCGAGTTCGCCGAGCCGCTCACGCAATTCAACGTTCTCCGCTTCCGCGCGTTCCGCACGTGTCGTCAGGTTTGTGTCGTAACGCCACCAGTTCAAACCAATCTGCTCGGCCTTATCGATCGAGCAAACGAGCAGGCGAATTTGAAGGGTTAAAAGTTCGACGTTGGCCAGTGACACCTTGATGTCGCCTGCTATTACTAGACCTTTGTCGAGAATTCGATCGAGAACATCGACCAGACCCGGGGGACGGGCCGTTATTAGGGTAGACCGCTCACTAGACACTTTCGCCCTCCACTCTTATGGTGCGGCTTGGATTCGGAAAGCGCTAAACAGCGGCACCGTGGTATTGGTGTATCAAGCAAGACTTCGAACACTAAATCAAACGACCAACAGGACCGAGGTCAATATTGAGGTCCTCATCCTCGAGGCCAAACTGTTCCTTTAACTCATGAAGTTTGGCTTCTAGCTTCATTAATGCCAAGCCCAAATCTTCAATCTGTTCAGGTGAGAGGTCGCCACCTTCCATCCGCCTAATAGCCTGCTTTTCCAGCAAACGACGGATGAACTCGATTAAGGTAAGCACAAGCTTTGCCAGCCCTTGCTCAACGCTATGGGAGTCAACGTTAATGCGCGAGGGAAGAGTGTCAGTGACGCAGCGAAGCTGCTCCACAAACTCCTCAGCATGAGAAGTTTCTATTTCAGGCTCAGCCGAACGGGGGTTTTCGGGGGGAAGCTTCATCAGCTTACTCCGAAGTGTGTTGCAAACTCAAGATCAATGTTTGCAAAAGTATAAGGCGGCCAAGGGCCACTTGTAAGAAAGTGCAAGTGGGGCCGCTCCTCTTTCAATTTTGCCACCAGTTCTCGGTACTTTGAGTCCAGAGATTGCTCGATCAGGTAAGATCCAGCCAGGACCAGCTTTTGCTTGGGTTCCACGGCAATCTGCTCTTGGCGAACTAGCCCGTCCAGCCGGCTGTGTAACCAAGAGGCAATCTCATTGGCCTTTACCAAAAGAGACTCATCACCAAGTATTTCTTGACGTTTGGACAGTAAAAACGCGGCGCCCACTCCTACTTCCACATCTCGCTCATGGTTTTGAGTGACGGTCAGTTCCGAGGGGATTTGCCAAATGATCTTGATGCTCATTTCTATGCAGTTTCGGACGAGCGCCAATCGGCTTAGCAAAGCGGTCCGACGAGCTATTAGAAAACTCCGCAAATTAGCCTCCCCCACAACCGTCCCGAATCGAAATGGAAGCAATGTTGTTTCAGTTAACACGCTTCGAACAATCGCTTCGTGTCGTAACACGTTCACTCTATTAATCTGAACTGATTCGTCCTCAAACTTACTGGCTACTGCTACCAACCCTTCAATCTCAAGCAGTTCTAAGTCACTCTCCGCGATCCCAACCGATATACCTTCCAGGCTTGGCCGACTTTCGGCAACGCAATAAACGTAGAACTTCATGACTCATCGCCTGGCCCTTCAGCCAGCTCTGACGTTGGCCCACTCGGCCGTTGTCGCTCTCGCAGGACTTCATGAGC
>DASYRR010000149.1:0-5395 GCA_036004125.1 Pyrinomonadaceae bacterium | reverse complement strand
AGAAATGAGGGGAGTTGCAACAGTCCAGATCTCTACCGGTCCGAGGCTAAGGTTGACGGACTTAACGATGTAAACCCCGCTTTGCGTGATTGGCGTTTCGAGTACAGCTACACCCGAGGACGAGTTAACGGTCTGGACCACTCTTCCCGATGGATCGAGCAATACCAACTGCATGGGCACGTTGATGCTGGACTCAGCCGCGATCGAGATTGCTCGAGTCCCCGTTGGCAATGTCAGGTTTTTCAAAAGCGCTTGCCCAGCTGACTGCGTTGCGCTGGATAACGAAGTTAAGCCAGGAATAAGAATTGGTGTTCCGGTTGGAGTGGCATTTCCGAGGCAGAAGCCGTCGATGAACACTCCACCCTGGATGGTTCGGATTTCAAGCGTGTGATGTCCACCCGCCGAATAGGTAAAGACCTGGGAAGCTCCGAACACTGGTGCTCGATTGGTGCCCGAAGACCCGTTGTAGTTGACGACGCCTTGCGACGACCCGTCGACAAAAACTTCCGCGCTGCCGCCTTTGGTGCTGGTGGCGTAGAAATAGGTGATCGTGCCCGCCCCGGATGAATCAAACGTCACGACAGCATTGTGCTGAGCGTTACCTCCTTCGTTCAGACGATAGTGACCAGCACTGGCTCCGGAGTTACTGATGAGGTGCCAGCCATTCGAGTAAGAGACGTGTGCATCATCGTCCTCGATCGTGGTGCCGTTACAGGTTGAAGTACATGGAAGGTTGCCAACAACCAGGTAGGCAAAGCCTGTGTACGGATCCTGAATCGCATTTGTAGTGATGTCGATAGCCGTATTCGAACGCAGCGATTGAGTTCCCGTGCCCGCGAAAGTTCTTCCGCTCTGGCCACCAATCACATCGCCAGCCTTTGGACCACCGACCTTATAGGAGGAAAGGACAACGCTAATGATCCCGTTCTGCTGATCAACTGAACCGCTGTCGGCATCTCCGATTCTGTTTGGCTGGCCCAAAGCCACCGGGACGTCCTCAATAGTCGTGACCGTGCCATATTCAAAGGATGTCAGTCCTGAGGCATCGGTATTCATACCGACGTAGTAGGAACCGGTGAAAAGGGAAGCATCGATTCCCTCAGCTCTAATTGGGTAGTTCCAGAGGATTCTCCACTGTCGATTGGGGAGCAGCGTGCTGAGATCAGCCAGCTTCATCTTGAAGGCAATCTTCTGTACGTCACCTTCGACGTAATCAGCCAACCGCACCTCCAAAATATCCAGGTCAGCATTGGCCGGTGCGACTTTTTGATCGCCTTGTGGATCAAACGCCGTCAGAATTCCCTGACAACGCGAGTCTCCCACCGGCTTCGAAACTACCTCGTTGTTACCGCATGATGTTCCCAACGAGTTCGTTGCGGTGATTTTGTAGTAGTAGGTTGTATTTGGAGCGGCTGTGGCATCGTCATACTGAGTCGCTGTGCCTACGTTCTTCAAAAGAGTCTCTCCGCCGCTAGTTGTCCCTCGATATATTTTGTAGTTCGTAATAGGAGAGCCACCGTCGTCGGATTCGGACCAGGTCAAGTGAGCGACGCCGGCATCGCGACGCACAGTGATGGAGGGAGCACCCGGAATAGTTGGACCAGCTGACTCACCGGGAGTAGCAAACAAACGTAAGCCTCCGGTTTGTCGCGCGATTGACGCGAGCGCGTTGTACGCGTTGCCGGTTGCAGTGCCTGGCGCCTGGACACAACCAGGTCCCGTACAACCGTCGTCATAACCGACGAGCACGCGCCCCTGTTTGTCTATGTCGATACCAAAGAAGTCGAGCAGATTGCGATGTGGCGGCGAGCCACCTCCGAGATGGATGCCGTTACGTTGAATAGGATCGTTGGGCGTTGCGTCAGAGATCAACCATGAGTTGCCGCCATCGTACGTAGTGGCGACATAGACATGCCAGAAACCGGGAAAGGCTCTGTCCTCCGCGGAGCCTGGGGTTGTCGAACCGAAGAATGCAAAAGCAGCTCGGTCATCATCACCCGCGACCATGGTGGGAAATGCCGCAGCCTTAATCCCCGCTAACGAACCAACATCGACAACGTTCTTCCAACTCTGTCCATGATTATCGGAAACAGCTACACCGGCTACGGTGTTGCCACTGGCAAATGATTCGTAAACCCGGCCGAAGCCATTTGTTTTATCTCCGCGGCCGATGCCGATTGCCGGATCATCGGCGGAGGCGGTGGTTCCCGGAATTGAATGAACATTGAAGGTGATGCCGTTGTCCTCAGAAACCACGACACCCTGTTGGTTGCCACAACTTCGGTTTGGCACATAGACCGTACCGTCAGGCGCTACCTTCACATGGCCGTGAAGATTTGTGCACTGAGTAAGGTTGTAGGCTGGGACGCCAGGGCCGAAGGTCAGGCCACCATCATCGCTGCGCGCACAAAAAATAACCGCGACATCTTGTGAACAATAGTAAATCGCATTTGGATAGACCGTTCCGACCAAAGGCGCGTGATATGGACCAGCGCCAATGCTTTGGTGGTCCACGCCCGAAGGTATGCCACCCCCTTGCCCGGGTATCCACGTGTCGCCGTCATTATCCGTGTAAGCAGACAGACTATCCTGCCCGGTTAATTCGGAAACGATCGTTCGCCCAACATCAGGATTTTGATTGTTGTAACCGTGATCGGTGAACAAGATTGGATCGAGGCTCGTCACACTGTTTGGAGCGCTTTTGTCTTCCCAAAGCGCTGTTGGTGATGTTGGACAAGAGTCATCAAAGGTCACGCGAAACGTCGTTAGACTCGAAATAAACATCACCTTCCCAGTTTTCCAATTGACTCCGATGGAAGGCTCACCCGCGTCGGTGCCCTTTCCGATTTTTAGCAGATCTGCTTGAGGTGTGAAGTTCTGAAACCTTGGTGCCAAACCAGCACCTTGCGTTGCGGGACCAAGTCCGGGCACCACGCTGGCAGTTCCAAGGTACTGATCGGAATTTGGAACAGGTGTGACGGCAGATGCTACGTGAACTATATAAACCCCAACCCCATTGGCGCGAGGATCTAGATAGGCAACCTCTTCTGTGCCTGGTTGACCACCGTTTGTTCCTTGTGCCGCGACCGGTCCGCTCAAATCGCCCTTGTGAACATAAAGGTCGTAATCAGAAGCTTGGAGCGACCAATTAACTCGTATTTGAATTAGTTTGCCGGTCCAGTCAGCATCTGTCCCCGAGACTGTCAGGGTGAAGCTGTCACAATTTCGTGCCGGCCCATCGTCGATGCACTGGCCTTCACCGCCTGTGCCTCCTGTTCCGGGCGCATCACCGATCCAATTCAATGTCGGGCCGGTAGGACTAATACTTCCGCCGCCGGGATTGGCCGCGCGTGCTTGAGAAAACCAAAATGAAGCGCAAACAATCGCGCAAATACTTAAAGCGAGGACGATTAACAAACGCATCTGCGAGACAACCGGAGTGTTTGGAATCCTTTTCTTCATTTTGAGCCCTTTCTCTGGTTTGGCGCGGCTCCTATCAGGGTCCGTACTGGAATTGACTCCTGTCTCAATTGACAAGAACAAAGTCTTTAAAGGCCGAGTGGTACGGTTAGAAGCTTAGGAGGACGCGGTTGAGAAAAACTTGAGGAAGGGTTGAGAACTGAGTCGCGGACCTCAGGAGCAATTCCATTTGCGAGAAAATCCGCTCTCAAAAGTGAAAACCATTACCTTCTCGAGGCTTTATGCCGAGGATCTGAGAGTTACTTGCCTCAAGGATTCCTCAAGCCACCGTGAGTAATGTAGGCTTTAGATAAAGCCGGTTGCAGACAACATGTCCAATATCCGTCTGTCTTGTCGCTGACTCGTTTGAGAACGTACTGATTTACGACGACAAGTTGAAGCATATCGGACATTCCAGGAGTCAAAAACCTTATGCCAGTGATCCTCTTCCGCATGATTCTCGTCGTTACTTTGGGCACCGTGGCTTTAGGCCTTGGTGCGTGAGCGAAGTCTGATGGGACCCAGAGCTCTGCCAGCAACCAGATAGCTCCGTCACCTGCAGCTTCTACAAGTCTGTCGCCCCAAAGTAGTGTGCAGGCGACGGCAACAGCGGGCGCCATCGCAGGCAAGGGAAGGGTCGATGCTTGCGCCTTGTTAACCACCGACGAGATTCGATCGGTTCAAGGCGAGCCGTTGAAAGAGACAAAGGCAAGCGGCAGTGTTGAGGGTGGGCTTATTAACTCGCAGTGCTTTTTCGCCCTGCCTACCTTTAACAACTCCATTAGTCTCGTAGTCACGCAAAAAGGCGATGGCGCGGGGGCGCGCGATCCCAAAGAATTTTGGGAAGCGACTTTTGACAAGGAATCCGAAGCCGAAAGAGAGAAAGAACACGGCAAGACATCTGAGAAGGAGCGGGAGAAAGCGGTTCGAAAGGCGCGCGACGGAAGTCGTGAGGAAGAAGAGGAAGAGGGACCCCCGGCACAAAAGATTGCGGGCATCGGTGATGAAGCGTTTTGGACCGGCAGCCGCGTTGGGGGAGCGCTTTATGTGTTGAAGGGAAATACTTATCTCAGAGTCAGCGTTGGAGGAGCCGGTTCTCAGCAGACAAAGATTAATAAGTCGAAAGCCCTGGCTCGCCTTGCGTTGAAACGGATCTAGCTTTCACGCTCACTGCATTCAAACGACCACTGGCTGCATCACATTTCCCGATTAGCAATGTCCGCGTAAACTCCTCGCATGGTCCTGCGTTTAAGCGAGTGCACTCCAAGGGCGCCACCGTATTGGCTAATGATCTCGGGCGCGTGTGTTGTCCCGGCGTTGCTTAATGCATTTACTTCGTATCTGAGTGCACGCGTCGCCGGGCGTGCTAGTACAGATTGGAGCACGGTCGTTTTTGCCGGTGCGATCTGGTTGTGTTTCGGTTTCATAACGCCGATTCCTTACGTTCTCGCCCGTCGTTATCCGTTACGGAGTGTCGGCATCAAACGCTTTCTTCAAGCGCACCTCTCTGGCGCCCTGTTGTTATGTTTCCTGTGGACTTCTCTCGGGGTATCGATGGCACTCCTTTTGAATCGGAAGCCGGCTTTCGAATCCTTGCCGCGTTACTCCGCCAGTTGGATTTTGCTGAATCTTCCCTGGTCTATCTTTTTGTACTTCGCAGTGCTCGGTTCCATATACGCCTTCACTTACTATCGCGAAGCCCGTGAGCGTGAGGCGCAGCAGGCCCAACTAACAGCCCAACTTGCCGAAGCCAGATTGGGTGCCCTGCGTATGCAACTGAACCCTCACTTTCTCTTCAATCGCTTTGCTCAACCAACCATTTGCTGCTCTCTGCCTACCGATAACTGATTAGTAGTTGTCAGGTTCAATTCAGCGCGACAAAATTAGGGTACGAAATACTGCAAAAGACTCTGAGTCTTGATTTAGAAACAGAGGT
>DASYRR010000148.1:0-25442 GCA_036004125.1 Pyrinomonadaceae bacterium | reverse complement strand
CTTTTCTGTATCGGCGAGAAGATGTTTGCTGTTGCCGGACTCGACGCAAAATATCCGACTAAGCTCTCTTTCAAATGCACACCTGAGAAGTTTGCAGAGTTGGTGGAACAGGACGGGATCATTCCCGCACCGTACGTTGCTCGTTACCACTGGGTCGCCCTGGAAGACTTGGACGCTCTCTCACAACGCGAACTGAAGGAACTCCTTAAAACTGCTTACCAACTTGTGCACGATAAACTGCCAAAGAAGGTACGGGAGGGGTTCGGTAAGAAGTAATCATTTTTCCATATCCCTTGGCGATTTCTCACTTGTTAGTTGATACCCTTTAGTAGCTACCTCGAATAATTCAGCGCGCTAATGCTGGGACCGCAGGCGTCCTCGCCTGCTGGTTCATCTTCAGGCGCCCCGATGGGCAACAGCAGGCGAGGACGCCTGCGGTCCCAGCATTAGCCGCCTCAATTATTCGAGGTAGCTACTAAAGGTAACCACTGACGCAGTCAGCATCCGCGACTGATAACTGTCAAATGGTAACTGGAAAATGATTTCTCTTGGCCCTCCAGACAACCTTCCTCTCCGCTAACCGAGTCAAACATTCACTTTCCCCAAGATCCACACAATCTAGTCTTGGAGGTCCCGATGAGAGTTAAGTTGTCTTCACTTTCGCTCCTCTTTCTCCTCGTAGTTTTCGTTCAAATCGTTTCAGCTAAAGGATCTGCGGAAAGTTTGGCGCTCAAAGCTGCCTCGGAAAACAACACTGAAGCGCTGCCGGCCATCGAGGAATTGCGGTCACTCGGTCCTGCCGGAATGGCAAACTTGATGAAGCACTACAATACGCAGATTGCTCAGCACATCGCCGATCCAACAATTTCCGTTTCACCAGAATGGATTCGCATCACCACAGCACTTGATACGGTTAGTCAGCAGCGAAACAGCTACCTTTCAGGACTCTACTGGTATACAGACATCGAACAGGCGCGCGAGGTGGCTGCCCAGACCGGCAAGCCAATCCTCTCCTTGCGTCTACTCGGGAAACTGACCGATGAACTCAGTTGTGCAAACAGTCGTTTCTTCCGCACCATTCTTTACCCCAACGCTGCAGTGTCTGCGACGCTCCGCGATCATTTCGTTCTGCACTGGCAATCAGTTCGACCTGTACCGCTAATCACAATTGATTTTGGCGATGGCCGTAAACTTGAAAGGACGATCACAGGCAACAGCATCCACTACATCCTCGACTCTGATGGCCAAGTAATCGAGGCCCTCCCTGGCGTTTATGGCCCACAAGCGTTCTCTCGAATGCTTGCGGAGGCCGAAGCCCTGTACACAAATCTGAAAGGAAAGAAGGAGGCGGAAAAACGCGATCTGCTCGTTGAGTACCTCAGCTCACGCGCTAATAAGATTTCATTGGCGTGGCTCGCCGACAACACAAAGATCGGGGGCAAGAAACCTGAGGGTGTCAGCATTCAGGTCGATGAGAAGGGTGAGGCGCTCAGCATAATGCCATTGGCCGTTACTAAAATGATGACTGAAACAACGATTCTTCGGGCGATGACTGCCGGGTCGGAAGCATTGGGACGAATAACAGACGAAGCCGCCTGGCAGAAGATCGCAGCATTACACAGCTCCGATGCCATGCTCGACGAACGAAGCATTTCGTTGATCAAGAAACAAAACCCAACCCTATCTGAGAAAGCGTTTGCGAGCCTGCTCGAGAAATTCCAGCGATCAGTAGCACTCGACACAGTGCGTAATGAATATCGAATGCATACGCGCCTGCTCTCGTGGTTGACCAGAGAATCGTGGCGTGGCGATGTCGACCAGTTTAATGAGAAGGTCTATGCTGAGCTGTTCTTGACGCCCCGATCTGATCCCTGGCTTGGCTTGCTTATGCTCGACACTTACACCGCCATCGACAACAGCGGCGTAGTTAAGAGCGAGAAGTAAGGACGCCTCCTTGGAGTGCGGTACCTGTTACCGCTTTGGTACAGTGAGACTCGACATATCGGCTTCTACAATTCTCAATGACGTTTGAATGATTAAGACGTCCGGTACCAAAGCGGTGACAGGTCACCGCACTCCAAGGAGTCTCGCATTTTCTCGTTTCGTATTTCATAATCAGCTCGCAATCTAATTAATCCACACCTGCGAGCAACCAAATGTTCCGAACCCTGCTTCTCGTCGCGCTACTCGTGCCCTCAACTCTCTTCGCCCAAACTGCCACTCAAGACAAAGTCCGCGCTTACCGTCGTGCAAATGAACATAAGATCGTCGGAGAATTTCTCTCGCTACTATCGATTCCAAACGTCGCATCGGATAATCCCAACATACGAAAGAATGCCGAGTTGATCGTCGAGATGATGAAGCAGCGTGGCTTGAATCCGCGTTTGTTGGAAGGCCAAACTCAAAACGTACCACCCGCAATCTACGGCGAATGGAAAACGCCCGGGGCGCAACGAACTCTCATTCTCTATGCTCATTACGATGGTCAACCTACCGATCCAAAACAATGGAACGCTACTCTCCCCTGGCAACCAGTGTTTCGTTCCGCCGCTTTGGAGTCAGGTGGTCAGATTTTGCCAACCCCCACCGACTCACAACCAATCAATCCCGAGTGGCGCATCTACGCGCGCTCAGCTTCAGACGACAAGGCGGGAGTCATGTCAATTCTCACCGCCTTCGATGCAGTCAAAACAAACTCAATCGCGTTCACTTCAAACATCAAGTTTCTGTTCGAGGGCGAAGAGGAAGCCGGATCTCCGCACCTGGCCGAGATCATCAAACTCAACAAAGATCTACTCGCCGCTGATGCGTGGATCATTTGTGATGGGCCAGTGCACCAGTCAGGAGTAAAGCAGGTTGTTTTTGGTGCACGCGGCGACGTCAATGTGGATGTAACAGTTTATGGTGCTAAGCGGCCGTTGCACAGTGGTCATTATGGTAACTGGGCGCCGAACCCCGCCCTTATGTTGGCACGTCTACTGGCGTCGATGAAGAATGACGACGGACGAGTCACCATTGAGGGTTGGTATTCGGACATCGAGCCTTTAGGTGAGGCAGAGCGTCGCGCAATAGAGGATGCGCCCAAGTACGATGGCGAACTCAAATCTCAATTGGGAATTCGCCGGACAGAAGGTGTGGGAAAGAGTTTAATGGAAATGATCAATATACCATCGTTGAATATCAATGGGTTCGCTAGTGGCGACGTCGGTGCGTTGGCCCGAAATGTTATTCCCACGACCGCCTCGGCAGTACTGGATCTGCGTTTAGTGAAAGGAAACGATCACCGCCGGCAAATCGCACGGCTTATCGATCATATTCGAAAGCAAGGATACTTTGTTGTTGATCATGGGCCGACGAATGCAGAGCGAAACCAACATGATCTGTTGGCAAAAGTTTCTGTTCGTGCTGGAGGCTACAATGCCGAACGAACAAGGATGGATCTTCCAGTTTCAGTTGCCGCAATTGACGCCGTGCAATCGACCACTAAAGATAAGGTTGTGCTTCTTCCGACGTCGGGCGGTAGTTTGCCGCTTTCAGTGATCACGGAAAACCTGAGGACAGTAACCCTTTCAGTACCTATCGCCAACTACGACAATAACCAACACGCAGAAAACGAGAACCTTCGACTGCAGAATCTTTGGGATGGGATTGAGACGTATGCGGCGTTGATGACGATGAGGAAGTGAAGAGAGGTCTTTGGCCTTGGGCCTTAGGCCTTTGAATTACCAAGACCAAACACCCAAGACTTAAAACCATTCTTTAGAACGTACACCCGTAGAGCTTCATTGAGGACTTAGCTGATAGACTTGTAGTTTTTCATGACGTTAGGGAAACCTTTTTGGGCCGAGCCGCAAAAGATGAAAAAGCGTGGTGAATAATACACGACCGATGGACCGTCGCACGACAAATTAGGTTGCTTTTTCATTGCTGGATTGCTGGATTGAGTATCGCTAAATCCAGTCGGAGTTTACTAGGGTGATCAGGGTTGAAGCTCTGATAGGATTCACTCAACGCCATGTCACAAGAAACCTCCAGTCAGTCTTCTCACATTCAGACTCGTTGCTGTATCGCCGGTGGCGGACCCGCCGGAATGATGCTTGGCTTTTTGCTCGCTCGAGCCGGTGTAGAAGTAGTTTTACTCGAAAAGCACAAAGATTTTCTGCGCGACTTTCGTGGCGACACAATTCACCCATCAACTCTGGAACTAATGCACGAGCTCGGTCTGCTCGATGAGTTCCTCAAACGTCCGCACCAGGAGTTGAAACAACTCGCAGGCCAGATTGGAGGCGATAGGATTCCACTTGCTGACTTCTCACACCTATCGACAAAATGTAAATTTCTCGCCTTCATGCCCCAATGGGACTTTCTCGACTTTCTTGCCATGCACGGCAAGCAATATCCAACGTTCCATCTGCTTATGGAAACGGAAGTCACTGACCTGATCGAAGAAGGAGCCAGCGTTGTCGGAGTTAAAGCAATGGCGGCAGGCAGCCAACTTGAGATCCGTGCCTCGCTAACTGTCGGCGCTGATGGTAGACACTCGATCGTGCGTGAGCGAGCACGACTAACTGTAGAAGTACTGGGAGCACCGATCGACGTTCTGTGGTTTCGCATTAATCGAAACTCGAGTGATCCGGGTCAGGTGCTGGGACGATTCAGTCGCGGGAAGATCATGGTAATGCTCGACCGAGGAGATTACTGGCAGTGCGGATTTGTCATCGCTAAAGGAACGTTCGAAGCGCTGCAGCAGAGAGGTTTTGGACTCTTTCATCAAGACATTCTGGACATTGCTCCGTTTCTGAAGGACAGAGTTAGTGAGTTGCGCGACTGGAAGGAGATCAAGTTGTTGACTGTTGCCGTTGATCGACTATTAACGTGGTACCGTCCCGGCCTGTTATGCATAGGTGATGCGTCACATGCGATGTCACCGGTGGGAGGCGTTGGGATTAATCTCGCGATCCAGGACGCTGTGGCTACTGCGAATCTGTTGGCCGCCAAACTCTCAAAAGGATCGGTGACAACATCTGACCTTCAACGGGTGCAGAAACGACGACTGTTGCCAACGAGACTTACCCAGCGCGCACAGGTATTTATTCAGGAGCGTGTACTTGGTCGCGCACTCGGCCAGGCACAACAAACGTCAGCACCGTGGTTTCTCAGGATCTTCAAGAGCCTTCCGATCCTGCAGCGTATCCCGGCGTATCTGGTGGGCATTGGCGTACGGCCTGAGCATATAAGAACCGCGGATGTTTTCAAGCGGTAGTTGGAATCATTTTCCATCATTTGACATTTTCATTTGTCAATTTGCTGATTGTGAACTGGCAGTGATTACCTTTAGTAGAACCCTAGAATAATTAAGCACCTTAATGCTGGGAGCGCAGGCGTCCTCGCCTGCTGGTCACCCTCAACGGACCTCATGGGTAACAGCAGGCGTGGACGCCTGCGCTCCCAGCACTTCGGTGTCCAATCATTCGACGTAGCTACTAAAGGTAATCCCTGCCAGCTCACAATCAGATGGGAAATATGGAAAATGCTTCTTCTTGCGGTTGCCTATTACAGATTCCGTTAAGTACGATACCTACACTTTCAATTACAAACAGACTCTCGGGGGGTGCTGACTAATGAAAACAGTCATAAGCTTGGTTGTGGGCTTGTTTCTCTTCTCAGGTTGCGCTCATGGACAGGACATGGGCGGACATCACCACACAACTCCTGCATCGCCTGCTGACGCAAATGAGACGCAGGACTGGGCGAAGCAGCGTCTGGCAAAATCGTCGCGACACCAGGAATGGGTTAAGGTCAAGAATGGCACACGCGAAGTGAATAGTTTTGTTGTTTACCCTGAGGTAAAGAATAAAGCCACTGCAGTTGTCGTCATTCATGAAATCTTCGGCATGAGCGATTGGGTGCAGAGCCTAACAGATCAATTAGCAGAAGCCGGCTATATCGCCATCGCCCCGGATTTGCTGTCGGGAATGGGGCCAAATGGAGGAGGCACCAGTTCGCTGGATCGCCAGGGTGTGGGTCAGGCATTTCGTGATTTGCCAGCAGATCAAATCACTGCCGATCTAAATGCCGTCGCGGATTACGTTTCGAAGCTGCCAGCGTCGAACGGCAAAGTAGTAGTTGCTGGATATTGCTGGGGGGGCAGCCAAACATTCCGTTTCGCCACGAACCGTCCAGGTTTGAAAGCTGCTTTTGTTTTTTACGGCTCGGCACCGGCTGGCACTGACAACGCCCCAGACAAAGAAAAACTCGAAAAGATCGCCGCGCCGGTGTATGGGTTTTACGCAGGCAACGATGCGCGGATCAATGCGACGTTGCCGGCGACAACTCAAGCGATGACTGAGTTGAAGAAAACGTACGAGCCGGTCACTTATGAGGGGGCCGGTCACGGATTCATGCGCGCTGGTGATGCGCCAGAACCGACCGCCCCGACAGCGACTGGAAACAAAGAAGCTGACGACAAGGCAACCGCCGACTACCAGAAGGCACTAACAGCTTATAAGGCGAACAAGAAAGCCCGCGACGAAGCGTGGGTCAGATGGAAGAAGATACTTTCGGCGATTTAAGGTGGTGCGTTGAAAGTTCGAATGTCCGACAAGCGAAATCATTTTCCAGTTATCATTTGACATTTTTCAGTTATCAGTTTGAACGGACGAGCCTTAGTTGGTTATTGCGTCGATACAGAGGATGCCACCAAACTGTCAAATGATAACTGGAAAATGATTTCGTTCGTCGGACACTCAACTGACAACGGACCACTGGGCCCCCAAAATACACCTCTCCCAATGCTTACCACTAAGGAGATAAGTGTGATCAACTACAAATCGCTCCTCGCTACTTTGCTTCTGCTGTCAACATTAGCGGCCGGCTTCGCACAAACTCCGTCGCCATCGCCGCAATCGCCGACGCAAACAACTCCAAGTCCTGCTCCAAAAGTCCCAGCGACAGACGACCAGGACGATGTAGTGAAAATCACCACGAACCTCGTTCAGGTTGATGCAGTGGTCACTAAAGATGGAAAGCCTGTCAAGGATCTAAAAGCCGAAGACTTCGAAATCTCTGAAGACGGACGCAAACAAGAGATCACCAGTTTCACCTACGTTTCCAACATTCCAGAAACTCCAACGACTACCCCAACGCGCCCGAACCGTAAGGATCCAAATTCACCACCCGTTGCCTCAACTCCACTGCGCAAAAGTGATCCGCGAAGAGTCATCGCGCTGGTGGTGGATGATCTCGGCCTGTCAGCTGAAAGTATGGGCTCGGTTAGAAAACATTTGCGCAAATTCGTCGAGCAGCAACTTTCACCAAATGATCTGGTTGCAATCATTCGCACCGGTGGAACGGTAGGAGCGCTTCAACAGTTTACTAACGATCGCCGGCTGATCGACAAAGCATTGAGCCAGGTCAAGTGGAACATGTGCAGCCGCGTTGGTGTAACACTCCTGCCGCCAATTGTCCCGTCTTTGGGTCGTATGGCACCGGCGCCAACGACCGGTAACTGCGGAACGACCTCGGGATGGTCTGTCGTCTCAACACTGCGCGTCCTCCGGTTTATCGTTGACGCGATGGCTGAGATCCCGGGAAGAAAGTCGATGGTTGTTTTCTCCGACAGCTTGCCACGCGAGGAGCAAGATTTTACTGAGGGTTTTAGCCGGTTGGAGGGACGAGACGCGCCAATCACAGTTTCAGCGGACAACAGAAACTTCAGTTTTCTTCTAAACCGAATCGCAGAAAAAGCTATTCGCTCGTCGGTAGTGATCTATGGAATTGATGCTGGAGGTCTTCAATATACCGGCTTAACTGCGGCCGACAATATCCAGGCCAGTTCACCACAACAACTCAATCAAATAATAAACAGCACGTTGAGTTCGCGTTCGATGCTGATACAGCAACGGCGTGAAGGTGCCGACTTGATTGCGAGACAGACGGGTGGTTTTTTGGTTCGTAACTCGAACGACTTTCAATTAGATCGCATTCTCGAAGATCAGAGTGGCTATTACCTGCTTGGCTATAGACCGACGGATGAAACCTTCAACCGTAAGTTTCACCGCATAAAGGCGCGGGTCAAAAAATCAGGTATGACGTTGCGCACACGTTACGGCTTTTTTGGAGTTAGTGAAGAGGATGTGGATCGCGCGAAACGCACTCCGACTGACAAGACAACCGTAGCCTTGATGTCACCGTTCGGCGCTCAGGATATTCCGATTGACTTAAGAGCGTTCTTCACCAACGACAAAGCAGGATCGCTCATTCGTTCTTTGGTTTTCATCAGTGCGAAGGATTTGACATTCAAGGACGCACCCGATGGATGGCACAACGCTGACCTTCAGGTGCGCGCAATAATCTTTGGAAACAACGGGGCGCTTGTCGATCAAGCAACATTCGACCGGACGATTCAGTTGCGAGCCGACATTTACGAAAAAGCACTGCGCGAAGGACTAATGCTTCAGTTTGACATCCCTGTAAAGCGTCCGGGGGCTTACCAGGTTCGAGTAGCAGCACGTGACATTCCTACATCTCACATCGGAGCGGTAGGTCAGTTTGTTGAAGTCCCTGACCTGGGAAATCATCGACTAGCACTGTCAGGGATCGTGATGGATGGCGAGCCCGACAGTAGTGCAAGCGCCGGAAGAGAAAGCGTCAACGCGGCTGTGCGCCGGTTTCCACTTGGGTCAAATGTTCGATTTGCGTGTGGGATCTATAACGCTGTTGCTGACCAGTCAACTCATCTTCCCAAAGTTGTGCTCCACGTCCAGCTCTTTCGAGAAGGCAAGCAGGCTCTCTCGAGCCCAATCATGCCTGTCGATGCTTCGAACCAGTCAGATCTCGCGCGCCTCATTGCTACCGGTGTGCTGAGATTAAACCCTGACCTCGAACCTGGAAATTACTTCCTGCAACTTATTGCAACGGATTTGGTAGCTACGGACAAACAGCAGCAAGCGATACAGTGGATTGATTTTGAGATAACGAAGTAGTCAGTGATCATTGGTTACCTTTAGTAGCTCCTCGAATAATTGAGGCGCCTAATGCTGGGACCGCAGGCGTCCTCGCCTGCTCGTCACCGCCCACGAACCTAAAAGGACACACCACAACCTCGCTGGCGAGTCACCCTTTACAACTTGAGATGTAACCAGCAGGCGAGGACGCCTGCGGTCCCAGCATTAGGCGCCTCAATTATTCGAAGAAGCTACTAAAGGTGACCGCTGACCTCCGGCAAAATGACAAATGAAAAATGGAAAATGATTACCGCTTGTCAGCGTAAGAACTAACCACTTCCCCCGCCATCTGAAGTACTTTCTCTCTCAACAGCAACGGTTCCACCACTTCAAGATTTGCTCCAAACCCGAGGGCATACTCACACGCTATTTCCTCCACATCAAATCCAACCGTTACCGTGATCCACCCTGATGCGTCTGTCTCAATTGCGTCACCAACGCGGGCGAAACGTCCAGCAAAACCCAGTCGCGGAAAAATGGAAGGCGCGACGCGAAAAGTAGCAAGGTAGTTTGGCACCGATGACTTGAAGACTGCCGCAGACTTTTCCCAATAGTCAGCGAGATCGAAGTCTTCGGGAATCACGCTGGTCGAATCTAATACTTCTGCTTGTGAGATTCTGGAGATTCGATAACTGCGCAGTTCACCCGAAACGCCTGCCACGAGATACCAGGCACTTCCTTTTGCAACTAAGCCAAGCGGATCGAGTTCGCGTTCAACCGGATCGCAACCTGGGCCACGTTGGTAAGTAATGCGCAGCTTGTGTTCAGTCCAAACCGCACCCTGCACCAGTGGCAACAGAGGTACTGATTCTTCATGACGAGACCAGCCAGCCGAGTCGATGTAGATCCGCTGCCGCACCCGTTCGGCGCCGCGTCTGTACATAACAGGGAGAGCCGCAAGCAATTTTAGCAGGGCCCCTTCAGATGCCTTTCGCAGCTTCAGATCGGCCAAAACCTTTGGAGATTGCGTAACGAAGAGCGATTGAATCTCAGACTCATTAAGGCCGGTGAGATCTGTTCGATATTCACCCAGCAACGACCAACCACCGCCCGTGCCCCGTTCCGCGACGACCGGGATTCCGGCGCCGCTTAGGGCTTCCATATCTCGGTGAATAGTTCTTTCCGAGACTTCCAGGCGATCGGCCAGCGTCCGCGAGGTAAGTTGATGATGCGTCTGCAAGAGCAGGACGATTGAAAGCAAACGGTCCGCGCGCATGGCTCGACCCCTCCAGAAAAAAATCTCAAGCGTTACATTTTAGACTAGAAACATGACAAGGGATGTCATGTATTGGGATGTAGCCTGCTGGCGAGTTGGAAGAGTCAGGGTAGTGCGTTCGGGGGAAAACTCTTATGCGAACAGTTACTTTTGGAGGAGCAAATAGTCTGGACAATTTCATCGCTCGCAAGAACGATGAGGTCGACTGGCTAATGTGGGATAAAGAGGTGAGTGCTATCTCCGGTAGATTTTGGAAAACCATCGACACAGTTGTGATGGGACGACGCACTTACGAATTCACGGTCAAATCCGGTTCGGGCGCCTACCCGGGCGTCAAGAACTACGTATTTTCCCGGACGCTTAAGAAACCTTCTCACAAGCAAGTTGAGATTGTGTCGGCTGACGCAGTGGACTTTTTGCGCAAACTCAAAAGTAAAAAGGGAAAGGGGATATGTGTGATGGGTGGGGGAATCCTGGCCAAATCACTGTTCGACGCGGATCTTATCGATGAAGTGGGTTTTAACATTCATCCAGTCCTGCTCGGTTCTGGAATACCGCTGTTTTATGAAATGAAGAAACAAATCAATTTGGAACTCAAGGAGTGCACGCAACTCAAGAATGGCTGTGTAGTCCTGAGTTACAAAGTGAAGCACGTCTGAGATCTCAGATTTCAGATTATTTCAGATCTCAGATCTTAAATGAGGACCAATCATGTCTGATCGCAAAATAATTGTTTCCATCGCCACCAGTGCAGATGGCTATATCGCCCGCGCTGATGGAAGTGTCGATTGGCTGAATCGTCCACGAACAGCGGGCGATTACGGCATGGGTGACTTCTTCAAGTCGATTGACGCGGTTCTGTGGGGACGAAAAACTTACGATATGACTCTTGGCATGAGTAAGAAAGGTGGAGGTTGGGGATCAAAGATCAAGAACTACGTCTTCACACACCATCCACCTCGTTCTCCGCGTGGTTCTAAGATCGAGTTTGTCAACGAGCCAATTAAAGACTTTGCGACGCGCTTACGATCAGCGCCAGGCAAAAACATCTGGATGATGGGTGGTGGGGGCGTGATCGGATCGTTTTTGGACGCCGGAGAGTTGGATGAATTCATCATCCACGTGATCCCTGTCTTCATCGGTGAAGGCATCCCACTGATCGCACCACGCAAACGCAATGTGGAGTTGTCGTTGTTGTCGCCGCCGCATGCGTATCAAGATGGAGTCGTACGCATGCACTATGGTGTTATCACCGGGCTGGACTGACGAAATCATTTTCCATATATCATTGGACATTTCTCAATTGCCATTTGGTTTCCCTTTAGTAGCTTCCTTGAATAGTTCAGGCGCGCTAATGCTGGGAGCGCAGGCGTCCTCGCCTGCTGGTTTCGACTGAGGTACGTGGAGGGTGACTAGCAGGCGAGGACGCCTGCGCTCCCAGCATTAGCGCCTGAATTATTCGAGGGATCCTACTAAAGGTCACCACTAAGCATCGAGTCTCAAAAACTGTTTCTGATTTCGTGTCTTTGTGTCTTGGTGGTAAATATCTGAATAACGCTGCGGGACCGAAAGGACAGGCCGAAGTTTATCGGATATTCAGAAAGATTCACCGCAGAAATGACCCTCTCCCAAAGGCTGTAGCGCAGTTGTTATGCGCCTCAGGGATGGTCATAGCTGCGGTGAAGGTGAAAACGTTTGAGCTTTGTGAGTTGTTAGTTCACTAATAGGTCCGATTAACAACGACACCAGCCACTGACAGCTCGGTTTACTTCGCCAGCACCTCACGAAAGAATTCAACGGCGCGCGGATCGCCTGATTCTCCTAAACTCCGGATCGCCTGTTTCCTGACGAGTTGGTTTGGATGGCTCTTGGCAATCTTGATCAGAATCGGCACTGACTCTGCAGTATGGTGTTCGCTGATTGACCTGACAGCTTGTACTTGTACCTCTGTATTACCGTCGGGATTCTGTGCCGTCGCACTCAGAAACTCAAAACTCTTTTTTCCGGCCCGTTCACCCAACAACCTGATTGCTTGTTTTCGAACATCAACGGTGTCATTGCCACCAGCGACGGCAAATAACTTTTCTTCTACTCGAGCACTCTTGATCTCTGACAATGCCTGTAATGCGCTTCGCCTGACATCGGCCAACTGTTCCGAATCAAACAATTTGAGTAGGTCTTCAACGGCCGCCTCACCGCGCTCACTCATAACGCGAATCGCCTGCTTCCGCAGCTCGGGATTATTGTCGGTCCTCGCGATATCCATTAAGCGGGTCTGGGCGCGGGCGCTCTTTGTCTCAGCCAAAGCGCGCAAGGCCGCCCGCTTGACGTCGAGGTTCGTGTCGTTGGCGAAGATCTTGAACAATTCATCTATTGCATCTTCACGTTGAAAACGGCCAAGTTGGCGCGTGGCGTTTCGTCGCGACTCCACATCAACATCGTTCCTGGCCACTCCTAGTAAAAATGTAAAGGCTGGTTGCGCTTCGGTTGTGTTAGCGGCAGCAGAGATTAGGCCCTGGCGAATCTCAACCTCTTTGACAGCGTCATAAAGACTCTGAATCACGGGCATTGCCCCGCGATCATGACTCTGACCAATGGCGTGGGCCGCCTGGCGCCTCAGCTTTCTATCTTCCGCTTCGTTGCGGACGAGACCCGCGAGGAAAGCTTGTTCACCACCAACTTGACCCAACCAGTAGACAGAGGACGATCTAATGCGCTGGTTTGGAGAGGTACCGACAAAAGTTTTCAGCATGCCACCCACGCGAGCGTCGTCGTGCAAAGCAATGCCAAGCACTGCACGCTCACTCAAATTGTCGAGTGGCGCTGCGGCCGCCAGCGCGCGCAAGTAGTTCAAACTCTCCTCGTTGTTGGCCCTACCAAGCCAGTAGACAGGATAGCCACTGTACTCCCGTTTACGCTCCAGGTTGTAGATCTCCATGCGCGTGATCTGGTTACTTGTGACGTCGCGTAGTAGAAAGACCGCAAGGCTACGAGTTTCCACCGTCATTCCGTCTGCAGTTGTGCCAACAAAGACTGATGTATCGCCCATCGTGTTTATGGAGCCGTGAAACTCACGAATCGCGGGATCGATCGCCACACCTGAGCGAACGTCGAACGCGTAGGCGGACCAGTAAGGTGACTGCTTGGCACGTGCACGCTCACGCGCGGCATCCAGCTTCGCCATTAGGTCGGCACCTTCGACGGCATTGAAACTCTGGACTGCGGTTGCGGATGATTGTGTTTGCCCATCGTCCACACCAACAGCAACAGCCGCGATGGGTTTGCCACTAGCGCAAGCTGCACCAGCAACCACCAGGCTAAGCATTAGTGAATGGGTAATCTTTGCACTTCGCATGATTAGATCTCCGTCCGTTGTCCGTGGTACGAGAACAATAGACCTATAGGACTTATTAGGACCTATAGGACCTATTCACCCGTGTTCTGATCGACTTACTTCAAAAGGTCTTCCAGAAACTTCAACGCCGCTGGATCCTTACTTTCACCCAGGTATCTGACCGCAAGTTTCCTTTGTTCGACCGAAGGATCCTTAGTGGCGATCGCCATTAACTTGCCCACCGCGCTTTTCTGTTTGGAATTTCCAAACGCACGAAGCAGGGCATTGCGAACCTCTGTATTCTGCTCGGCGTCGTACATCCCGACGAGTTGCTCTGTCGTCTGTTCGTCGTCTTTGTCCCCCAAGACTCGAATCGACCAGGCACGCAAAGGAACTGGATCACTGCTGCGCGCAACTTCGAACAGTTTTGCGCGAGCACCAGGGTCGTTGCTGTCAGCAAACGCTCGCAGCAGTCCTTGTTTGATCTTTACATCTGATTCGGACGTATAGAGTTGAATCAAGTCCCCCATTCCAATTCGCTTATGATCCGCAAGTCTGCGGATGGCTTCGATACGCAATTCAGGAGTTTCTCCACTCTTTGCAATCTCGAGGAGCTTTGCTTGTGCGCGCGCCTCATCACGCTCAGACAGTGCTCGAATAACCTGTACGCGAATTTCCATTGTCTTGTCGGCATCGTAGATGCGGATCAGCTCTTCGAGTGAGGCCGCATCCTTAAGTTCAGCCATATAGCGAATGGCATATTGACGAGTCCACACATCGTCTCCGGCGCGTGCAATCTCGACGACCTTGGTATTACCTCGCTGGGTCCTGCCCTCAACCAGCGCTCGAAGTATTTGAACTCGAATCTCTTTAGTCCGATCTGCGTCGAAGAGTTTTATGAGTTCATCGGTGACCTGCTCGCTATGCTGTTCGCCGAGTCGTTTGATTGCCGTCAGGCGGAGTTTTAGATCTGGCTTTAGAGCGGTGTTAGCGCGAGCGATGTCGAGCAGAAGAGGAACTCCCCGCGCACCTCCATGCGCTCCAAGTAGCGACACAGCTGCTGACTGAAACTCCGGACAGGCTGCCGGAGCTGCTTTCAACGAGTCCGTCACAATAGTGATTGCCCGGTCTGGATCTGCCTGGAAAAGACTTTGCAAAGCGAGGACCTTGATCTCGCAGTTGTCACTGTTAGCAATATCCTCGACGATGTTTTGGTAACCCATGACTACGAGCAAAGCTTCCGCTTCACGTCGCCAGCTTGAACCAGGGAATTTCTCGATGAGTCGTTTCAGCGGAGTTGCCGCATCTTCCTTAAAGCCCTGTTTTTGTTTTGCATAAGCAAACCAATAAAGTGCCGCGTCAAGGTCTTTCTCCCTGGGATAGCCCTTGATGAAATCGTTGAACTTCTCTGCGGCTTTCTGCCAGTTCTGCGCTTCGATCATGTCGCGGCCTTCTTTAAAGATCTGCAAAGCCGCAGTATTGACCTTAGTCGTCTGCACGAAGCGATTGAGTTTCTGAATGTCCTGATCAACGGCAAAGGCGGGTTGCGTGTAAAGCAGAACGGCGACCACAAAACTGGCGCTACAAAGTAAAGCGCGTGCGGTTCTCATTCGGGGGAAATAAACAGTCAAGTATTTCATCGTCATCTTCGTCCTTTAATAATCTTTGAATTTGCGTCAACTAAGTTGGTTCACCGCACAGGCACAGAGAACCCGAGAGCAAGCGCAGAAGATCGAGCGGTGATCAAAAACGCACATGGCATCTCCTTGTTCCCTGTGCCTCTGAGGCGAACGGCATTGCCAATTGCCATTAGCGATGTCCGATATGCTTTAGCTTGTCGTGATCCTCAAATCGAACACTTTAGACAGTCAACGACAAGCTAAAGCATATCGGACATTCATTAATCCAATGCCCGAGCGAGCGCGGTCGAATTGACCTGCAACAACGCAACTATGTTTTTACGTTGCACACGATCCTTGATTACCCGCACATCATCTTGTCGTGCTTTGTCGGGAAGATTTGCGATATCCAGCAAAATGGGTTCAAGACTTTCGAGTAACCCGCTCACTTGCGCGTCGCCTGATGCATCAGCTTCGCGGCGAAGCATCATGTTTTGGTAGACCAGTTGTTGCGCTAACTTTTTCTCGTAGCCAAGTTCGGCTGACCTTCCTGATTTGTTCAAACGAACATTTCTGAACGAGCGCAGCAGCAACTCGGACTTCTGGAAATGAATCGCTGTCATTGTCTCGGCATCCGCAGATCGCGTTGGCATATTGTTGTCGACCGACTTCGCGGCGATGTTGTCCTGCTGTGGCTCAATCATGAGCGGAGTTCGCTTTTTGATTGGTACTCTGGTTCTATCACCACTTGCTGGTGGTTGAGATTTCTTCGGATTATCGTTCCTTTGAACGTTGGGTTTTCGATTGTCGCCAGTTGACGGTGAACTGGTCGGAGTTGGATTGCTCTTCTTCCTTGCACTTTCGGCGATCTGGGTTGAAGGGTCAGACTTCGACTTCAGTTTCGGATAAATCAACAGGGCGAAAATCACACCAACAATTAACAAAGAAGCAAATGCTGCAACTGCCGGATTGAAAGCCCAACGCCAGCCCAATCCCGGCGAACCAGAACTGACTTTCCGTGATCCAAGAATTCGATCGAGCGCGTCGCGTTGTGTGGCTGGTTTGAAGGCAACGGGTAAGTCAGTGATCTGGCTGCGCAGATTGAGAAAGTCAGCGCGCGCTTCCTGACACTCAACACAATTGAGCAAATGGCGCTCGAGTTCTCGTGCGTCCGTGAGCGACAGTTCGCCGTCAATCAACGAAGAAATCTTTTCAGTGCAATCGCAGTTCATAATCTATGTCCGATAAACTTCAGTTTGTCGTAGTCGTTAAATCAACTAACGGTAACCGGGTCGTTTCTCTCATAAACTGACCCCCGCTCCCACTCTCTTTGTTCTTTTCGTCCAGGATTCTCGCAGCGCGGTGCGGGCCCTAAAAATATCAACCTTGACCTTGCTCTCAGAGACGTTCAACACGTTGCTGATCTCGTGGTAACTCAACTGTTCCTGCTCCCGAAGAAGTAAAGCAACTCGTTGATCTTCCGGCAGCGTTCGCAGCATATTCAGCACTAGCTCCTTCCGCTCCTGGGTTTCGTACTCCTCTTCGGGGTTCCGGGCCTTTGGTCTCATCACTTCAACCACCCGATCAAACAACCGGTATCGCGTGTTCGACTTTCGAAATTCGTTAATCGCGAAATTCCTGGCCACCCGGTAAAGCCAAAAGCGCGCCTCGTCCGCCGGCAAAGTCCCCCATGCCGTCCGATGCAGTTGCAGGAAACTCTCCTGTGCCAGATCCTGTGCCAGCTCGGCACGACCCCCTAACAAACACTCGAGAAAGCGGCATAGGCTTGGGTAGAACTCCTGAAACAGCATGGTGAACTCTTCATCGTTGCTCGCCATATGCTGCGCTACGTCTACTAAAACACCTGGGTTCAGGAAAAGTTACAAAAGATAATCCCGAGAACAGTCGCGATCAGCACCCTCGCACACCTTTTCTGGTACAAATTGGCTCAAACCCTTTAGAATTCAGCAAGTGCTGTTGGTTGGTCAACCAAAGGTAGGTGTCGAGGCAGTGGTGAAAGTCGCAACCATTTTAGACCTGGTTCTTACGCTTTCCTGCTACAGAGTGCGGGAAGTCAGACAATAGTCTGCGCGCAGGCGACTGGGGCAACAGCGGCTAGAAAATTCGACGAATACGGAGCAATCAATAACGAGGATGTCATGGCCGGGCTCGACTTCCAATGAACAAGCCGAATGAGCTGAAGGGGTGTCCGCTTCTGGCAGGAATTCCACCAGAAGACCTCCGTCGCGACTGTCCGACGGCTCGGATTGTGGCGATTCGGCACCGCGGCACGATCTACCGCCAAGGCGACCCCGTGCGAACTGTCTTTTGCGTGCTCGATGGTCAGGTGACCATCGCGAGGGTCAGCTATGACGGCGCGACTCTCACCACGGCGGCGTTGGGAGCAGGGGACTTCTTTGGCCCCACTCTGAGTGGCGCCACTGCAGCCGAAGACACGGCGAGGGCGAAGGGAGCTGTTTCCATATGGCGAGCGCCGATCGACGAGTTTCGGCGCCTGTTGCTGCACCACCCCGTAGTCTCGTGGGAATTTGTCTCGCTTCTTGCGGTGCGCCAGCGCCAGATGGAACGCAAGCTCGAAAGCTTCGCGTTCAAACGAACCGAGGCACGGCTAGCCGAGACCTTCCGCGAGTTGTCAGGAGGATTCGCCACTCGTTGCGATCATGGGTTCGGACAACACCTTCGCCTTACACAACAGGAGTTGGCCGATCTCGTAGGAGCGAGCAGACCGGTTGTAAGTACGATCCTCAACAAACTCCGTGACAAGGGAGTGCTCGGATACAGTCGTGAATATGTGTGCGTTCGGGGGTTCGAGGAGATCGCGAAGCTGATCGATTCTTGAATATGCTGCGGAACTGTTATCTACAGAACAGCGAAGTTCTGTTCGACCTGTTAGCTTGCTGGGCACATTCCCATTTCGGGAAGCATCGGCGCGGCGATTCCGCGCGAACTGACAGGAGACCAAGATGAACAAAGCATATCTCGAGATTACGATGAAGGTGCCCGCAAAGGATCGCGTGAAGGCCGGTGAAGTTTACTCGAAGTACAAACAGCCGTTTCTCGCGACGATTCCCGGCGCGGAATCCAAGGAACTCCTCCTACGTGAAGAGGATGTACAGGTGCTTCACGGATTCGATTCACGAGCCTCAGCAGAAAGCTACCTGAAGAGCACGCTGTTCGGCAACCATGTCGTGAGAGAGTTGAAGCCCTATCTCTTGGCTGATCCGGAGGTCCGGGTTTACGAACGCCAATAGAACGCTATCTTCGAGAATACGGCCTAACGGGTCGTTAAGCTGACATGTTCAGGGGCTCCATGGCAGCGCGTCGAATCATTGAGCCCAAAGATCAAATCTAGGAGAACAAATGAATATTTTACGATTGGCCCTGCTATCCGTAGCGTTGACGCTGGGCACCTCTTTCGCACCGGTCGCCTCTGCGCAAGAGCCCGGCGCTCAGAAATCCCTTTATGACCGGTTGGGCGGCCTGAAAGGCATTACGGTTGTCGTCGATGACTTCATCGACCGGCTGGTGGCGAATGAGGAGCTGAACAAGAATCCCGCCATTGACGCCGGCCGGAAGAGATCTCCGGCGCCTTACCTGAAGTTCCAGGTCTCTCAGATGGTCTGTGAGGTGACCGGTGGGCCATGCAAGTACACCGGAAAGGCGATGAGGGAATCCCACGTTCATCTGAACATCAGTGAGAAAGAGTGGGGCGTGATGGCTAATGAGTTCAAGAAATCCCTGGACAAATTTAAAGTCCCGGCGGCTGAGCAGAAGGAGCTGTTTGATATCGTCGGCACGACGAAAGCCGACATCGTCGTCAGGAAGTAGGAGTGCTAGCCTAACGCACCGGACGCGCGGCAGGCGCACCGCGCGCCGGTGGCCGCGGCCGTTAGATTGCCCCATTTATTGGCTAGGTTGAATCGTGCTGATGCTTGAGATGTATGGGCTATACATTAATCTACGTAGGAGCTTCAATCGAAACGCATCGACAAGCTAATAAAGCATATCGGACATTAAACACCCTTCCTTACTTGTTCTTGATAACAGTTCAATGAACCTGCGTCTCATACATTATTCAAGATACTCATCGCTGTTCCTGAGAAGATCTGCTGCTTCTCTTCCCCGCTAATTTCGAGATCCGCAATCGAACTCACCGCCCGATCGATCGACCCAAGCAAGTGTGGATAGTCACTCCCCATCACCATGTGATCCGCGCCAACGATATTGCGAACCATGCTCAACGTGTGCGGGCTGAACGAGACAGTATCGTAGTACAGCTGCTTGAGGTAGAAGCTGGGTAACTTATCGATCTTCGCGCGACAGTCAGCGAAGTCGCGAAAACCATTGTCCATTCGTTCCATCAAATAGGGGACAGCACCACCCAGGTGCCCGATGATCCAACGTATATTTGGGAAGTCTGCAAACATTCCGTCGTAGCACATTCGCGCAATGGCAAGGCTGGTATCGAACGGAAAGCCGATAATCGGACCCAACACGTATTCGCGAAACGAATCTGCATTTGCCGGCAGCATGGGATGAAGAAAGATGCAAAGCTGCATCCGATTCGCCTCGGAAAAGAATTGGCGATACTCGGGTGACGTCAATGGCTTGCCGCCGATGTTGCTGAGCAGGATGACGCCGTTGAGCTTCAGTTCATCAATCGCGCGATGAAGTTCGCTCAATGCAGCATCGGGAGCATCCAGAGGGATAGATGCAAAGCCCTTGAATCGCTCTGGATGTTTGGCGATCAGGTCGGCGTACGAATCGTTCATCATCCGCGCAACGTCTGGCTGGTGTTCGGCAGATGTGAAAAAGACGTTAGGTGTTGAGAGTGAAACTACTTCCACGTCGATCCCAATGCGCTCCATGTCTTCAAGACGTTTCGTGACATCCGTCATCGCCGGAGTCACCCCGAAAAAACGCGCTCCTCGATAGGTAATGATCGTTTGTCCCGTGGAGCTCTCGGCAAACGAAAACTCCGAAGGGAGATCACGAATCGTTTGGAAATATTTATCGGTGTAGAAGTGTGTGTGGAGATCGAGTTTCATCATCAGCAATTGGCTCCCTTGCCTTAGCTTCTTCTCTGTGCGCTCTGTGTCTCCCTGTCTTCTTAGAAACTTAATGAGAAGGTCATCGGACACCATACTCACGGGCACACGCCGTAAATCGTGTGACGCCGCCCCAGTCCTCAAACTTGCGCCTCGCTGCCTCGTCGATCCGCGCCGTAGTCATGAAAGGTTCCAACGTGTTGCGAGTGGCCGGGAACACGAGTACCAGCGCCCGCGATACGGTCCATCCACGACCTGCAAAGCGACCACGACCTCTAATCTCATCATAGTTCTGAGGCGGTGTGGTCTTACCGAGAAGTCTTGCTGCCAACGCCACCGTTCCCTCACCCAGTCGATTGACCGGACCTAAATCTCCGACTACTGCATACACAGGAGTCGCGACGTCAGGTGTCATTACCACGACTAGATCGCCGACCCTGGCGTTGCGCACACCAAATCCCGAGCTGCCGTTTCTAGGATTGCGTGGCAAAACAATAGCCGCGACTTCCAGAGCATCGACGTAGTTTGTTATATCGCATATGTCCTGAACGTTTGGCTTGTGAAGGGTGGTAGCTGACACCAGAAATCCATCGACAGGTGGACAAGGCTTGCCATTCTTGAAAGGAAGGATGTCTGGGCTAATCTTTGTTTGTCTCAACTGCTCCGGAGGCCAACCTGCGGCGAAAGCTCTTTGCGTAAGAATCCTGCGGTTCTTCAAGCCATCGCTTCCGAGCTCAGCGCACGCATCACTCATCGCATTACACAGGTTATTGATTGCAGTGTTTTGACCCCAAAAATCAGTCACGCTGTAGGAACGACGCGTACCGTCTGTGTTCACGTTGAGCGCCTCAGCAAAAAACAACGCGGAGTTGTTTTGGTCGGCCCACACGGCTGTGGCTCCGCCGCGAGCATCCGCGTCAGGCTGCATAAAGGCCCGACTCATGCCGCATTCCTGGGCTGAGGCTGATGCTGCAAAAAGAGTGAAGAGAGTGAAGAAGAGTAGAACCTTGATCATATTTTCAACCCGTGTAAATCCACGTAATTCGCGGATGATTTGTCCTTCGATTTTATTGAGCCACTCCGCTTACCGTCACAACGGACAAGAGAAGGCAAGACAACAAAACTAACGACTTGTTCATTCGATTCACTAGCAAGACCTCCTTAAATCTGTGTTCATCTGCGCGAATCTGCGGCAGAAAATTTGGCGGATCGACAAGCTAAAGCAAATCGAACATTACTGAAGAGCCTCTCTCGCCTTCACTCCACGCACTGCCCCCTCGATCATACGATTCAATGCCGCGATCGACAGGCCCCCTTCATCGGTCGATGGAATAGTTGCGAACCCAATCGCCGATGCTTTCGGATACCGTTTGAAGATCGCTTCAAACAGCCTGGCTAGTTGCTCACTCGATGGACCGTTGGCCACTTTATTTCCATGCCCCATCACTTCCCTCGGATCCAGCACGTCCATATCTATGTGCACATAAATCTTATCGGTTAATTGACTCAAGCGATCAAGTTGCGCAAATACCGCCGGCGTCATGTTGCGCAGATCATCAACGCTTAGCTGTTCAATGGCGGACTGATCGAGAAGACTTTGCTCGAGCGGATCTGTAAGACGCACGCCACCCATCACGATGTGACGATCAGAGAGCGGCGGATCCAGATGAGCATCAAGACGCATCCGTTGTAATGCGCGTCCGGTTGCGACAGCTACAGGCATTCCTCCGAGCGAGCCGCTGCGGGTTGTTTCAGGAGTGTTGAAGTCAGGATGAGCGTCGAGCCAAAGCATGCCGATCTTTATCGGCTCCCGGTTCGGACCGGAATGCTGCAGACCGGCAACCAATCCAGGCATCGAGGGACACGTTGCCAGTAAGCCAACCGTAAAATATCCGTCCCGTTCATTCTTCTCCACGAGGTCGGCGAAGTGACCCAAGGCCATTCCCAGCTTCTTCCAGGCACCGTACTCAGTGGCTTCCTCGGCCGTGAGCTTCGCTTCTTCGATTCGTAAGTCTGCTCCCATTGTGGAGAGAAGCTGTTGGATTCCACCGTTTGCCATTGTCTTAGGTCCGACGGAGGTTCCCGTCGGTGAGAACGGTTGTTGAGCGAGGGCAACGCGGAGTTTACCTTCCGGTGTGCGGTAACGTTGGGTCGACGGCGTTGAACCAACTACCAAAAGTACAAGAGTCGTGAAAACCAGAGTTCGCATTACTCTTCGTTCTAGAGACGAGGTTTCTTTACAGTCTTTTTCTTCGCAGTTGCCAGCTGCCACGCCAGCCTGAGTAAATCACCCAGCGCATCGTTCTTTATCCGCGCCAACCGAACAAGAATCCACGGATAGTTGAGATAATGATCAGTAAGAAAGTACGTCTCAGGATCTTCTGCGATCATTTCATCGCGCCGATCCATTTCAGTTCTGACCGCGAGTGTTTCGTTGTCCTCCCGAAGTCGAATAAACAAAACTCCTCGTGCTCTGAACGCGGCGGTTCCGTAAGAAGTGCCCTCTTCAACACCGGGCAACCGAGACACTATCTCACGCACAGTGTCGAACGTACTTGTATCGCTTTTTCCTCTCGACGGCTTATTCATGCTCTAAACGGACTCGAATCCCGTCGGAACAATTGGCCTGCCAATAATCTCACCAATTTCTGCCCGAATAAACGGTTTCACACCTCTACGTCCAGTCAACTTCAGCCAAATCGCACCGCCTTCAGGCTCGACTTCAATTATGAAACCAAAGAAGGGACAACAGAGTTTTTCGAGTGTAATGAACTCAGCAAGTCTTGCAAGAACGTTGGGGTCGTCGTCGAAGCAAAAGCCGAAGCCATTCTCGAGTTCAACGATCTTGGAGACCTTAGCAAATAGTGCTTTGGCATTCGCATGGTGCGGGGCACGCTGGGCGGGCTCAATTGCGTTCATCACGCACGCGAACGGAGACTCAGTTTTCATTCTTTTCAGGGCGCCTCCTTTGAGTGCGGTAGCCTGGTACCGCTTTGGTACAGCGAACCGTCCGTCACTTTGAACTCAAGACTGATCGTTCGCTATACCAAAGCGGTAACAGGTTATCGCACTCAAAGGAGGTGTCCTCTTCGAGGTTAAGTCGGAACATTGACAATCGGAAATCGGCAATACTTCTTCTGGCCTGCCTTCGAACGACAATCTAATCGTAACATTCGCCCATGTTCGTGCGATGTTATAGTAAAAAAGTAAGAGATTCATCTTCTCCCTGAATTACAGGGGCAGCGGCAACCCGGCGCATTTAGTCTCCACCTACCTACAAATTTCCGGAACAAATCCGACGGAGGTTTTAAGAAGTGAGTACCCAGGCGGCTTTGAGCAGCGGTGAACGCCAGCGAATAAACATAAACAAGGATAACTGGCTTGGCTTTGTCGGTGATGTGGTCAATTTCACCGGTGAGGTGTGCTTCAAGTCGATGCTGCGGATCGACGGACACTTCTCCGGAAATGTCACGTCGCCTGATGGCACTTTGATAGTTAGCACGGGCGCGGAGATAACTAAGGCCGTCATCAAGGTTGCCGTGGCAAAGATAAACGGCACTGTCGAAGGGGATATTCACGCAAGCAAGGAACTCGTGCTCGGCCGCACGGCAAATGTGAAGGGTAAGGTTGCGGCACCTGCCCTCGTTGTGGAAGAAGGCGCGCGGTTCAACGGTAGTTGCCGGCGTGTCTAAAGGAGCTGTCACTCAGAAGATTGCTAACTGCAGTTCACCCATCTCGAAAAACTGGTTAACCAGGCTTACTGCCTTTTCCTCATCAAACTGTCCACAAGTGTAGATGATCGTCGACGATTAGTAGCCAACTGAGGGAAGGTAAACCTGCTTTGGATCTTCATACTCTCCCATTGACATTAATGTCAAAGGTTTGACTATGCGCATACCCTCAGTTAACAACCAACGGAATAACCTGCTTTGACGGGTCGGCAGCAGTAGCGAAAGTGGCGCGCGGTTACCAAGTGCACAAGCGCCAATCAACATGAATAAAGTGAAAGCGATGCGGTATTAAACGCATCCTGCACAAGCCGAATGCCTCGCGCTCCTTGAGCACGATCGATTACTGCCTGCATTAGCATGCGACCGACGCCCTTCGCTTGCACGGCCGGATCTACGGTTATTGGTCCTACTGCCCGAATCTCGTTGTACTCCGACAGATGATTCGAACCAATTAACCTCCCACCGCTTTCAGCCACCACATTGAACACCTCTGGACTCGAGAACATAGACAGCATCAATTGAGTGGCTTGTTCAGGCGTGGAGAAGTCCCAACGATAGTTGTGTTTGTCAGCAATCCCTTTAAACGCTTCGAAGCAAATCTGGCCACATGTCTCAACATCTTCTTCATTCATTGAACGAATGCTGGCCGTCATTGGATACTCTTTACCCTACCGATCTTAGTCACCGTGAAAACTTCCGCACGATGATCGCAATCGGTAACCCGATGCAGAAGATGATTATCGACATCCCAATAATGCGAGCAGACAGCGGAGGAGGAGTCGCCCGTTTTGGTACAGCTGAAAGCGGAATAACCACAAAGTTCATAAACGCATACACCACTACGCCATATAGCACGCCCGCAATGATTGTCTGGTTAACAAGGTAACTTATCTTGCGACTGGCTAAGTAGTAGACCACGGTCCATGTCGTGGCGATTAAAAAATGCAGCACAAGCCCGAGAATCGCAGTCTTTGCTCCCAATGAACTCGAGGCAGCACCATATATTCCCGAGGCCACTGATTGAAAGACGCGGACGGGCGATACCCCTGCCCTGAGCCACGCGACCACGCAAGCCCCAGTTATGTCGAGGGTGCCCGCGATCAATCCGCCCCAAAAAACTACTCGCCACGCTTTCGAATTATGAGTTGAAAGATAATGGGTGGTGGTGCTCATGGATCGACTCCTCACGACTTAATCTCGGTCCAAAGAAGCGCCCGTTGATTAGGCACAAAATGGCAGTTGGAGTAGGAATGACTATTACTAGCCACCCCCTCCACAGATCCGGACTTGCAGAGTTACCGCATCCGGCTCCTGCCTCAGGTAATGCCGCCAAACCGCCGCAGCGGATAAGGATGGTGGACTTCGGGATAAGGCAGCCAGTGATGAAGCAAACGGCGCATACGTTTCCACGTCAGCCGTGTCCGTTGACTGCGCCTTCGCAGCGCGCAGTACCACAAACGACCAACGT
>DASYRR010000147.1:0-12758 GCA_036004125.1 Pyrinomonadaceae bacterium | reverse complement strand
CTGCTCCTGCTCCTGCTCCTGCTCCTGCTCCTGCTCCTGCTCCTGCTCCTGCTCCTGCTCCTGCTCCTGCTCCTGCTCCTGCTCCCGGCTCACGGATTGATTAGCCCATTCAGCTTCTCCGCCCAATCCGGATCGATGTTCTGCAGGATATTGTATTGCTCCAGAGCTGCGTCGCGGTTGCCCTGCGACAGTAGACACTTGCCGAGGTTGTAGTAGGCTTTTCCAAAATCGGGTTTTAGTCGAATTGCCTGGCGAAAGGACTCTTGTGCTTCGTTCAGCCGATTGAGTTCGAAATAGGCTTCTCCCATGTTGTTCGGCGCAACCGCATCGCCCGGTTTCATCGTTGAAAGCTGACGGAAGATCTCCACCGCTTCAGCAAACTTCTTCGAACGCAAATAGCGCGCGCCAAGTCGTTCATACGCAATTGTGTAGTCCGGCCGCAGACGAATCGCCTGCTTATAAGCTTGAATCTCCTCATCTGCTTTTCCCCAGTCGCGGTAGACGAGACCAAGAGCGTAATAAGCATCGGCTGAGTTATACGGATCAAGCTTGATGGATAGGCGGTAACCATCAACGGCGTCCTTGTATTGCTTGAGGTAAAAGTTGGCTAGGCCAATATTGAAATACGACTCAGCTGAAGGTCTCAGACTTACGGCTTTCTTCGACGCGTCCAGCGCTTCCGAATGTTTCCCGAGCTTCTCATTACAAAACCCACTCTGTGCCCACGCCTCGGCATAGTTGCTGTCTGACTCCACCGCCTTTTCAAACGCTACTAGGGCTTTTTCGCAGTCATCCTTCGAAAGAAAACTTAATCCATCGCGAAAGAACTGTACCGCCTTTGCTCGTTTGTTTCGGCTGCTCGCAACGACGAGTTCAGAGAGCGACAATGGAGTCGCCATTTGCAATTGCGAAATGCGTTCCGACGGAATCGCAAAGTTGACACTCTGTCCGCCCGTAATTTGCAGCGTGGCTATACCGATAACCTGCCCCTGCATATTGACCACCGGACTGCCACTCGATCCTGAAGAGATGGGTGCCGTGATTTGGATGATGCGACCAAAGGTTGGAATGTCGCGGACTGCCGAGACAATTCCATTGGTCACGCTACCTTCAAGACCCAGGGGATTGCCGATGACAACCACGCTTTCACCTTCCTGTGGTGAAGTTCTGTCCAGTGGCAGCGGTCTGATGTACGTGGAGGGAGAGTCGATCTTCAGTACAGCAATATCGCCCTCAGCATCTACCGCGAGGACACCTTTGACGGGATAGACCGCGCCCCCAGCCGAGTGGACTTCCGCACGATACGCACCTTCAATTACGTGTCGATTAGTGACGATGCGGTCGGCTTCGATGAAGAAACCGCTTCCCCTCGACAGCTTTTCTCCACGGGCATCGTAAGTTTCGATAGCAACTGCAGACGGTTTGATTCTTCGAACCAGTTCAGGTAGCAGGTCCTGAGATTTTGAGGGGTTTACTCCTGTGAGGACGAGTATCAAAACGAGGAAAGTTGAACCGGTAAAACTTGGCTTCATGTCGTTCCAGTATAGCAATTGTTTCAACAACTCTGCGCAAATGTGAAGAGTGTTCTGTTGTTTCCAATCATGTATGTGTAAGCGTTGTGAGTTCGCAGTCGAATCCCTTTTCGTTTGCTGTTCTGATAGAAGACGTAAATGAAAAACAGCAGGAACGGAAACAGCATCATTCCCAGAAGAATCAGCAGGGTAACTAACTGTATTATTGCGTCGATGCTGTCGCTCATAAGAATGGGTTAAAGGTTTTACAACCGAATCTGAGAGATCAAAGATTCAATGTCTTAACTCTATCCTCTGTGCAACGCAGTGGAGCCACAACCAAACTTGGATACAGTCAGTAGCGTCACGCGGTAGCGTCGGGTGTCCGTAACCACCCACACCGTCAGATGACAACGCACCCGACGCTACCGCGTGACGGTACTGACTGTGTCCAAGCCGCTTCTCTAAACGGTAAAATGATCGTGGAAAAACAAATCTAAACGTTTGTTATACAGAGATTGACGAGATATGAGATTCGAATGGGACACGAGCCACTCCCAGAATCAACGTCCAGACAAAGCCAGCTTCTGGACCTGACCGATGACATCGGTAATCTTCACGTCGACGGTCGTTTTCGCGGCGCGATCGAACAACTCCACCACACCTTCAGCAGCTTTTTTGCCAATCGTGATCCGATAAGGAATGCCAATTAGATCAGCGTCCTTAAATTTCACGCCCGCCCGCTCATCCCGATCGTCGAGCAGGACTTCGAGTCCCGCGCGTTGCAGATCCGCGTAAAGTTTTTCTCCTGCTTCACGCACATCGTCCTGCTTCATATTAGTGACGGTTACCACAACATCAAATGGCGCCAGCGACTTCGGCCAGATAATGCCGTCCGCGTCGTGTCGTTGTTCAACTGCGGCACTAAGGATTCGTTCAACGCCAATGCCATAACTACCCATGACGATGGGCACTGGCTTCCCATCCTGGTTGAGCACCGTTGCTCCCATCGATTCGGAATACTTGGTGCCGAGTTTGAAGATATGACCAATCTCCATGCCCTTGAAGACTTCGAGAACGCCAGTTTCACATCGCGGACAGCCTTCACCAGATTCTACTGTTCGAATCTCGAGCCACTCATCTACTTGAATATCGCGCGCAATATTGACGCCGCGAAGGTGATGGTCATCCTTGTTCGCGCCAGTGGTCATGTTTCGACGATTCTTCAGGGCGGAATCAGCCACAATCTTCAAATCGACTCGTGCCGCCCGCGCTTTTTCTTTAGCGCCGACGCCGCCAAGACTACCCGCGCTTGCGCCGAGCAGTTCGCGTATCTCTTCGGGTTGAGCTGGACGAACCGCAGTTGCCCGCAAACTGTCAGCGAGCTTTGTTTCATGGAGTTGATGATCACCACGAATAAGAACTAAGACTGGTTGCGTCTCGCCGTCTCGAGTTGCCATAAAAACCAGAGACTTGATTTGGTTAGACGCCGCGGCGCCGCCAGGAAAAGTCGTCAAGTCTTCAATTGTCCGGACGCCTGGCGTCGGAAATTCCTCGGGAGCAGCGAGCCCGGCCCCGTCGTCGATCACAGGTAATCTGGACGTAGCCTTTTCGAGATTCGCGGCGTAGCCGCAGTTTGTGCAGTGGACGATCAAATCCTCTCCGGCAGGAGTCCGCGCCATAAACTCGCTCGACTCCGAACCACCCATCGCACCTGAAGACGCCTCGACAATCAAGAACTGAATTCCACAGCGTGTAAATATCCGTTTATAAGCTTCACGCTGGTTGGCAAACGATTGATCGAGGCCCGCTTGATCTATATCGAACGAGTAAGCATCTTTCATGATGAACGACCGAATTCGTATCAAGCCCGATTTCGGACGGGCCTCATCACGGAACTTAATTTGAATTTGATACCAGCACTGAGGCAGTTGCTTGTAAGAACGTATTTCGTTTCGTGCGATGCTCGTGAAGACTTCTTCGTGAGTCATCCCCAGACACATCCAAGCGCCTTTGCGATCTTTGAAACGAAACATCTCGTCGCCGATAGCTTGCCAACGTCCTGACTCCTGCCAGATTTCAGCAGGATGAAGGGCGGGCAGATAGAATTCCTGGCCACTGATGGCGTTCATCTCTTCGCGCAAAATCTGCATGACCTTGATGGCGATTCGTTGACCCAATGGCAAGAAGGAATAAATCCCAGCGGACAGCTGCCGAATAACGCCGGCACGAAGCAGTAGTTTGTGGGAGATGACCTCGGCATCAGCGGGATCTTCTCGGAGAGTAGGGATAAAGAATTGAGACCAGCGCATAGTTTTTTCGACGTGATACGGACAAGACTGACCTTGAAATAAACATCAAGCATTCTCGCTTAGCAATGGCGACTAACGCAAACTGTGTCCAAATAAAGAATCCCCCACACGGCAGTGTGGGGATAGTTCAGATCCTTTCTACTCCCAAGGCCCCATTCAATATTCAGCGCTGCCTGCGAAGTCTAGGTGCGTACGTCGCAGACATCATCAGAACTTCCCTTATGGCTCCTGCTCAAGCGGGCTCTCTTCCTACATGAGCTAGGGCGAGCGGCAAAAGATACTTCGCAGCTGCGCTAAATACTTTTTGTTCCTGCTTGTAGAAAGGATCTGAACCATCCCCACACTGCCGTGTGGGGGATTCTCACGTTAAGAAATTGACATTCACAAAACCGACACCGTCAAGGTTTGGAGGGCATTAACCTCGTGATGTACCATCACGCTTCTGTCTAGTCTGCTGAGGGATTCACCCGAAATGAAAATTGCCCTAGCTAGCGATCACGCAGGATTCTCTGAGAAAGAAAACTTGAAGCTTGTCTTAAGTGAACTTGGGGTTCAATTCACGGATTTGGGACCAGCATCTGAGGAATCGGTCGACTATCCTGACTACGCAAAGAAGGTTGCCGATCAAGTAGCTCGAGGCGACGTAGATCAGGGTTTGCTGGTTTGCGGGTCAGGTACCGGCATGGCAATAACCGCAAACAAGGTTCCCGGCGTTCGAGCTGCCGTTGGCTGGTCGGAAGACACGGCCAGGCTTGCACGTGAACACAACGATGCGAACGTCCTGGCAATCGGCGCCCGCACGACACCTTCAGCTGAGATTCCGAAAATAGTGCGAGCTTGGTTTAACGCATCTTTTGAAGGCGGAAGACACACTAAGCGAGTTGAAAAGATCAAAGCGCTCGAACAACGTCAATGACCTTACGAAGGTCAAAGACCAAAGACCAAAGGCCAACTACCTATGTCTGATTCACGCAACTTTTCCCTATCTGAAGTCGATCCACTGATTGCCAACGCCATTGACCACGAAGTTGCTCGTCAGGCAAATGGTCTTGAGTTGATTGCTTCCGAGAACTTTGTCAGTGAAGCTGTTCTCGAAGCTGCCGGCTCAGTTTTCACTAACAAGTATGCTGAAGGATATCCGGGGAAACGATACTACGGCGGCTGTGAGTGGACCGACGTTATCGAACAAACTGCAATCGATCGCGCCAAGGAACTATTCGGCGCAGACCATGCCAATGTCCAGCCGCACAGCGGTGCGCAGGCAAACATGTCTGTCTACCTTGCTGCAATCCAATACGGTGATCAGATTCTTGGGATGAACCTGTCACACGGGGGCCATTTGACGCACGGTCATCCGATGAACTTCTCAGGACTTAGTTACAAAGTTGCTGACTACGGAGTCTCGAAGGAGACGGAACAAATTGACTACGACGAGCTACAGAAGATCGCCGAAGAGCATCGCCCGAAACTGTTGGTTTGTGGTGCATCGGCGTATCCGAGAATTATTGACTTCAAACGCATCGGAGAAATAGCGAGCGGTGTGGGTGCCAGAGTTTTTGCCGACATCGCACACATTGCAGGTCCTGTCGCTGCCGGGTTACACCCATCGCCAGTGCCTCATGCGGATTACGTCACGACTACGACGCACAAAACCTTGCGCGGACCACGAGGCGGTTTGATTCTTTGCAAGGAAGAACACGCGAAGGAGATCGATAGGAAACTGTTTCCGGGTGTTCAGGGCGGGCCACTGGTTCACATAATTGCTGCAAAGGCCGTAGCGTTTGGTGAAGCGTTGCGTGATGACTTTAAGGAGTATCAGAAGCAAATTCTTAAAAACGCGAAGGCTCTCGCCAATGAACTTCAGGAGCAGGGCCTTCGACTCGTGTCAGGTGGAACAGATAATCACTTGATGCTTGTCGATGTTTGGATGGATGGTAAAGGCGTCACCGGCAAGGAGGCTGAAAAGGCACTTGAAGCGGCGCTGATCACAGTAAACAAAAATACAATTCCGTTTGATCAGAACAAACCATTCGTAGCTTCGGGATTGCGCATAGGAACGCCCGCTGTTACCACGCGAGGAATGAAAGAACCGGAGATGCGGGAGATTGGGCGTCTGATCGCGGAAGTGATTCACGCGCCGCAGTCCGAAGAGGTTAGAAACAAAGTTATCCGCGGTGTCGCTGACCTAACGGCGCGGTTTCCTTTGTATGCGAAGCGGTTGAAAGTATTCGCATCAGGAGCAGAGGCGACCGGACAGATCAGTTAGCACAAGCGGAGTATACTATTCAAACTCATGCCTTGCTTTACACTCATTCTCGTCCTCTGGTTCATGGGTCTTTTCGGTCTGGGTTCCAAGGGATCAATAAGCCAAGTGCAGTCCGCGGTACTTAAACCGTGTGATGAACTCGCAGCAGTTGGCCGACCTGTGCTAAAGAGGCGCGGCCCCACACCAGCCGTAATCGCGCGTGACGAGCAGCTCGACAACAAGCCGACGGTTGAGAATCGGCACTGCATCCCGAACGGTGCGCAGAGTGAATCTGTTGCGAGGGCAAACCAAGTTCAGATCGAGTTCGAAGGTTTGCACGCCTTCACGCCATCCGACGTGCTCAAGGTTCTTCGCGAGGAACATGTCGAACTGCCAAAGGCTCAACTGGCTAGCCAAGAGTCGATCAATAAGGTCGCCGCAGCTTTAAAAGACCTTCTGCGAACAAAGGGCTATATGGATGCGAGTGTAGGTGGATACATAGCCGAGGATCTTAGAGTGGTTAGATTTGTGGTTCAGGAAGGAAATAGATATCCAATTAGTTCACTTCTTTTTGAGGGCAACAAGCACTTTTCCTCTGAAGAACTCGCCTCGGAGCTACGTCAATATCTGGCGGACTATTCCCGGGACGTCTCTGGTTACGACCGCGACTTATACAACGTTTGTCTGCGCCGTCTGTCTGGCCTTCTTAGGAGTCGAGGATATCTACAGGCAAAATGCGGCGACCCGACTATTAGTGTTTTGGGAACAGGGTTGACGATCAGCGTTCCAATTGATGAAGGCCGAAGATATCGTCTAGGTGACATACATATTGAAGGGGCTGAGCTGCTGTCGCCTGAAGAAGTTCGTTTACTTTTAGTCACCGCGAAAGGTGAGATTGCCAACGGGGAAAGAATTGCAAAGTGGTTATTTGAAGACCTCAGACGGATCTACGGCGAAAAAGGCTTCATTGAGTATACGGCGGAGCCCACGCCTGTCTTTAAAAACGACCCGGTTAATTCTGATGAAGGCATTGTGGACCTTTCTATTTATATTGAAGAGGGACAACGATTTATCCTGAGCTCCGTTACGTTCGTCGGAGATGGATTGTCTCAGGCGCAGCTGAGTGATTTGGTTCTCCTGCGCGTGGGAGATTTTTATAACGAGCGACTTATCGACGAGAGCATCGTCAGATTGAATAATTTGGGATTATTTGAGCCGGTGGATAAAAACAAAGACCTTGATTTTTCAACAAACGAAGAAGAACGCAAGGTGGCGGTAGTGATTGCGGTTAAGAAAAAAGGCAACAGAACCGATCACTGACGCCAACTTCATTTAACCTTCCGAACCAGTGGCACACCGACGGATTAACTTATCGACGTTACAATCAACGAGCTTTTCTTAGGAACGTAAGGGGGTGTATGCTTCGACTATGGCAGTTGAGAAGCAGAAAATGGAAGAGGTTTTCAGCCGGTTACCTGAAGAATTGCAAGACGAAGTATTGGCTTTTGCTGAATCTCTCTTGAAAAGAAACCCGGCCGACAAAAGCGACGACGGAGGTCCGACCGTAAGCTCGTTCTTTGGTGTCTGGGACAGTGGCAATCCTCATTCGGCAGATAGTGACACCATTGATCGTGATCTCGCTCATGAGTACGCGAATCCTCACGATTCGAAGTAACAGATGTTCTTAGACACTTCAGGTTTGATGTGTCTGTTTGATCGTAGCAGGCACACCTCCGCAATCGATCTCTATGATCTTGCGCAGACTCGCGTCACGCACAACTATGTGCTCGCAGAATTTGTTGCACTCGCTGTTGCCAGGCGAGCGCCTATGCGTCCTGCGATTGAGTTTATGAGGGCGATTTCAAGAACGGTCGAGGTAGAGATTGTCTGGGTTGACTCGGAATTGCACCACCGAGCGGTAGATTTCTTATAAACGATCGAAACGATAAGGCTTGGTCATTGTGTGATGCGGTCAGCTTTGTCGTTATGTCCGAAAGAGGAATTCGCGACTCGTTAACCACGGATAATGATTTCCATCAGGCTGGCTTTGTCCGCCTGCTCAGTAGATAAAGATGAAAGAAATCTTTGGGCCTGACGGTCTCATCGCCCAGGCTCATCCCGAATACGAACACCGACCGGGCCAGATCGATATGGCTCGCGCCGTCGTGCGTGCTTTCGAAGAGGAGCGACATCTCATTGTCGAAGCCGGAACCGGCACGGGAAAGACGTTGGCATATCTAGTTCCCGCCGTTGCATCCGCCCTCGCCGGACGCGGTCGCGTAATTGTCTCGACAGGTACCAAAAACCTTCAAGAACAATTGATGGAGAAAGACATACCTTTTCTTCAAAGCACCCTGCCCAGGCCTTTTAAGGCAACATACATGAAAGGCCGCAGCAATTACCTCTGCTTGAACAGACTCGCCCGCGCGGAAGGATCACCGGTTCTTGAAGGACTTGAGGAGGTCGACTATTTCGAGGAGGTTTGTGATTGGTCGAAACAAACTCAAATCGGCGATCGTGCTGAACTCGCAAATCTTCCGGAGTCACTCTCTTTCTGGCGCCACATCGATGCTCGTCCAGATACCTGTCTTGGGCAGAAATGTCCCGACTTTGATCCTTGCTTCATCACGCGCATGCGTGATCGTGCGAGAGAAGCCGACATAGTTGTCGTCAACCATCACTTGTTCTTTGCGGACCTTTCCTTGCGCAATGGGAACTACGGCTCGGTGTTGCCCGACTACACCGCCGTCATTCTCGATGAAGCACATTTGATCGAAGACGTTGCGTCTGAATACTTCGGCTCGCAAGTTTCCAATTACCAAATCGACGATCTACTTCGTGACCTCGGTATGTTAAGGATTGAAGAAGCTGACATTGATCGTGAAGTAACGAAGTCTACTGCTCGATTGTCGGACTTAGCTGACCGGTTTTGGATGGGATTTCGTGAAAGTCGAGGCGAGGAAGGCCGCTTTGTCATCGTTCCAGGAACTTTTGCTAAGCGAAACATCGATGGTGAACTCGAAGCGACGCCGTTGGGTGAACTCTACATGGCGCTCGATGGCGCGATCACTCGTGTAGAGACAACGCTCGACACCATGAAAGACAAACCACCTGATGTGGAGAATCTGATTCGACGGTTGCGCCAGATCCGTTTTGATCTTCAGTTCATCGTTACGGGTGCTGACAAGAAGTTTGTTTATTGGGTTGAGCGCAGAAATCGAGGCATTTTCCTCAGGGCCTCTCCCATCGATGTAGCCGGGCTGCTCCAGGACAAATTGTTTGACGAAGTGCCTACTGTGGTTTTGACCTCTGCGACTCTTTCAAGTGGCGGCAACTTCGCTTTTATCCGTGATCGTCTGGGTCTCGATACGGCCGACGATCTAATCGCTGAGTCGATATTCGATTATCAAAGTCAGGCAGTACTTTATCTGCCCCCGAAGATGCCTGATCCGCGTTCGCGAGAATGGTCTGAAGCGGCAGCAGCTGAAGTTGTCAGGATCTTGAACGCGACCGAAGGCCGTGCGTTTGTTCTTTCAACGAGTGTCGCCGGAATGCAGTCGCTGTTTGAAAGCGTAAATGCTGAGATTGACTATCCCTGTCTTGTTCAAGGCAGTGCGTCAAAGGGGCAGCTGTTGAAGCGTTTTCGCGAGACTCCGAACGCGGTGCTGTTTGCGACGTCGAGTTTTTGGCAAGGAGTTGATGTGCGTGGGGAACAGTTGTCATGCGTGATCATCGACAAACTGCCATTTGCTGTTCCAACGGATCCGATAGTTGCGGCCCGCCAACGTTACATCGAGGACATGGGTGGCTCGAGTTTCCACGAATACAGTGTGCCCCAGGCAATCATTGCCTTGAAGCAAGGCTTAGGAAGATTGATACGCAGTACCACTGATCGCGGTGTGCTGGCGGTGCTCGATCCTCGACTACGCACAAAACCTTACGGAAGAACATTCCTGCACAGCCTGCCGCAGTGTCGAGTTACCTCGGTGATTGAAGACCTTGCCGCTGTCTTTGAAACAATGCCACCCAAGGTTGATCGGGAATCCGCGCAGCTTGAGCCTGCGAAGCAGGCAAAAGCGTAAGGCCGGGGGGCGATGCGAGGCTTTGCGAGCGAGCCTCAGGCTGTCGACAAACTGATGGTGTCCTAGTTTGAATTCTCTGCGCGTCCTCTGCGTTCTCTGCGTCTCTGCGGTAAATGTTTTCTGACCACCTTTAAACCGCAGAGACGCAGAGAACGCAGAGGACGCGCAGAGAAGAATGTAAATTTTGGCACCACTGACAAAAGCGCTGACTTGCTAGTTTGGCACCAGAAATTCTAGACTCAAACTAATCATGCCGGGACAATTCGAAGTAATGATTGAGCGCAACTTCTCAAGCGCACACCAGCTACGTGGCTACCAAGGTAAGTGTGAGAATCTGCACGGTCATAACTATAGAATCGAAATCTACGCACGTGGTCGGGAACTCGATAACATTGGTTTACTAGTTGACTTTGTGGAGTTGAAGGCTGCTGCTGACGAAGTAGTGCTTTACCTCGATCACCGAAACATTAACGAGCTCCCCCCTTTCGATGAATTGCAACCATCTGCCGAGAACCTTGCAAAGTATGTTTTGGAGAGGGTGGCCAGGCGGGTGGGTGATGACCGTGTACAGATTTATAAAGTTCGTTGTTTCGAGACTCCCACGAGTGTTGCAACCTACCAACTGGACTGAAGCTTATTTCGCGTAAAAACCTCGCTTCGTTCGAGCTTGAGCTGAATCCCTCTTTATCTTCACGCCTACATTGCGCCAACTGCCATTGTAGTTTTTGTCCGCCGGGTTGTAGGACACGCTGTAGATTGTCTGTAACTCTGACGCGACTCTTTTGTAGACACCCTCCAGATCCTCAGCTCGGTCCGCTTTGAACAGGGTCCCGCCTGTTTCATCGGCGATCTTGTTGAGTTGCTGACGAGCGGTTACGTACGATTCATGTGTGTCAGAGCCCCGCATTTTGACGACCACCTGAAACTCGGTGTCGAAATAGATCGGATAGATGGTGACTTCCTCTTGACTAATTCGAGCAAGTAATTCGTCGAATGGGTGACGAGGTTCGTAATCCTGGTCCGAAAGCGAGTTATCTACACCGTCCGTCATGACAACTATTGCTTTGCGTTGCTCTTTGATCTCTTTAAAAAGATTCAGAGTCGACCAGGTGGCGTCGTAGAAGGCCGTACCTGACTCGAGATTTTTCGTATCGTCAATTCGATCCTTCATGAGCTTTCGATCGCAGGAGAAGTCACAAATGACTAAAAACTTGCGTGTGAATGCAGCAACAGCAATTGGCGTATTTGGGTTGAGTGTGTCGATGAACTTCTTGGCGGCCTTTTTAATTACCTTCCAACGTTCCTTCGTACTGCCGCTGGCATCGAGCAGAATAACAACACTCACAGGCGACGTAACTGGCTCAAATCTCACCACCGCTTGTTCCACGCTATCTTCGAAGATCTGAAAGTCGGCTTGAGTTAAATCAGTAATCAGTTTGCCTCCGGTATCCGTGACTCTGACGTTGAGATTTACTAATCGAGTATCGATCTTAATGATGTCAGCCACTGGCGGATCGTCCTGTGTGGTTGCCCCAACTCCCGGACTTGATCCAGAGCTGCCGCCAGCCTTGTTGGCAGAAGAGGTATCCAAAGCGGCATTCGTAGCGACAAACGATGAGGTATTCATTAGCGGCTGAGTGCCAATTCCACTTGCGTCACCTGTGGCTCGCGCATCCGCTCGGGCAATGCGACCTGCATCGTCCGCAAGCAGTGTCAGAGCTCCCTTCAAGCTGCGTAAGATTATTGGCGCACCGCCTCTCCCAAGACGGCCATCGAGACTGTGCGCATTGACCGGACCGAACACACGCATCTCGAGTTGTGACGTGATTGTGCCTTCGATCGACCGTAAGGAAAGATCGCTGTTGGCGGAGTTGGGTAAGTATAGTGAAATGCTGCCGGATTGAGTTTCAACTGAGAGAGCGCTCGTGGCTCCCCTCACTGTGATCGCTTCGGTATCGCCTCTAACAGCGAGGTTAATCTGGCGAGGAACGAAGATCGACAGATTGATTGGGCCCGCTGCCTTGTCGCCACGTACCACAATCCTGAGGTCTGTTGTGTTGATCTCAAAACGAAGTCGAGACTCAATTGCGTCCAGGTCTGTTTGCCCGCCTTCGCGTGAAGCCGCGACCCGAATGCGGTTACTGTTCCAAGTCTCGACCTCGGTACGGCCATCGGCATTCTCGATAACAATTCCACTGAATTTTTGAGAGAACGTTTTCTCGTAAACGGCGTTGTTGTGGTTAATAGTCGATGCTGCGATTGCCACCCCCATGCAGGCGGCGATCACAAAAGTTGCGAGCGACAGAATTCCGGCCTTTTTCATAAGTAATTTGGAAAGTGGTAGGAGACACCCTCATTTTAGATCTATTGATGTAGATCTACTAAGGAGCAATCTCATCTTGAGCAGCGCAGAAAGTTGGACCTCAATTGTAAAGGACGGATCAAACTGAGTGAGCGTTAACAAATATTGTGGAGGCAGACTGTCCGATAAACTTCAGTTTGTCGCTGCGAACCTCACAAGTGCCTCCTTGGAGTGCGGGGACCTGTCACCGCTTTGGTACAGAGCGTTGTATTGCTGAGATTCGCTGTACCAAAGCGGTGACAGGTC